>JAERRX010000123.1 GCA_016735225.1 Sulfurimonas sp. | reverse complement strand
ATAGTCTGTAAATACCCCTTAAGTTTTTTTATATTAAATCTACAATATATTGACATAATAATTCTTAATCTAGCTTAACCTACCTATATATATTACCTTTTGTTGGTTACTTTCTAGTTACATTATATATAAAACTAAATACCTCTGCCACCGCTTTATAAAGCTGGGCAGGAACCTCTTTGTCTATTTCTACTTTTGAGAGAAGCTCTATGAGGTCTTCATCTTTTTTTATTGGAAGATTATTAAGTTTTGCAATTTTAATGATATTTTTTGCAGTTTCACCTTTTCCTTTTGCTATAAGACGAGGTGCAGACTCTTTTTGGGTGTTATACCTAAGTGCGGCAGCCTTTTTAGTATTTGGCATCTAGCTTCTCTGTATAGTTTATTTTAACATCTCTCATGCCTTCACCTCAAAGCCTACATCTATAGCTTTTGTTTGGCTCTCATAAGGTGATATAGCTGTTTTTTTAGAGCTGTTTAGTATGCGAATCTCTCTTGGAGTTATATTGATGTCAATAAAGCTTGAACGAAGAGTAGGAATATTGTCTTTTATGATTTGTTGAAACTCTTTGTTGTCGGAGTGGATCTTAATATTTATTTGATTTTTTTCATACAAAACCAATCGCAAGCTCAAGTCTCCATACTCTTTTAGTTTTAGTTCTATATCGCAATAAAATTTTTCATCTTTATCTTTTTTGATGTTGAGGCTACCCTCTTCTAAAGCATCCCATGAAAACGGTAGATATAAAGATGAGGAGTTTGAGAGATGTGAAGCTAGCTGATGATAGTCAATCTGAAGAGACAATTTGTCTATATGCTTTAAAACTTCACTTTGTTTTGCTGTGGGTGATTTAGAAAGTTCCTCGCTTGTCTTTAGTAAAACAGACTTTAGGTCACTAGCTACAAGTTCTTTTATATTTTGAGTTGATTGTAGTTTTTGTGAAGTGTTAAGAGTAGTTAGTTTGTTTAATAGGGATTTAGTTTCTTTTAAAAAAAGAGTATCTGACTTTTCTATGAGATCTTTGAGTGGCAAGATTGCATTTTTTATCTCTTGTGGTATCTTCTCTTTTGTTAGTTGCTCCAATGAGCTGTTTGGTAAAGTTTTTAAAACTTTTGCTAGGATATCCATCAAACTCTTAGCTTGAGGAGTTTTACTTGAAGATAGTTGAGTAGTTATCTCAGTTATGCTCTCTTTTAATGTCTCTAGCTTGAAGTTTTCTTTTGTTAAAACCTTTGGTTCTATGAGATGCTGGAGTTTGTCTAGGGCTTTTGAGAAGTTTTTTGTAGTTATAGTATCTTCACTTTTTAGATTTGTTTGCATGGTTTGGATGATCTTATCTACTAGTTTTGCAACTTTACTTAAGTCCTGTTTTTCACTTGGAGTTGTCAAAGATATATTTGTAGCATTTTTTATAACTTCACTATTTAAAATCTCTTTAATATTCTTATCTAAAACTTTTATGGGGTATATAGAGCTTTTTTGAATCTTTTTAAGAAGAGGGTTTAGTGTTTCTTTTAGTTCTGCTTGAGGGTTTTTAATATTTTTTATTTTTGATTCTAAAAAAACTCCAGAGTTTGCAATTTGCTTTTTTAAATCACTCTGATTTAGTTGTTTTATATCAACAAGAAACTCTTTTAAAACTTTCTCTACAGGAAGTGTAGTTTTTTGTGGAGTTGATTTTAAAGCATCTAGTAAACCTTTTACAGTTGAAGTTACTGAGCCTAGATTTTTTAAAGTAGGGTTGTTTTTGACTAGGTTTAACAAAGCTTTATCAGATGCAGAATTTTTAGAACTTTCTTGAAGAAGAGAGTTTAAAACTGACTTTAGGTCTTTGTTTTGTGTTAAAACTCTTAACTCTTTTGGTGAAGCACTCTTTAGCACCTCTTTTAAAGCCTTGTTAGTGCTTGGCAATATAATATCAAGATGTTTATTGTTTGAGATATTAATCATTATAAAGTATAGCATCTATATGGTTGTGTATGGATAAAAACAAAAAATTAGTATGAATATAGGTCAAGATATGAGAGATGCTACAAGCTCTCTTTGCCATCATAAACAACAACTGTGCTAGCCAAAAGATCGTGCAAAGCTCTTTTGTCAGACCTAAAAGCGACCATAAAAAAACCAATAAGAAAGAGCAATGTAGAAGCTATATATCCAAATGAGCGAGTTATAGCTTGTTTGTTGCTAATATCTTTAAGAGTTTTGGCATCTACTATCTTTATATGAACAAACTTTTTTCCAGGAGTCGCTCCCCTCCATCGTTTCCAAAAAAGTAGGGTGACAAGAAAAACACTAACTTCAAATAAAAGCTCCCATCTAAAAGAGAGCTTTGGTTGAGAGTCAAGAGCATGAATATTTCCACTCATTGCCATCTCTATGTTTTGCTTATACTGTGCAAAATCAAACCAGTTTCCATCACTTAAAAAGTAGATAAAAACTCCTATGGGCAGGGCTAAAAACAAAGTATCCAAAAAAGATGCGATAAATCTAATCCAAAAACCAGCATACTTTACATCTTTATGAGTGATAGTTAGGTGCCTCTTGAGTTATGCTTACATCATGAACATGACTCTCTCTAAGTCCAGCACTTGTTATCTCTACAAACTCTGCTTTTTCCCAAAATGTTTCAATATCTTGACTACCACAATAACCCATAGATGCACGAAGTCCTCCCATCATCTGATGAACTATACCTGAGATGCTACCACGAAATGGAACACGACCTTCTATCCCTTCTGGAACTAACTTATCAGCAGCAGTTCCCTCTTGAAAATATCTATCGTTTGAGCCTTTTTGCATAGCTCCTATACTTCCCATACCACGGTATGACTTGTATTGCCTACCTTGAAACATGATAGTTTCTCCAGGGGATTCTTCTGTTCCAGCTAAAAGTGAACCTGCCATAACACAAGATGCACCAACAGCTAAAGCCTTAGATATATCTCCAGAGTATTTGATACCGCCATCTGCTATGATAGGTACTCCATGAGGTCGAGCTGCCTCTGCACACTCATCTATAGCGGAGATTTGAGGAACACCAACACCTGCTACTATTCTTGTTGTGCATATAGAACCAGGTCCGATACCAACTTTTACAGCATCTGCTCCTGCTTCTATAAGTGAAAGAACCGCTTCTTTTGTAGCAATATTTCCAGCTATTACATCTACTTCCATAGTTTCTTTGATCTTTCTAACTGTATCAAGAATCCCTTTTGAGTGACCATGAGCAGAGTCTAAAACTAAAACATCACAACCAACATCTACAAGTGCCTTTGCTCTGTCAAACTGCCCAACACCGATAGCTCCACCAACAACAAGTCTTCCAAAGGCATCTTTGTTTGAGTTTGGATGTTCTATGCGTTTTCTGATATCTTTGATAGTTACAAGACCTTTTAAGAAGCCATCTTCATCGATAATAGGAAGTTTTTCGATTTTATTTTTATGCATAATATCACCTGCATCATCAAGAGAGATACCTTTTGTTGCTGTGATAAGTGGCATGGGAGTCATCACCTCAGATGCAAGTTTACGCATATCTTTTTCAAACCTCATATCACGGTTTGTTAGGATACCTAGAAGTTTGTTATGTCCATCTACAACAGGAACACCTGAAATCCTAAACTCATTCATAAGTTTTTCAGCATCTGCAAGTGTTGCATCTGGGTGAACAAATATAGGGTCTATGATGATACCACTCTCACTTTTTTTTACCTTAATGATCTGTTTGCACTGAGCTTCTATGTCCATATTTTTATGAATAATTCCTATGCCTCCAAGTCTTGCCATAGCAATAGCAGCCTTGTATTCTGTGACTGTATCCATAGCCGCAGAAACCATAGGGATCTTAAGTTTTATATTGCGAGTTAGCTTAGTTTCTAGTATAACCTCTTTTGGTAAAACTTCAGAATATTGTGGTACTAAAAGTACATCTTCAAATGTGAGTGCGCGTTTACGAATCTTCATAACTGTCCTTTGCTAGAATAATAAAAAAGATTATATCCTCTTTGTGATTAAGATTAGTGTAAGTTAGCTTTATTATACTTTTTGTTTTAGGTCATATTTATATATGTTGCTTTACTTTAGTAGGAGAAAAGATGAAAATATTGGTTTTAGGTATTGGTAATGTGTTATTTGGTGATGAGGGCATAGGTGTTCATCTAACAAACTTTTTAGATGATAAGTACAACTTTAGTTCCGATAAGCATACTGTTTCTTTGCTAGATGGTGGGACATTGGCTCATAACTTAATGCCAATAATTACTGCTTATGATAAGGTAATACTTATAGACTGTGTTAATGTTAAAGATGGAGATATAGGCGATGTTTATAGTTTTGACTTTAACGATACTCCAAGCTGTATAACATGGCAGGGTAGCGCTCACGAAGTTGAGATGCTACAGACATTGCAGATGATTGATATGCTAGGTGAGCTTCCTCCTGTTACGATCGTTGGAGTGATACCCTATGTTATAGGTGTTGATACAACATTTAGTATCAGTAGGGAAGTTTTAAAGGCTTGTGTAAGTATGGAGAGCTTGATAATTAAACATATAAAAGAGTTAGGGGTTAAAGTGGATGTTAAAAATGAAAGACTAGATCTTCAAACTCTTGCAAAAACATCTTACTCAAGAGGTAGATAGTATCAATATGGATATAGTAAACTATAAGATATTTGGACAGGTTCAAGGTGTTGGTTTTCGTCCATTTATATATAAACTAGCTACTCAGCTCTCACTAAATGGCTTTGTGAAGAACAATGAAAATGGTGTAGTAGTAGAGATACAAGGTAGAAAAAAAGATATAAAAAACTTTGAAGTACTTTTAGACTCAAAACTCCCTTCATTAGCTAGAATAGATAAGATATTAAAAACACAGCTTAAGTCTAAAGACTACACATCTTTTGAGATTATCCAAACGACACATGCATTAGATACTGGTGTGAAAACTGCTTTAATTTCTCCAGATATTGCTACATGTTTAGAGTGTTTAAATGATATAAAAAATGAAAAAAAGTATTTAGATTATTTTGCTACAAATTGTACAAACTGTGGACCACGATACTCTATAGTAAAAACTGTTCCCTATGATAGAGTAAGTACATCTATGAAAGAGTTTAAGATGTGTGAGTCTTGTGAAGATGAGTATAAAGACCCACTAAATCGTAGGTATCATGCACAAGCCATCTCTTGTGATAGCTGTGGACCAAAGCTAAGTGAAAGTATAAAAAAAACAGCAGGTTATATAGAAGAGGGAAAAATAGTTGCTATAAAAGGAGTAGGTGGCTTTCATATAGTATGTGATGCAAGTAATGATGAGGTTGTAAAAAAGCTAAGAGAGTTTAAACAAAGACCTAGCAAACCATTTGCAATAATGTGTAAAGATAAAGAGCAGGTAAAAGAGATAGCATCTATGAGTGAAAAAGAAAAAGAACTTTTAAGTTCAAAAGAAGCACCAATAGTTATACTAACAAAAGAGACAAAAAGAGATAAAAAATATTCAAAATATGTCGCTCCCAATATTGATAGGATAGCCTGTTTCTTGCCATATACACCACTGTATCACTTACTTTTTGAGCATCTAAGAAAGCCCATAGTTGCAACAAGTGCAAACTTAGCAAGTGAGCCAATTATCATAGATGCAAAAGTGATAAAAGAAAAGTTGCCTTTTGTAGAGTTTGTGCTAGATTTTAACAGAGATATAATAAACGGTGTTGATGATTCGCTTGTTCAAGTTGTAGCTGGAGATACACAGATGCTAAGACTCTCAAGAGGTTTTGGACCAAAGATAATCAAGCTTCCATTTAAGAGTAAAAAGAAGATTTTAGCAGTTGGAGCAAATGCAAAAAATGCCATAGCTTTTGTTATAGATGATAGTATTATTTTATCTCCACATATTGGAGATTTAGGCTCATTAAAAGCTTTTGAATTTTTTAAAGATATGGTGGTAACATTTAAAAGGTTTTATGATTTTGAGCCAGATATAATAGTCCACGATAAGCATCCAAACTATGAAACATCTGCTTGGGCAAAACTTCAAGACAAAGAGTTAGTAGAGGTTCAACATCATCTAGCTCATATATATGCCACTAAGGCGGAGTTTGGTTTAGATGGAGAGTATCTAGGTTTTAGTTTTGATGGAACTGGCTATGGAGATGATGGTTCACTTTGGGGTGGGGAGATTTTTTTAGGCGATAAAAGAAAATACACATTCAAGTCTATAAAACTTCTTGGCGGAGAAAAGGCTATAAAAGAGCCTCGAAGAGTTGCCCTAAGTATGCTTTTTGATAGATATACCCTAGATGAGGTTTTGAGCTTAGACTTAGAGCTTATTGACTCATTTAAAAAGAGTGAAATAAAAATCCTTCATCAAAGTCACACTAAAAATCTAAATGCCCCAAAAAGTAGCTCAGTTGGTAGAATGTTTGATGCTATAGCATCTTTTGCCTCCTTGCTTCATTTTCAAAGTTATGAGGGCGAAGCAGGGCTTATTTGTGAAAAAAATTATAATCCAAACATAAATAAATATTTTGAGTATGAGATCATAGACAATATTATAGATATAAATTTTAACCTCTATGATA
>JAERRX010000107.1 GCA_016735225.1 Sulfurimonas sp. | reverse complement strand
GAGGATATAGAACCAGTTCAACTAGCTATGTTTCGCTGGCTTGGGGTTGCTTTGCTTGTCTCTCCCATACTCTTTAAAAACTTTTCAAACATCACTAAAGTTTTAAAAGAGAACTTTTTACTACTAAATGTTTTGGCTTTGCTGAGCATCACTGGGTTTAATACGATTCTTTATATCGGCTTAAACTACACGACTGCCACCAATGCCCTGCTTATAAACTCATTTATCCCTATTATGATTTTGGTTCTCTCTTACTTTATACTCAAAATTCAGATTAGATTAGTGCAACTTCTTGGTATCTTGCTATCTACTTTTGGGGTATTTTTTCTCATTCTTAGGGGCGATTTTTCAACTTTAAGTACACTTGAGTTCAATCTTGGAGATATTCTTATCTTTGGTTCATCGTTTATATGGGCTTTATACTCTGTTTTGATTAGATTTAGACCAAAAGAGTTGGGTGATTTTGAGTTTTTTACCACTATTGCATATATAGGACTTTTTTGGCTTCTAGTCATATACTTTTCGATGGGCTACTCTTTGACTCAAGATATCTCTTTAGTGCAGAACTATTATGCTGTATTTATCTATGTTGCTCTTTTTGCTTCTGTAGCATCTTACTACTTTTGGCATAAGGGAATCCAAGAGATAGGAGCAAACAAAGCGGGTCAATTTACACACTTAATGCCACTGTTTGGCTCTATACTGGCATATCTGTTTTTAGGAGAGAAGCTAAGTGCTTATCATGTAATCGGTGCTATTTTTATAGGAGCTGGCATATATCTATCACTCTTTATGACAAACAAAACCAAAGGAAACTCATGAACAAATGGGACAAAAAAGCAAAAAATTACTCAAGATATGGCGAAGATAAAGATAGGTTTGAAAACAGGATATTTGATGCCTTGGACTCTCTACATGTAGAGTTTCAAGACAAAACACTACTAGATATCGGATGCGGAACTGGGGTCTATACACTCCACCTTGCTAAAAAATGCTCACACATAGACGGCATAGACTCCTCAAAGGAGATGCTAGAAGTCCTAAAAGAGGATGCCAAAAAGCTAAACCTAACCAATACAGATACTCTTCACATTGGCTGGGATAGCTTTACATGTAAAGAAGTTTATGACTATGCACTTTGCACTATGTCGCCTGCCATAAGAGAAGACAGAGACTTAGAGAAGATGACTAAGTGTGCTAAAACCAAAATCTACCTCGGCTGGGCAGGAAAAAGAGAGACACACATCATAGAAGCTCTTTTCAAAGCCCACGGCTCTTCATACAGCCCGCCAAACGGAGCAAAAAAAGTCAAAGAGTGGCTAAATAAAAACAGTAAATTCTACCAAGTAATCCCTTTTGATGAAGAGAAGATAAGGACAAGAGAGTTCGATGAAGCTGTAGAAAACTTTGAGTGGCATTTAGATGTGAGAGGTTTAAAACCTGATAAAAAAAAGATAGTCGAAGTTCTAGAGAAGTTTCGTGACAAAGAAAACTGCATTACTGAAACAACTATCAATCATTTTAATCTCATAGTATGGTAAGAACTCAAAAAGCTAGAATGGTTATCTTGAATTAACTTCTACATTTTGAACATTTCTACTTTTTCAGGGATAATATCTAGTGTTACTATTTCATTATGTTGTGCCAAATCTATCTAAAAAGATCTGGCACATACTTTGTATATTCATCTTTATTAATTTTTTTTGAATGTTGTTCATTTTTGGAAGAATCAAAAGTTTTTGCACTTTCTTGTTTAAATAGATCTTCATCTGTAAGTTGTAAAAGCCCCTGAATTTCATCTAATGCATCTAATCCTCTCAGTACATCAATGAATTTTTCTATTGTTATTTTTCCATTTATTTCAAACTGTTGATATCTGCGATATGTCATTTCAATATGTTTAGCAAATTTTTTTTGATCACCATAATATCGCATATCTTGCCTACGCTTTTGTTTTGCTCGCCGAGATAACTCTTTCATTATTTCTGTCGTTGTTGCTAAGCTAAAAGGCTTGCCTCGGAGTAGTTGATTTTTAAAAGTTACAACATTCCAAACCTTCTGTTAAATGTTTCATCACTCATAGTAAGCAGAAGAATAGACTCTACAAATGCAATTAGTGATGGAATAAAGGTCCAGCAAAAAAGAAGATATAAAATTCCAAAGCCAATTTGTCCTAGATAAAACTTATGTATTCCAAAGCCTCCTAGAAAAAATGCCAATAGAGCTGCTGCTATTTTACTTTTTCCATTTGGTGCTGTTGCTGTTAAACTATTTTGTGATGATACTTGTCTAACTCCGCATTTAGGGCATATCTCTGCTTTGGCTTTTATCACTTCACCGCATTCACTACAAAATTTCTCTTGTGATGTTTTTTCTAACTGTTTATCCATTTTAATTCCTTAGTTTAATTGTAAATAACTTTTAAGAGACCACTGCACGGCACAAAGCCCAAAAATACAGCAAAATAGGACTTTATGTTGCATGGCAATCTTTTTAATTAACTGCTATATTTTGCACACTAATTTTATCTAATTTTATTGTTTTTAATAAATCCTTTCTATATATGTAGATATCCGTTCTGCCCTCATAAAGAGTTGAGCCACTGAAGGTAGTTGAGCCAAGCTTGTAGTGTTGGTTCTCTTTTAAGAAGATACTCTCTCCTAGTTTTTTGCCTATAGGTTCGTAAAGTGTTGTTGCTGATAGAAGTATGATAACTACATAGATTTTCAAAAAAAGCTTTGCTAGTTTGCTGTACATAAGCATATAGCCTACAACAAAAGAGAGTGGAAATAGAATATAGAAGTTTTGATTATCTACAAATAGGACATTAAAGTAGATATCAATCTTATAAAAATCAAAATAGTGAAGTTTTAA
>JAERRX010000020.1 GCA_016735225.1 Sulfurimonas sp. | reverse complement strand
GACAATAATTTTAACATTGTGGTTTTGGCCAATACCTTGTGTGTGGGGAATGTTGTTGTCTGTGGTGAAAATTTTTAGAACCTTTTCCACTACCAAAACTAGAAAACCTAGAACAACAAGAACCGTTCATAAACAAAGCAGACACAATGCTAGAACTAACAAAAACTCTACAAAAAACAAAACAAGATTTTATCGCCGAACTAGAACTAGAAAAAATCCCTAAAAAACTCCAAAACTTTGAGGAGTTGGATTTTGATGAGTTTGTCAAAGAGTATAAAAAAGCCAAGAAGTTAAAATTTGCAGATAAACTACAAGAGAGAAACTTCAAAAACGACTGGAAAGCACTCTTTGAAAACGATAGCAAAATAGCCCTAGATTTAAAATCTCAAATCAACACAACAGATAGAGAGATAGATGCTATGGTTTATGAATTGTACGGCTTGAGTGATGATGAGATTAAAATAGTAGAGGGGGTAAGATAATGCCACTATCTCAATTTAATACCGATGATTGTGTCGCATGCTATACCACTTTAGATAATGCTGCAGGATATATTTTACATTCCTAAACGGCTTATGAAAACTCTCATCACCCAAGCTAGTATCTTATAGTAGAGCATCTATACGACTCTCTAGTGCTTTGATCTTGCCATTTAGTCTGTCTGTTTCTTGCCTATGTTTTGTATTTCTTTGTTTTAGAGCTTTGAGTTCATTTCTTAGCTTGTTTAGCTCTTCACTTAATATATCAACATTTCCTAAGGCTCTTTGTAGTTGAATCTGGTATTTTCTTATAAGTATCTCTGCTTCTTGAAGTGTTAGCTTCATCAAGTCGTTGCCTCTTTGTTCTTTGTTTGTAATACTTTTAAAGTAAAACATCTTAACAAATAAAAAGATAGACAATATAGAAAGAAGAGTTAAGAGCGACCATTCCCAAAACATTACATCTCTTCTCTTTGTTCTATTTTTTCCACACGACCTGTATGCCTACCACCATCAAAACTACTCTCACACCAAGCATCTAAGATAGACTCCATTACACCCTTACCAACTATGCGTTCACCATAACATAAAACATTGGCATCATTGTGTCCTCTGGCTACTCTTGCAGTGTAGGCATCGTGACAAAGTGCTGCTCTTATACCTGTGTGTCTATTTGCTGCCATGCTCATACCGATACCAGAACCACATATCAAAATACCTTGTGTTCTCTCATCATCTAAGACCTCTTTGCAAAGCTTATGTGCATAGTCAGGATAGTCAACTCTATCGGTACTGTATGGACCTAGGTCTATAACCTCATGTCCTTTTTGTTTTAAAAGTTCTACAGTATAGTTTTTCAACTCTATACCTGCATGGTCTGTTGCTACAAAAAATTTCATTTCTTACCTTTTTATGAGTTTGTATTATGATGTTAGTAGATGCAAAATAGTTTGCACAGGCATTAGTAGTAGATAGTCTTTTAGTGGTGTCATCAAAACAATAAGAACTATAAAGATTCCATATCTTTCATTTTTGTAAAAAAATTCTGCTACTGCATCTACTTTGTATTTTAGTGCTAGATGCATTAAAAAATGAGCTCCATCAAACTGAGGTATCGGTATAAGGTTAAACACTCCAAGAACAACATTTATAACAAGAAGCTGTGTTACAAATAGATAGGCAAAAAGTTGAGCATCTAGTGCTGTTGGTTGATTCATAGAAACTAAAACAACAGAGGCTAGTGCAGCAAGACTAAAGTTGTAAACCACTCCAGCTAAGTCAACTTGCATAGCCGCATTGTAACCACCTCTTTTAACAACTGTAGATATATTTATGGGAACTGGTTTTGCCCAACCAAACAAAAACCCACCATCACTACCAAAAAGCATAGGTATAAAGTACATAGATGCTGGAACTAAGATAGTACCTACTAGGTCGATATGTGTTAGCGGATTTATAGACAATCTTCCTGCATTTTTGGCAGTTGTATCTCCATATAGATAAGCCACTAAACCATGCATTATTTCATGTCCTATGATGGCTATACCTAGAGCCAATACAGCTGCTGTTATCTTTAGTATATCAATAGATTCCATGGTCACTCTTATCTGTTTTAACTCTTTCTTTTATGGCAAGGTCTAAGTGTTCTGATGCCTCTAGGTCTGTTGGTGTTTTTCCAACTCTGTCCCATCTTATTTCCCAGTTTTCATCTATAGAGAAGTAGATAAACCAAGGTGTCCCCTCTATGTTTTCATAGGGAACCGTACCCCAAAAACGGCTATCGTTTGAGTGGTCACGGTTGTCTCCCATCATAAAATAAGTATCTTTTTCAACTTTAGTTGCTCCAAAGTAAAAAAGTTGTATGGGATATCTACCGTTGTTTATGATCTTTTCATCATTGTGAATCCCTGGATGTTTTTTTCTATAGGGATTTTTGACCCATAGTTTTTTATCAAAGACTACTATTTCAAAACTTTTAAAGTTTTCTTTTATCCACTCATCGCCCTCTTTATGGTGAACAAAAAGGTTTTTATCTGCAACAAAAAGCTCATCACCAGGTATAGCTACACATCTTTTTACAAAGTGTTGTTCAGGATTGTTAGGGTATCTAAATATAACTATATCTCCCCGCTTTGGAGTATCTCCATCGATTAGGCGAAGTCTATCACTCCAAGGCATGATCGACATCTCTATAAAGGGAATATGAGGCATAGCTAAGCCATAAGCAAACTTTTTGGCAAATAGATGATCGCCAATAAGAAGAGAGTCTTTCATACTTCCAGATGGGATTCTAAAGGCTTGAGCAATAAAAAAAATGATAAAAAGAACAATAGTTATAGTTCCAGTCCAAGAGTTTGAAAATTTGTAAAGTTTAAGTAAAAATGCTTTCATTTATATCCTACTTTTTGCATGAGCTTTTGCAGCTTTTAGTGTGTTTTTAAGAAGCATGGCTATTGTCATAGGACCAACTCCACCTGGAACGGGAGTGATGTAGGAGCATTTATTGCTAACATTTTTAAAGTCAACATCACCTACAAGTTTTCCGTTGTCTGCTCTGTTTATACCGATATCTATGATGATAACATCTTGCTTTACCATATCATCTGTTATGAGGTTTATAGCACCAACTCCGACGAGCAATATATCAGCATCTAGGGTATGCTTTTTCAGATCATCAGTAAAAATATGACAAATCTCAACAGTAGCATCTGCATTTAAAAGTAGGGCTGCCATAGGTTTTCCTACTATGTTTGAAGCTCCTACAACAACACAGTTTTTACCCTTAAGATCTATGTCATACTCTTTAAATAGCTCCATAACACCCAGAGGAGTGCATGGCACAAAGCCATCAAGTCCTGTTGTTAATCTTCCTACATTAAAGGGATGAAAACCATCTACATCTTTGTTTGGAGCCACAAGTTCTAAGATCTTTGTTTCATCTATTTGCGGTGGAAGTGGAAGCTGGATAAGAATTCCATCTATACTTGGGTTGTTGTTCATCATCGAGATTGTATTTTCGATAGTTTCTTGAGAGATATCTTCTGGCATCTCATGTGTTACAGAGTAAAAACCAACTCTATCGCAAGCTTTTTTCTTCATACCTACATAAGCAGCACTTGCTGGGTCTTGACCAACAAGCATTACTGCTAAACCTGGAACAACACCAGAACTGACTTTAAACTCTTTTACTTCATCTGCTATTGTTAATTCTATCTTTTTTGAAAGTGATTTACCATCGAGAAGTTGCATTTAAACCTCTTAAATTATTTTTTCGATATTATACCACTATATATTAAAAGGTCGCTTTATGAAATATTTATTATTTTTTGTTCTTAATACTTTTCTATTTGGAGAAACAAACTTTATAACTCCCCTAGAGTATGCTTCACAACTTTATAAAAACCCTAGAGGTATTGGTTGTCACCATTGTCATGGAGACAAAGGCAGGGGTAAAATAGTAGCAAGATATATAGATAAAAATGAGTCTAAAGTTTTTATGGGACCTGCTATAAATGAACTTGATTTTGATGTTTTTTATAAGGCACTAAATGATAGGAAAAATGGAATGCCTAGATACTTTTTAACAAAAAAAGAACTCCAAGCACTCTATCTATATCTACAAGAAAATACAGATAGACCCACACAAAAGTAAATATCTTTTACCTCTAAGAGTTTACTCTTAGTCAGCACTTTTATAGTAGCGGTTAAGGTCAAAAAGACCTGCATTTATGGGATCATATCTGTTGAAATAATCTAAAAACCAGTCAAATGCTTCCCAGAAATTTTTATCTGATCTTAAGATAAAATATTTTAAAATCTTTTCCTTATAGACCTTGTTTTTCTTAAAGTTTTTCAATACATCAAAAAACTCTGGAAGATCTTTATAATGAACATACATAAAACCATTGGGGTAAGAACCAACTAAACCTGGAATAATATCAAGAGTATCTTTAGAGCTATCAAGTCTGCTATCTTCACTAAAAAGTGAATTAACATTACTATGCCATCTATTTGCTATGAGAGTATAGGTCTTATATGTACCATCTAGCATCTCAACACGAACATAGATAACATTAACTCCACCATCAACGATATTTTTTAAAAAACCTGTTCCAGGAGCAGTTAAAGACCTTGCACCAGCTATCATATCTTCTACAGAATCAAATCTCTCAGGCATAGTTGGTGCTTTTTCATTGTAAGTGTCATAGTTTATTTTATCAAAACTGCTATCTATTGACTTTAAGAGATGTTTTTTTACAACTTGTTCTATAAATTCTCTTTTATAATTATCTGTCTTGTAGATAACTTTAGTTTCTCTTTTTGGATGATAGTAATTGTCATCATCTTTTCCATTTGGGTTGAAATAACTGCTGTTTAGAATATCTTTATCACCACTATACCAATAGTTAAACATCTTTTGGCGAGAATTTTTTGGCATAAATGAAAGAAAATTTAACTCACCCTCCATTCTTAGAAAATCCATATAACGCCTAATATTTGTCTGATGAGCAATGTTTCCATAAACATCATAACCAGCAACAAGAGTATAGTATATACGCTCAAGTTGAGCATAGTCAATAACCCACATAGTTTTTGGTAGATTTCCTAATGCACCTTTGTGGACTGATGCACTATTGAAGTGACGGTATATTGTTAGTAGTGGTGTGTCATCTGCCTTGTTTCCTTTCCAAATAGCTTCTAGCCCATGTCCATCTGGATAATTTTCATCTAAAAGTTTTTGTTTAGCATTCCAGTAAACACTATATCTATCTCTATAGTCATCATTAAATGCACTATATACCTTCATATCTATACTTTCTATCGGTATAGCTAGATTTTTTGCCTGTTTGAGTAAAAAACTGGGTTCTTGCACCATGATGTCATACTTAGGGTCTTTAAATAAAACCCAAAAATGATCATTGATAACATTTAGTGCTATCTGACCACGACAAACAGGACCACGAATAAAAGTCATAATAACATAGTTGCTATTATCTAGTAAAAACTGATAGCGAGTTTTTACTGGTATTTGAGCAAAGAGAAGAAAAGGGTTTGTGCTAAGTTTGGTCTCATAGCTCATCACATGAGGCTCTTCGCTCCACTTTTCTTGAATAAAAAGTTCTTTAAAACGATCAAGTACAGTATCATCAAACTTCATAACCATGTGTGTTTTATGTGTGATAGTTGAGTGAATTTTTCTAAATCTATAATAAAACTTATCTGTATTAGGGTCATCAAATGGGCGAATACTTGCAATAATATCTATCTCTTGTGGTGCTGGAGTTTTAGAGCGAACCAGTTCATAGAACTCTTTTGGAGCAGATTTAAAGTTTATATGAGCAAGGAAGAGATGCTCATATAAGTAACGAGCTGTCATTATATGCTTTGCATCTGTCTTGTTTAAAAAGAGTTGCCATTTGTCTATCTCTATGCTTGCTTTATGACTTGGTTTTGTTATCTTGTCTTGCTGTTTTTGGGAGGGTCCCTTTGCTCCTTGTTGAAGCCATTGAGCTAAAGTGTTGTACTCGTTTTTTTTCAAAGCAGGAAATCCATAAGGCATACCATGGTTCTTTTTCTCAGAAAGATAATCACCCATCTCTTCTGTGTTACGAGGACATATAAGCTTATCACTTTCAGGTTCATAGTCACCAACAATATCTGGATGCTCCGCCTTATCATGAAGCATATAGATCATAATAGAGTTGTTGAAACTACTGTTGTTTTCAGAGTTTTTAGTGATAGAGTAAAAATCCTTATCTCTCCACTCTAAAGTGTTTTGTGCATCTATAAAAAGTCGAGTATGCTCAGATGAACTAAGGCGGGTTCCATTATAAACTAGCTCTTTGCTAGCACCTCGATCTACACCCTCAAATGAACTAAGCTTTGCTTGACATGGTGAGTTGTAGCATGAATGACAAGTTACACATCGTTTGTCAAATATAGGTTTCACATCTAAAAGATAGTCTATTTTTTTATCTGTAGGTTCTACTTTAACCGCCAATGGAGGCGAAGTAGAACAACCTGTTGTAAAAAGCAAAATAACAAATGTAACTATTAATCCTAATCTTTTTATATTAAAATTTACCATGATTGTCGTACTCCTCAATAGAGATAGATTTTTTCCATTTTGCACCATTATAGCCTACTTTATAGCCAATATTGAAAAGCTCAAGCATCTCTTCGGGGTCAAACTCTGTTGGAACAGTTACTACATCTGGCATTTTTTTAGGAATACTAAGCATTTTAAAGTTTATATTGTTGTTTTTACAGTTATCATAGAGTCTATACATACTTCTATCAAATAGCAGGTCCATCTCTGTTAATACAAAAGCTTCTATAATGCTTAAAGGGTCTTGTTCTATGGGCTTGTATATATCTCTTTGTCTATACTTTCTGTTAGCAACTGTATAAAGAGTTGCATCAAAGTTAGTATTTGCATACTCTTTAAAATGAAGTACTTCTTCCCAGTTTATAAGAAGACCAATCATAAATACCTGTGCATAAATTCCACCATCTACATGCATCTGATAATATTTTTTATCTTCAACATTAACCTCTATATATTCAGGTGGTAGATAAACAGGCATAGCAGTAGAGGCATAGATAATATCACTAAATCTTTTGTATTTATCAGGTCTATCACTAGATGCAATTGCACCCATATCCCATACAGTTAGCTGACCTGTATCCATATTTGTTGTTCCAACATAGAGTCTTCTACCATTTTTATGCTCAATAGCTATCTTATCTAAAAAATCCTTATTGAAATTTTCTCTAAAAAGTTTTTTTAGAGGGTTGGCATTCATGATGTACCCATAGCCAAAAATATTTAACATTGATGATGTAAAGATCTCTTTTGTGTGCATCTTAGTATAAAAATACTCTACCTTTTTTAACTCCTTAGCTCCTAAAAATATAAAAGGAGCCATGACAGCACCAGTGGAAACACCAGTAATGATATCAAACCTAGGAATATCTCCTTTTTTAGTCCAACCTACAAGAAAGCCAGTACCAAAAGCACCACGACTTCCTCCTCCTGTTAGGGCTAGAACATCGAGGGAAATAGAGTCATTTGTATCACTATATCTTTCTGATTTTTGAGTGATAAGTGTTCCGAGGCTTTTTTTAATAGAGTATTTTTTATTTGAGTTTATATCTAAGTCTATAGCTCCCCATGGAAGTTTTTGAACATCTTTTAGGGGAACAGGAGTAGGTCTAGATGCACAAGCACTAAAAAGAGCTATAAAAATAACTAAGCTTAGATATCTATATATATTATTTTCCAATAGCATTGTCTAAGACAGCGATAGCTTTGTAGTAGTTATAATAATCAACAACTAAAGATGACTTAGCATCTATATAGCCTTGTCTTGCTTCTTGTAGCTCGATATAGTCAGACAATCCATGTTCATATCTTTTTTGTGCTTGTCCAAACTTTTCTTGCGAAACCTTTAGTAAGCTTTGAGACAGTTCGACAGAATCTTTCATCTTGTAAACATTTATATAAGACTGAGTAGTCTCTTTTTTTATCTTTAGTTTACTACTTTGAAGTTTTGTCGTAGAGATATTTATGTTAATTCTCTTTTCTTGAGTAAGAGCAGAGGTGCCTCCACCTTGATAGATATTCCAGTCAAGGTTTAAAGATGCATTCCATTGTTCTTCTGGTAAAAAAACTTTTAGTTTATCGGTATCTTGTTTTGTATAATCAGCATCAAAGTATATCTGTGGATAGTACTGAGATGAAGCAACTTCGCTAGAAGATTTGGCTGATTTTATATCAGAGAGATATTTTTTTAGTTCATATCTATTTATGTAAGCATAGTTTATGGACTTAACTAATGTCAAGTCGTATTCTGTTAAGGAGTCATAGATATTTTCTAAAACTAACTCTTTAGAATAGACCTCATATTTTCTATCTATCTGTGTAAAACCAACAACTTCATCAAGAGATGCATAGGATAGCTCTAAGTCATAAAGACTTTTCTTTAGATCTAGGTTGGATTGGATTAGCTTAACTTTTGCATCTGAAACATCTATTTTTGTTCTTATTCCAGCTGCAAAATATTTTTTTGAACGATAAAGTTGAATCTTGTTTAATTTTACATTTTCTTTATTTACATCTATTAGTGCGATCGATTGTAAGACTTGATAATAAGCAGTTTTTACAAACTTTTTTTTATTGGATATTATCTGTTCATTTGCATTTAAATATGAGTCTGAGGTATATTTTAAACTATCTACATTTCCTCCAGTTTTACCAAAATCATAAATAATCTGCTTTAGAGTCAATCTTCCTAAGATAAGAGTATCATCTATGGTGTCATCTGAGCTATCAGACATATCGCTCATAGTTATCTGTCCAGCATTTAGATGCAGGTCTATTTTAGGCAGATAGTCAGAAAAAGCTCTATCATATCTACTTTGTGAAGCCTTGTATTGGGACTGGCTTGTTTTTAGGTCGGGAGAGTTTTTTAATGCTTCTAAAATTAACCTATCAACATTATATATCTCTTTAGCATCTATACTTAAGGCAAGAAAAACCAGTATGAGTATTTTGTACATTATATCGACTCCCTTTTTTCTATCTCATCTTTAACACTTACAAATTTTTCTCTCATAGTTTCTAGTAGTACATATAAAACAGGAACAAATAGTGTTGATATAAAAGTAGCTGTAATCATACCAAACATCAAAACTATTCCGATAGACTGCTGTGTTATAGCACCTGCACCAGTTGCAAATGCAAGTGGAAATATACCAAAAAGAAAGGATAAAATAGTCATCATAATAGCACGAAATCTAAGAAAACCTGCATTTATTGCTGAGTCTATGATACTTATGCCTGATTCTCTTTGCTCTTTTGCAAACTCAACTATCAAGATAGCATTTTTGGCGGCGAGGGCAACAAGTAAAACTAGTCCTACTTGTGCAAATGTATTTAGAGGTATATCAAAAAGATATAAACCGCCAACCGCACCAGCAACAACCATAGGAACAGATAGCAATATCATCAAAGGAAGTATCCAAGATTCATACTGTGCAGCTAGAACCAAGAACACTACTAAGAGTACAAAAAACACAACATATATCTGTGCATTTCCTGCGAGTTTTTCTTGATAACTCATTCCAGACCATTCAAAACCATAGCTTGAAGGTAGAACTCTTGTAGCTATCTCTTGCATCGCTTCCATAGCATCTCCAGAGCTATACCCTGGTGCCTCAGCTCCATTTATCTGAATACTTCTATACATATTGTAGTGTGTTAAGTTTTGCGGACCTATGGTTTCGTTTACCTTGATCAAGGCATTTAGAGGAACCATATCTCCATTGAAGTTTTTCACAAAAAGTTTATCTATATCTTCTTTTGAACTTCTAAACTCTTTGTCAGCTTGTACAAAAACACGAAACACTTTACCAAACTTTGTAAAGTCATTGACATATATAGAGCCTAGATATGCTTGCATAGTTGTAAAAAGATCAGACATATTTACACCAAGAGCATTAGCTTTTTCTCTATCTATCTTTATATCATACATAGGGTAGTTGGTTGCAAATGTTGTAAAAGCATAGGCGATTCTAGGATCTAAAAATGCTTCTTTTATCATCTCACCTGCAAAATGCTCAAATGTACTCAAGTCACCAGAAAGATAGTCTTGAAGTCTAAAGTCAAAACCACCAACATTTCCAACACCTGGTATGCCAGGGAGGTTAAATGCAGCAACATTTGCCTCATCTACTACAGCACACTCTTCTTTTATCTTTTGGATAATTCCAAATACACTATTTTCCTCTGTTGTTCGCTCTTTCCAGTCTTTAAGAGATATAAACATAGCCAATGCAGAGGAGTCCATAGAAGATGTAACTATATTGTAGCCCTCTATACTTATGATATTTTCAATACCATCTATAGAGTATATAATCTTCTCTACCTTTTTTCTAGTTTTTGCAGTTTGAGATATAGATGTACCTGGTTTTGAGTTTACGGATACCATTAGCATACCCTTATCTTCGGCTGGAACAAACCCTGATGGAATGATAGAAAAAAAATAGTACATTATATAAAATATGGCTGCCATTACAATAATCATAAAATATCTTATTTTTATAAGGAATGTTATGATAGTTTTATATACTAAAGTTAAGGCATCAAAAAACTTGTCAAAGTAGCTAAATGCTATGAATTTTTCCTCATTTTTACCTCTTCTTTTGATGATGATTGCACTTATTGCAGGAGAAAGAGTCAGTGCATTTAGCGAAGAAACCATAACAGCAAAAGCGATAGTTAGAGCAAACTGCTGATATAAAGCTCCAGTTATACCAGGGAGCATCGATACAGGTATGAAAACTGCCACAAGAACTAATGTGGTTGAGATGATGGGACCGATAAGCTCTATCATTGATTTTTTAACAACTTGAGGCATCGTAAGTTCTGGTTCTTTGTTCATAATAACTTCAACATTTTCAACCACTAAAATAGCATCATCAACAACGATACCTATAGCTAGTATCAAGCCAAACAGTGTTAAGAAGTTTATACTAAAACCCCCAGCTATTTGCATAGCCATAAAAGCACCTATGAGAGAAACAGGTATAGTGACCGCTGCGATAATAGTAGGACGCCACGAGCCTAAAAATATAAATATGATCAGCATAACAAGGGCTATAGCCATATATAAGTTTTCTACAACATTATCTATAGCAACCTCTACATACTTAGTAGTATCATAGGGTACTGAGTATGTTACACCATCTGGAAAGCGAGAAGAAAGTTTTTTCATAGTTTCTTCGATCTTTTTTCTAATATCAAGTGCATTAGCTTCGCCGAGCTGATAGACTCCTATAAGTCCTACGGGTTTTGAAGCACTTATAGCATTCCAGTTATAAAATTCACTTCCAAGTTCAACACGAGATACATCACTCAAATAGACCAATGAGCCATCTCTTTTGTATTTTAATACTATTTTTTTAAACTCACTAACATCGCTAAGTCGCCCTTGAGTAGATAGGATAAACTCTTGCTTTTGGTCATCAAATGTTGGAGTTCCTCCGATCTTGCCAATACTTGCTTGTTTATTTTGGCTTTTAATAGCACTTATGACCTCCATCGGTGTCATTTTTAAAGCTTTTAATTTATTTGGGTTTAGCCATATACGAATAGCATATTTTTTTTCACCCATATTTTCTGCTTTACCAACACCGGGGATTCTTTTTATCTCATCTAAAATATTGATATTTACAAAGTTAGATAAAAAACTACCATCATAACGCTCATCGCCACTAACGGCTACAAGACAGACTATAGAAGGGCTTCTTTTATCAACAATGACCCCTTGTGCTACAACTTCAGCAGGAAGAGAAGCTGTTGCTGTAGAAACCTTGTTTTGAACATCAACCGCACCTATATCTATATCATAACCAGGTTCAAAATATACATTTATATTAGACGATCCATCTGCTGATGAAGATGAGTCCATATAGATAACACCCTTGATACCATTGAGTTTATCTTCTAAAACACGAGTTACAGTATCTTCAACTACATAAGCATTTGCACCTGTATAAGTAGCACTTACACTAACTGTTGGGGGTGCTACATCTGGATACTCAGAAATAGGCAAAATAAGCAGGGACACTAAACCAGAAACAATAATAATCAAAGATATAACTATAGCAAGAATAGGTCTTTTTATAAATGTAACAGAAAACACTTATTTACTCTTTGGGATTAAGTTGTTTTTGTCTAGTATGGCTTTTATACCGAGTTCTTTTGTAGCATCTACACTCTTAACAACTCTACCTGATTTTAGTTTTACTAAGGCAGATACTATGAGTTTATCACCATCTTTTAGACCCTCACTTACACTTAAGTAGTATTTACTAGAATAGTTCACCTTAATATCTTGTCTTTTGATCTTAGAGTTTTCATCTACTATATATACAAATGAGCCAAGTTGATCATTAAACACAACCTCAGGGGGGATCATTAAAAATTTGTACTTGTCATTTAAAAACATATTTATATAAACAAAAGTACCGGGTAGCACCTCTCCCTTTTTGTTTTGGATAGTTGCTCTCATAGTGATAGTAGAAGTTAGAGGATCAACTGTGTTGTTTGAAAAGTCTATATAACCATCAAGCCTGATCTCTTCTTCACTTCCAGCAACTTCTATAAAAGCGATAGGTTTTTCTTTGTTTCTATACTTTTGAAACATTCTTACATCTTTATGCGCAGGTGAAAAGTAGGCATAGATGGGGTCTGTACTTACGATAGTTGTTAGTAGGGTGGATTCTCCACGACCGACAAGGTTCCCTATATCAACCCGTCTTGCACTGGCATTTCCACTGATAGGAGCGGTAATAATTGTATAACTAAGCTCTAGCTTTGCTTGGTTGATCTGTGCAATATCTCCAGCAATAGCAGCTTTAAGTCCAGCTTTTTGTGCTTGATACTGTTCTAGTGTGGCACGAGGAGCAAGCCCCTCTTTTACAAGTGGTTCATATCTATTTACATCTGCAATGGCTAGTGCTAAAGAGGCCTCATCTTGCATCTTTTTAGCTTTTGCTGCATTTAGAGCAGCTATATATTCGCCCTGTTGAATCTTAAAAAGTTTTTGACCTTTTTTTACTGCTTGTCCATCTTTAAAGTAAATCTTTTCTAAAATACCAGCTATTCTTGCTCTTACATCTTGATCACTACTTGCTTTTGTTAAGCCTGTGTATTGTTTCCACACGGGAACAGCCTCCTTTTTCACAACTATAGTTTTGACAACAAGAGGTGGTATCTCTTTTTTTACTACAACTTTTTTTTCTTCAGAGCAAGCTGTAAAAAAAAGAGTAGAGAGCAGTAGAGTAAATAGTATTTTGGTACGCATTAGAGTAATCCTTAGTATTTTTTTGTAATTCTATCTAAAACATCTTTGTTTATCTCATCTAGTATCTCGCTAGATTGTAATAAACCACATATCTTATAAGAGTTTTTTCTTTTGGTCTAGGGTATCTGCTATATGCATAGCTAATAGTTTCTCTTGTTGTATCATCAAGCACATAGAAACCACTTTTTTCTAAAAATTTAAAATCACTCATATCTCCATTTGGATGCAAGTAAAACTCTATAACATTACTTCTGTTTACATTTATATCTCTTGAAAGATTTACGCCTGCAACACGAGTAAGAACTTGTTGTGTGATTCTTCTCATAATTTCTTGGTTGTCTATGATATATTTTTGTTGTCCTTGAGTTAGTTTGCCAAACTCCTCTCCATACAACTCTTTTACATTTTGACTAACACTGCTTCCTTTGTATTTTTTAGCATCCTCTTTAATCTTTTCTTCGCTAGATTTATCTTCATACATCCATGACATTGCATCTTTTGGTTTTTCTTTTATAGATGGCTTTTTTCTGCTTATATTATCATCAAGCAATGGAATATATGGTCTATTTAGTGGCACAGGCTTAACTAAAGGAATATATGGCTTATTTGGTGGCACAGGCTTAACTTTTGGTTTTGGCTTTCTTTTTGGTTTTGGTTTTTTTGGTTTTGGTTTAGGATTTAGCTTTGGTTTTTTTGGCTTAGCATTTGGTTTAAGTTTTATGAGTGGTTTTTTTATAATTTTTTTAAGTTGAGAACCCTTTGGCATCGGTGGAGCAATCTTTGGTGGTTTTATTTTTTTCTTTGTAAGACCTGAGTTATTATCTATTTTTGGCATCTCTTTTAGAGAAATTTTAATCTTTTTATCTTCTTGTTTTTTAGGTTTTTTGATCTCGTGCGAGAAACTTCCGAGTACCAAAAATATAAGCACTAGCAAGAGATGAATAAGTAGTGCTACAAATAAAGCAAAAGAGTATCTTTGCAAGCTATGCCTTCAATTTTTCGATATAATAGCAAAAAAAATATTAAGGTTATATATATGAGTACAGAAATATCATCAAAATCTTTTAAACAAGCCCAAAAACTAATCCCAGGTGGAGTAAACTCTCCCGTTAGAGCATTTTCAAGTGTTGGAGGAACTCCACTGTTTATAAGTGAGGGTAATGGAGCTTACTTAAAAGATGTAGATGGCAACCAATATGTTGACTTTGTACAAAGCTGGGGACCACTTATCTTTGGACATAGAGATGAGGATATAGAAAAGGCTGTTATAGATGCTGTTAAAAGAGGGCTTAGTTTTGGAGCTCCTACACAAGCTGAAACAGACTTAGCATCTCTTGTGGTTTCTATGTTTGACTCTATTGAGAAGATAAGATTTGTTAGTAGTGGGACAGAGGCTGTTATGAGTGCTATCCGTCTTGCTCGTGGCTTTACAGGTCGTGATGATATTGTTAAGTTTACAGGCTGTTATCATGGTCATAGTGATTCTCTTTTGGTTGAAGCTGGAAGTGGTGCTGTTACTTTTGGAAACCCATCAAGCCCAGGAGTTCCAGAAGACTTCACAAAGCATACACTTTTAGCAACTTACAATGATATAGAGAGTGTGAAAAAATGTTTTGCGGACTCTAATGATATAGCTTGTGTTATCATAGAACCAATCGCTGGAAATATGGGCTTAGTTCCTGCTGATAAAGAGTTTTTAGCCGAGCTTAGAAAGCTTTGTGATGACAATGGTACTCTGCTTATTTTTGATGAAGTTATGAGTGGTTTTAGAGCATCTATCAATGGAGCGGAGTCTATTACTGGAACTACTCCAGATATTGTTACTCTTGGCAAGGTTATAGGTGGTGGTATGCCTGTTGGTGCTTTTGGCGCAAGAGCAGAAATCATGGACAAACTTTCTCCCGATGGACCAGTATATCAAGCAGGAACTCTTAGTGGAAACCCAGT
The DNA here is from genome assembly GCA_016735225.1 of Sulfurimonas sp. Taxonomy (GTDB): domain Bacteria; phylum Campylobacterota; class Campylobacteria; order Campylobacterales; family Sulfurimonadaceae; genus Sulfurimonas. The sequence continues at coordinate 2,154 of JAERRX010000020.1, read as the reverse complement.
AGCCATGGCAGCAGGACTAGCAGCATTAAGCAAGCTAAAGAAAAATACACAAGTTTTAAATATACTAAATAAAAGAGCAAGAAGATTGGTAGAGGGTATGCAAGCAGAAGCTGACAAATGTGGAATAAAAATGCAAGTAGATACAAGAGGAACTATGTTTGGCTTCTTCTTTAATGAAAATGAAGTTAAAAACTTTGCAGATGCTTGTAGCTCAGATGCTAAAACATTTGCCTCTTTTCACTCAGGGATGCTTAAAGAAGGTTTTTACTTTGCTTGTTCACTTTACGAAACAGGTTTTATCTCAACGGCAATAAGTGATGAGATGATTGAAGATACTATAAAAGCAAGTGCGAGAGTATTTAAGGGTATGAAAAATGTCTAAAGAGGAAAGAAAACCTAGAATAAAACCAATCATAGAAGCTGCTGATACACTTTCACTTGGTATATCAATGGTGGTAGCTGTTCTTATGGGTGTTGGTATTGGTATGCTTCTTAAAAATTTAACAGGAATATCATGGTTATTTTGGATAGGAGTTGGCATAGGTATAGCAGCCGCAATTTTAAATATTTACAAAGCTTATTCTAAACAATATAAAGTTATGCAAGACTTAGCAAAAGAGCCTAGATATGTGATAAAAAAACAACTAGAAGATGAAGATGATGAGGACTATAGTGCAAGGAATTACTAGTACAAAACTTGCCTCTTTTAAATATCTAGTCATAAGTGAAACTATTATTTTTCTAAGCTATTTTATATCATGGAGTTTTTTTATAAACCTGCAAGTTGCATTTTTAAGTAGTTTTCTTGTTGTCTTCGGTTCTTCATTTGCATATAAAAAGCTAGTAGAAACTCAAACAAATTCTGACATATTTCAAGATAAGAGAAGTTTACTAGATGAGATAGAAGATCCTCACGAGCTTTATGATGATAACAAACCCATAAACTATGCACCACTTGAAGAGTTGGACCTCAAAGCTATTGTAAAAGAGGAGAAAAAAAAGATTAAAACCGTAAGTGGGGCTAGTCTCAAACAGGGCTTTAAAGGTGGCACTTCACTCTTTAGGCTATTGCCATATTTGTTTTTAGTCTTAGGTTTTATAGCTCTTAAAAATAATGAACTATTAGATATTAGCATCTACTTGCCATCTCTACTTTTTGGTATTGTTGTCGGTTCTATAAGTTCTAAAGAGTTTTTGTCTTAGTCTAATTATCTATAATTATTTAAAGTTTACCTTATATTTTATGAGATTTACCTAGCAAAAAATGCTATAATTACCAATATGCAAGAGTATGAACTGTATTTATAGAAATAGATAGGAAACAATATGCTATATGTGAGAAAATGCCCCATGTGCAAAGATGGTCAAATGGTACCACTTCATACACATAGAGGTTGGGGTAAAGAGTATCAATATTTTTGCAATCTTTGTGATCATAACAAGTGGATATATGAGGGAAGCCCTGAAAATAATGAAAAATATGAAAATTCTAAAAGTGGCTTTTGGATCATGCTTATATTAGTTGAACTAATAATATTTATAGGTGATGATATTATAGGCACCATAGGATATACTATATACCTATCTGTTTTGGCTCTTTTTTTATATAACCTTATGACTCCAAACAGATTAAAACTAAACTATGAGATCATAGGTTATATAGATAAAGTAACTCCAGATGAAGCAGATGATGAGAAGCAGATAAATTATGCTCAAAAGGTAAATAAATTTTGGATCTATCCTGTTATATTTTTAGGTTCCATAGCATTTGCAGAATATTCCGATAGTCCCAATAGGTATTATTATCTTCTCTTAGCACCATTGAGTTTTGCCTTTGCATACTATTATGGCTTTTTAGAAATCTCAAATCATAGAAGAAAACTATTTTTTAAAGATAGAAATTTTGAAAATGATATGGATGATATTACTGTTGAAACCAACAAAGATGGCAAACCAGTAAACTACACAATACTTAGTTTTGATGACACATCAAAATCTTAAATAGAAAATAAAGGATTATTATGAAAATAGGTATTTTATTACTTATCTTATTGGCAACACTCTATTTTTCTAAAAATCTATCTAAAGCAGATGCACTAGTTGTAAAATATGACTGGAATAAGAAAAAGATAGAGAAAATAGAAAATATTTTAA
>JAERRX010000087.1 GCA_016735225.1 Sulfurimonas sp. | reverse complement strand
AACATAAGTATTAAAAAAATTAACTATATGTTATAATCCTATTTTAAATTAAAATAGATAAAAAGCAGAGCAGATGACAGAAGATTATAGATATACAATACAAAAACATGTAGCTATTACTGCAGGTGCAGGAACTGGTAAAACATACACACTAAGCAGAAGATATATTAATGCACTTCTAGGGTTTGACTTTTTTACTCTTGATGCTAAGAGTAAGTTTGATATTGATTTTATTGATAGTGAGATAAAATCTGCAAAACCTACTCAAATAGTAACAACAACTTTTACAGAAGCTGGTGCTATGGAGATGCGAAGCAGGATAGAGTGGCTAGTAGCTCTAATGTTAAAAATACTACAAAACCCAAGCTTAACTCTTAAAAATAGTGAAGAGAATGGTATAAAAAAGCTTATCTTTTGTCTTGATACTGAGCAAAAACTATATGTTGAGAAAAAGCTAAAAGATGCATCTAGCAGTATATACCTATCTATAATATCAACTATACACAAGTTCGCTATCTCCATCATAAGTAAAAACAGTGACCTAGTTCCTATGGATACCACTATAGATGTAATAGACGATACTCTTAAAAATGAACTCTTTGAAAAACTTTGGCTTAAGGTGGCAAACTCTAGGGAAGAACTTTTTTTACAAATAGATAATGACTTTAAGATAAATACCGCCAAGAGTTTTGCAAAGAACTATCTTTTTGATAGAAGAGTCCGTGATGGCTTTGATACTTTTGTAGCAAATAATGATACTGCTGTTTTAAAGCAGGTATATCTACAACTATTTTTTAGAAATAATATTGACAAAATAATAAAAGCATTTGAGAAGTATGATATTTCTCAAAAGAAAAAGAGGAGTTATGAAGATATTTTTTCTATGTTTTTGGGCAATATTTTTAAGTTTGATTCTACAACTATTGTTGAGTTAGCTGGTGAAAAAAAAGCATCTGCTCCATATACTGACATCAACAATATTTTTAAGCCACTATCTACATTTAAAAAAGAAGGTGAGTTTTTAGAGCTAATAAAAAAAATACATATTATTTTACAGGAGTTAAGAGATAGCTACTTAAGTAAGCTTAAAAACGATGGCAAACTGGACTTTGATAGAATTTTAGAAGTAGCAAACAATCTTTTAGATGACAAAAGAGCATCTATAAATAAGTATAAATACTTTTTTGTAGATGAGTTTCAAGATACAAACCTATTTCAATGGAGCATAGTAAAAAAAGCAGCTTCTCTTGAAGATGAAGATTGTGCAAATATCTTCTTAGTTGGAGATGAAAAACAGTCTATTTTTGAGTTTCAAGGAGCAGAAGTTTCTACATTTAGGTCGGCAATTGATGAGATTATAAAGCTAAAGGGTAGCGGTAGTATTGTCCAGCCAAAAATGTCACTAAACTTTAGAAGTGATGAGAATATCATAAGATTTGTAAACAACACTTTTAAAGATATTATGAGTTCAGATACAACAGTCATAAAACAGCCCAACTTTGAGACAGCTTTTTTAAATAGTTTTTTAGATGAAGTTTATAGAGATTTTTTAGATGGTGGAGATACTCTACATAAGGAGTGCGAGGTAGATTATGATTCACTTGAGGCAAACTCTAAAGAAAAAGGTACTCTAAAACTTTTAGTTAAAAAAACAAGACTTTCCCAAGATGCAAAGGATAGTCCAGATATAAAAAAACTAGATGGATACACTACAAAGTGCAGGGCACAACATGAAGCTTATATGTTGGCTGACTTTATACAAAATATAAAAGAGGCTAGGGTCGATGAGTATTTAGATATTAGCAAAAAACTTCAAGAAAATGATAAAGCCATAGCTATTTTATATAATGCAAAATCAAACATGTTGGTTTTAAAAGATGCTCTGAAAAGATTGGGCATAGATGCTAAGGTTAGTGCTAGTGAAGATTTTTACAAATCAGATGAGATTGTAGAGATATACAATATACTCGCAGTAGTTTCTCTTCTTAAAGAAGATGGGAACTTTTACATAGAGCAAAACCCAAACAATGACCTAGAGATAGCTATAAAAAACAACAAGAGTAAAGCAGATAGGTTTATATTAGCATCAGCTATGAGATCAAAAGTTTTTAGATATACAGATAGAGATATTCTTGAGCATATAGATGCCAATAAGATTCCTAAAAATATAAAAAAACTTATATCGCTAGGTCATATTTTGACTCTTGGGGAGTTAGTTGATCACATAGTAGAAGATTATGAACTAAAGAGAGTTTATGCACATTTAGAGGATTATCCGCAGAAAAAAGCAAACTTAACAAAAATCTCAAAAGCAGCTTATGAGTTTCAAGCAACCTATGAGACACCATTAAAAGAGTTTGTAGATATGTTGCAGGGTGCTGTTTTAGGAGATGATGTAGCAAAAGAGGATCAGGCATTTTATGAGTCTGAACAAACAAAAAGCATAGAGATACGAACTATGCACTCATCTAAAGGACTCTCTTGGCCTATGGTTATAGTTCCAGAGCTTGGTCGAGATATATCAGGTATGACTAGCAATGCTTTGAAGTTTGCTAGGTACAACACTCAAGATGAGACCATAAGTATTGTGGGCTTTAAGGTAGATGGCGAAGCAACCATAGCATCTTCAACTGCATCTTTAATATCTGAAAAAAAGCATTATGCTGAGAAAAAACGACTTCTTTATGTAGCTATGACAAGAGCGCAAAATCATCTAGTTTTATCAGTAGCAAGTGATAGTAAGGAACTTTTTGATAAAAAAAGTTTTTTTGCAAAATACTTAAACTTATCTGTAGAACCAAACGATAGTGTAGTGACAACTAAGATAGTTGAAAATGATATGCTAGATTGCATCCATAAGTTTACAAGCGAAGACAACATAAGTGTAGAGGTGTATGAAAAAACTTTAAAAGGTATGGATAGCGAGCCTATATGCGATGTTGAGGAGTTTGAACTAAGTGAGCATCTACTAGATATAAGAGATGAGAATATAGGATCAAATATTTATGATGATGAAAACATAAAGATAGACAATCCATTTAAGTACTCAAAAGCTGCAAGATTTGGAACGGCAGTACATAAGCTTCTTGAAGTGGCTTTTCATGAAAAGATATTTAACACACAAGAGGAGGAGAGCTATATAGAAGAGTTTATAAAATCTGAAGATATAGAAGATACTCTAAGAGTTTTTAAAATAGTGAAAAATTTTAAAGAGAGTGAAGTTTTTAAAGACCTGCAAGATAGTGAGCAGGTTTTGTTTGAAGAGGAGTTTAACTTTTTTGACAAAAAGCTAAATATGCCTCAGAAAAGATTTATAGACTTGATATACTTTAAAGATGACAAATTCAATATTATAGATTTTAAGTCAAACATATTGAAGCATTCAAAAGATGAGATCATAAAAGAGCATGAATATGATGTGCAACTTGGAGGATACTATGACTTTGTAGCCTCAAGATTTGGCAAAGAAAATATAAATTTATGTAGTATTCTTTGGCTAGATGATGGAACATTGAGCGACTTAAAACCACAAAGAGAGGGCAAATAGCTATGAAGTTGAGATACGAACTATATATATCTGCATCTAGCGAGTCTAAAAATATCTATAGAGCTACACTGCCTAAAGATAGATTTTTCAACTGCGATGCATTAAACATGAGTGAGCTTATAAACAGGCTAGAGTTTGATAAAAGTAAGATAGATAACACAATTTCAAAAATAATTTTTAACAAAATAGTTTTAGAATTAGCAGATAGTTTTAAGCACTTTACTTTTAGTTTAGAAAATATGCCAGAAAAAACCATAGAGTATCTTTATAATTTTTATGGACAGATAAAAAACAATGATGTTGCTTTAGGCGAGTTTGTTAAAGGCGATAAAAAAGAAGATATTGCTAAAATATTTGATAAATATGAATCCTACAAAAATGAGCATAATCTTATAGATAGTGCAGATATTATAGATCTCAGTACAGCTAAAGGCTTAGTAGAAATAATAGATGGGTATGACTCACTTATTATTGACTGGCAATTTTTTGACTCAAAAATAAACTTTTTAAAAACAGACAAAGAGAAAAAGCTTTTCCAAGCAATAGTAGATGCTAAAGAGATTCAAAGTAGAGTTAAAATAGAAAAAAGAGTAGATACAGATAGCAGATGCAACATAACTTTAAATAAAGCTTTTGATTTTGATGATGAGAGTAGAACCGCTATAAGGTTAGTAAAAGAACTTCTTAAAAACAAAAATGCAAATATTGGTGAAATAGTTGTGGTAGTATCTCAAATGAGTGAGTATAAAAGTAGCATAAAAAAACATACTAAGATCTATGGCTTAAAGTCAAACATAGGAAAGGGAGATGAATTTTTAAATACCCCTGTTTATCATGAGATATCAAAACTAAAAAATGAAGACTCATTTAAAAAGTATGCTCAAATGGCACAAGTCAGACTAGATAGTTTAGATGATGAGTTTAAAGAAGACTATAAGCTTATGCTTGAGTGCGGTCTTAGAGTGGCTTCAAAATCATTAGGTATGATGAGAGCTTTGAAAAAGTTAGATATTAAGATGAGTTTTAAAGATGTTTTTTCCATGCTTTGCGATGGTGTGCATTATCAAAGTAGAGATAAAAAAGATAAACTAAGCATTGTGGAACATAACCAAATATTGAGGAGCGAGTTTAAACACATCATATATTTAGGCATCGACAGTATCCATCTCCCTCAAAGGTTTCAAGATAACTTTTTGTATGACTCTGTAAATGCAAAAGATTTAAACATTAGTAATTATTATGATGATGCTAAGGCAATCTATGCCTCTTTAAAAGAAAATGCTCAAAACTTATACCTAATCACAGCAAATTATATGGACAAAAGAGAGTTACAAATATCTTCTATTGTCTCTGATAACTACTCAAGCAGATTAGATGCATTTGAATTTTCTAAAGATACAAGGTCATTAAATGACCTACTAGATGAGCAAAAACAAACTACAATATCTACAAAACTAAAAAGTTTCATAGCATCTAAACAGATAAAAAAGCGAGATAAATACCATGGGCTTATTGGAGAAAACTACCATAGTCATAAAAAAGAGAAAGGTATAGTTTTTTCCGCATCAAAACTAAATACTTTTTCAGATTGTCCTTTAAAATATTATTTTATGTATATACTAAAAGCATCATCGCCAAGTGACTTTAATGATGAAGAGTTTGATAGTATGCAAACTGGCACACTTTTTCATAGTGTTACCGAGGAGTTTTCAAAGCTTTACAAAGATGATAAGCTTGTGGATATCTCCATAGAAATTCAAAGAATATATGAAGATGAATATCAAAAAGCACTTCCAAGAAGAGATGCTAAAATCTATGAAACAGTCTTTCACAAACAGAAAAAAAATGAGCTTCAAGTAGCTATAGATAGATTTAAACAATATGTAAAAGAAGATGGCTTAGTTGATTTTCATAGAGCCGAAGAGGAGTTTAACTTTGAGATGGATGGAGATCAATTTGTAGGTTTTATAGATAGAATAGATAAAGATGATGCCAAACAAGCCATAACCCTTATAGACTATAAAACATCAAGAGCAGACAAAAACACACTCATCCATGATAAAAAGTATGAAAAACTTATAAACCACAAAGAGTTTCAACTGCCTCTTTATCATTTTTTTCTAGCACAAAGTGATGAGTATAGGAGTTGCATTAATTCTGAGTCTTACCTATTGACCTTTGTAGGATTAAGCGATAGTGCGATAAAAAAAGGCAAAACTGATGCAAGGTTTGGTCAGTCAAGCTCTTTTGCTGGTGATATAAAAAACAAAATATATCATTTCGATGCAGATGAGCAGTCTATATACAAAGATGAAATTTCAACAATTGCCACAAAAATCACAAATGGTGATTTTTCTTTTGAGAGCTTGGAAGATTCGTGTAGATACTGCTCATATATAAGTCTTTGTAGAGATGGCAAGAAAGAGGATAAAAAATTCTAAATGCACTTTAAACCTCGAATCAATTCGAGGTTTAGACACTCTTAAATTGAGCTTAGAACTATTTTAAATATTATTTTTTTGCCTATCCTGTAGTGTCAAACAAAAGCCCAGACACCTCTTTCATTTTTGGAAGAAAGTCTTGTGCTTGTTCTGCTGGAAATCTTCTAATCATCTTGTTTGTTGATTTTTCTATTACGGATACAAAAAATATATCTTGCGAATCAACACCAAACTTTAGGTTAGTATTCATAGGAGCCATCGCATCGTTTAGCTGATCTACTAGATCTTGCATCTGCTCTTTTGAGTTTATCTCAGTGTCTGAGGTAGATAGGTCTTTTTGTAACTCTTCTACAACACTTTCTTGTTTTGGTTGCTGAACTTGCTCTACAGCTTTAGTTTCTTTTATCTGAGGTTGTGTACTTACTTGAGATTGTTGTTGTGTTGCTATGTTTGCTGTGCCATCCATGACTCACCCCTTCTCTAAATAGTATTATTAAATAAAATATCGACTGATAAAAAAATAACTTTAGTCAAAATTTGTAATTTATGATAATCTTCAATTTGCTTACACTATGCTTCAAGAAAATATAGAAAAAAAATATTATGGTCGAATTGTGGCATATAATGATATGCTCTCGTAAAATAGTCAAAATATTAAGGATATTTATATATGAGTTTTGCAGTTATTGGTGGAGTATTTTTAAATATCGGTGCATATCTTACATATAAGGGTAAAATCTATCAAGCAGTTATAGTCTATCTATTTGCTGATATTTGTTGGATAATAATGGCATATCAAAGAGATGATTATATTGGTAGTATATTTATAGTTATCGGAACAACTTTGGGCTTTTTAGCATACTTAAAAATGAGAAGTGGCGAGATGCATAAAACTTTAAACAAGGAAGATGATGATAGTTTTAAAGTTTAAAACAAAAGATGTTTTAACAATAAGAACAACAACAGAGGTAGCACAATTTTTCAAAGAATAATTTCAAATGACACAAAAAAAGTTTTTAAGTTAGCAATTCCCGCAGCATTAAAGCATCTAGTAGATATATTACAAGTTCTTATAGATATGCTTATGGTTGGTATGGTAAGTGTATCTGCTCTAGCTGCAGTTGGTATGAGTATGCAGTTTATGATGATCATAAATGTACTAATGACTCTTTATGTCATAGGAGGAAATGCTCTTATATCTAGGTTTATCGGACAGGGTAGAAAAAAAAGAGCATCCGCACTTCTGTTTTCACTGGGCATCTTTGCTATCGCACTTTCTGCTTTTGTAACTATTGGTGGTTATTTTGGAAGCACACAGATCTACTCACTTATGGGAGCATCTAGCGAAGTTGTTGCTCAAGGTTCTGCATACTTTAAGATATTGTCCCTTGGGATAGTGTTTTTATTTATAGACAACCTACTTTACAATGCACTCTCAGCAGCTGGAGATACCTCAAGCTCACTATATATAAAACTTGTTTCATCGGCTATCAATGCATTTTTAAACTATGTTTTGATCTTTGGTCATTTTGGTTTTGATGCCTATGGCATCGAGGGAGCAGCTTATGCTACTGTTATCTCATATTGTTTCAATGTTGTGGCTTATCTTTTGCTACTAAATAAACCAAACTCAAAACTACATCTCATTCCTATTGTCCGTACAAGAGACTTAAAAAGAGTATGGAATGTTGGCTGGAGTGCTGCACTTGACCGTGGTATCTCTAGTATCTCCTTTTTAGTCTTTGTTTCGATCATTGCGGCTTATGGAACTGCTGGTCTTGCTGGGTATCAAGTAGGGCTTCGTATAGAGGGTATAGCCTTTATGCCTGGCTTTGGTTTTGCCATAGCTGCTATGGCATTGGTCGGTCAAAACCTTGGAGCAAACAACAAAGAAACAGCTTATAAGATGGGCATAATAAGTGGAAGAATTGCTTATGTTTTTATGGGAAGTGTCGGTATATTTTTGATAATATTTTCTGAATTTTTAGTAGGTTTTTTTACAAAAGATATAGAAACTATAGAAGTAGCATCTAACTATCTTATACTTGTTGGTCTTGCCCAAATCCCCCTTGCCATAATGTTCGTTTACTCTGGAGCTTTAAGAGGGGCAGGGGCGACAAAAACTACACTGAAAATAAATGTATTATCATTGTGGTTTTTTAGAGTAATACCCTCTTATATTGCATACAAACTAGGTTACGGAGTTATTGTCATATTTGTCATTATGAATATAGAAACATTTATAAAAGGGTTTATCTATTGGTATATATATCAAAAGAAAGAGTGGCTAAATACAAAAGTTTAAATTTATTCATGTTACAATAAATAAAGAGTCTTAAAAAACAAAGAGTATAAAATGAATTTTAAAGAGT
>JAERRX010000034.1 GCA_016735225.1 Sulfurimonas sp. | reverse complement strand
AACCCTCAAGCCCGTCCCAAGCACTCTTGGGTATATCTATGTTTTGTATCTGCGTACCCATCGCACCGTCTATTATCATCACTTTTTGTTTTATTAGTTCTTTTAAGTTTTTCATTTTTGTTCCATTTCTATAAATATATTTCTTTTCTATAGGCTATTTTAAATGCAATCAGCAGAAGCCAAATCTCTTAAAACTCTACAAAAAAGCCATTCTCCTGTACGATTTTTCTCAATAGTGGCAAATTATCTTTATCAACCACGACTCTATAACCAGTAGCTTTTATCACTAACTCTTTGATTGTTCTATTTGTCATAAACAGATTAAGAAGCTCTTTCTCTTTTTGTAAAACTAGAACGACATTTTGTGTCTCTTTAGTTATGAGTGCTGATTTTTTCTTTATGTTTTGGAAGAAATCATCAACTATCTTTGGTGGTTTTGGCTCTATGGTTTTATAAAAATTATCTATTTTTAGATTTAAAACTTTTTGATTGGTACAGTTTTTAAATATCTGAGCATAGTTCAAAATATACCTATCTGTATCATACTTCACAACATAAGGCTCTAGCTTTGCTTGTGCTATGATGTCTGAACTATCGACAGTTATGATAGGTTTGTATGCATCGAATTTTAAATCTGTTTTTTTTACTTTTGTAACATCTGCTCTGTATTTTTTCTCAAAACCTAGTACATATAAGCCCAATGCAGTAAAACGGATATATCTCAAGCCGTCCCAAACACTGATGTAGTTTTTCCCTTTTTGCTTGATTGAGTGTGGCGATGTAGGCTCGTTGTATTTAAGTTCCAAGATACCCAAGCTTCCAAGATAGAAGAGCATCGCTTTTATGACAGGCTCAAAAAATAGTGCATTATAGTTCACATCATCGCAGTAAGCTTGATCTCTCCAAGAGTATTTTTTATTGACTGTGTCGATATCTATGTAGTATTCTCGTGTCTTACGAAATGATTCTAAATCGAAACGAAAATCATTGTATTTGCAGAAGTTTAGTATATTCTCAACACTAGACCAGCTTTTTTTAGGAATGTTGTTTAGTATATGTCGAGTTATGATAAAAAGACTTTTTTGTCCATCAAGAAAGTATCCATATCTTACTTTTCTAAGATGTGCTGTAAAGGTTCTGATTATGGAGTATCTAAACTTATCTTCAAACTGGAATTTTAAAAATTTCATAATTGTATCTTGAGGTGCTTTTTGAAACTTCGCACTCATCTCCCATCTATAGAAACTAAAACTTCTTGTGAGCATATCTGTAGCAAATCTATCCATCGTTTTTGCTGTAAAAAATTCATTTGTAGCTGAAGAGGATTTCAATATATTTAGAGTTTTTGCAAGAGGTTTTTCGCCAGTTTTTCCAAAGTTCACCAAGTTGTTTTGTAACATGTCATCTATAAGTGGAACAAAACTCAACACTCCTTGTTCGTTACTATATGAAAACTCTGTATCTTCTAGCTCCCTTATAGCCTGTATGCCATAATCTTCAGGAAGAGGAAGAAGAAGTTTCAAGATAGGTCTAATTCTTTCATGCACAAAGATAATACTTTCATAAAAATCTTGATCATTTAAGTATATCAACTTATATACACCATCAAGCCTTTTCATACTATAATCATGAGTAACTTTTGTAATGTTATTGAGATCAATATCAAATCTGTTTTTAATCTCATCAAGCATTAAAATATTCTCTTTCCAAAGTAGTAGATGATACAGCTCTTTACTATCTTTGGTCGTGCAGAGCTTGTTGTAGAATTTGGTTTTAAACTCTTTATCCTCTATGAGTTTCTGAAAAAACTTAATATGCTCAAGCTTCCCTTTCAAGCTCTGAATACCTACTAAATCTCTTATATATGCCATGATTGAGCTAAGCTGTGCCATGGTCGCATCGTCTACAGTCTCAAATGACTCTTCTTTTGTAATCTGTGCAAATCTCATACTATCTCTTACCTCAATATATAATCTAAATCTGTAGATGTCAGTTGTTTCAAACCACCCTCATC
>JAERRX010000135.1 GCA_016735225.1 Sulfurimonas sp. | reverse complement strand
TATAGAGTGGAGTTTCATCGCCCCACTCTTGGGAGTTTTCATATTGCTTTATGATGGCATCTATGCTATTTGCAGGTATTAGCCCCCTGTCTTCGGCGAACAATATAAACATAAATCTATCTAAAAGTTTATTTGCACACTCAAATATATCAACTCTTGGAAGTTCTTTGTTATTTACGATAAGATTGTTTAGAAGTTTTAGTCTAAAACTACTGTACTCTTTATAGACCTCTTTTGTTATCTCATCTTGTGAAAGTGAAGCATTTTTTAGTCTTGCTATTTCGTTGCTTTGCAGTGAGGATTGATTTAGTAAAGCATAAAGCGTAGTATAACTTTGGCGTTGTGTCATATCTAAAGAGTGGCAAATGTCACTGCTATCGCTATAAATATCTAGTTGTTTAAAGTTAGAAATGATCACATATCTACAAGTCGGCTTTTCGTTTTTGTATCTAAAAGCTTGAGCTATTATCTCTCTGTTTGAGAGTTTTTTATCGCTTGACTTTAGTTCTATTATCACTATGGGGTTCTTGTTTTTATCATAAACAACCCCATCAGCTTTTTTCATATCTGTATCGTTTTTTACCTCTCGGATGCAGTTAGTCCAGTTTAGCAGTTTTGATAAAAGAGTTATAAATTCAGCACCATTTGCATCTTCTGCTACATATCTATCTTTTGTGATGAGTTTAATTGTCTCATTTGCATCTGGTGCATTGAAAGATTTTATAAAGTTTTTAAGCAGTGACTTTTGAAACATGGTATCTCCCTACTTATTAAACAGTATATACCCTTTTTTTATCAATTTTAAAAGAGGGGTGCTGTAAGAACTAAATACATATTTTTTAATAAAGTATGCAGGGAGTCCCTTCACATCAAATAAGCCATAAAGATTGCCGACAGCATATTTTCCACCAAGAGCAATAAGAATACCATCTAGTTTAGGGTAACATGGTTTAAGTTCTGCTCCTTTTATCATTTTACAAATATTTTGTCCTGTGCTTATCCCACTATAACGAGCTACTGTTACATTTGGAGGTAAGATCTTCCCTTTTTTATCTTTGATTTCAGCCATATCGCCAATAGCAAAAATATTTTCATATTTATCTGATTGCATATATTCATTGACTATAATTTGCCCTCGTCCATTCTTTTTAACATCCAAAACATCGGTGATTTTAGTCGCTTCGATCCCCCCTGCAAATACAATAAAAGACTGGCTAATTTTTGTCCCATTGGTCAAGTATATATAACTCTCGTCACATTTTTCCATCTTTACCCCTGTAAGGATGTTGATCCCTAGGTCTTTTAGTCGTTTATGCGACATACTAACAAGGCTAGGAGATAGTCCAGGGAGAATAGTATCAGAGCTACTAATAAGTGATATTTTTAAATTATCACAAGCAAAATTTCCTCTTTTAAAAATCTTATTTGAATTGTATGCCATCTCGGCAGCTATCTCTACACCAGATAAGCCAGCTCCAACAACTACTATATGAGTATCATTACAGCGTTTTACCTCATCAGAAATCTTTTCAAAAAGTTGATTTTCAAAACTTTGCTTAAAGAAGATAGCTCTATGGAGCTTTTTTATATCTTCGGCATTGTTGAGTCCTGTAATAGCTTCAGGGAAAAATGTTCGTGTTCCAGCAGCCATGATCAAATAGTCAAAATCCACAGTCTCTTGCTCTTGTGTAAAGATCCTTTTTGCTTGAGGGTCTATGTTTCTTACTTTGAGATTTTTAAACTCTAAATAGTTGTGATTGAGACCTTGGCAAAGGGTTGTAAGGTCGATGGTAACATCTGCTAGGTTGGACTTGTTTGCAATTAGGTCATAAACTTCTGGTTGCAAATAGTGAAATGTATGTTTATCAATCAAGACAATTTTTATATTTTTATATTTTACTAATTCTTGTAGGGCATAAATACCCGCATATCCACCACCGATTATTACTACTTTTTTCATTGTTTTTCCTCTTTTAGGAGTAAATCTTTTTTAAAAGAAATACTACTTCTGTTAAGACTGAAGAACTAACTTCACATCCTGCAATTAGATTTTTCCTTATGTTTGACAGAAAACTTTTATCATATTTTTACTTTTTATATCATAGGATTATAGCTAAAAGTTATTGTTTATAAGATAAATTTATAAGATTCTCTTTTTGGAAGAGGTTGAGTTGTTAGAGTTTATCAAACATTTACCTATAATTAGATATTATCCAATCATTATAAAAATAAGGATATATATGAACTTTCAACCATTAGGAAAAAGAGTTTTGATCAAAAGTGTAGAAGAAGCAACG
>JAERRX010000145.1 GCA_016735225.1 Sulfurimonas sp. | reverse complement strand
GACTCTTTAAAAGATATGGAGGAAAACAATGATACTTCTACACAAGAGTACAGTGAGCTTCTCAAAGAGTATATGGATTTTAAACAAGGTTCTAAAGAGTTTAATGAAGAAAATGAAGAGATACTAAGTAGTGAAAGAGAAGAACTAGATAAAGATGGAAAAAAAGAACTAAAAAAACTTTTTAGAAAAGCTAGTAAACTCTGCCATCCAGATTTGGTGTCTGATGATTTAAGAGAAAAAGCAACAGAAATCATGAAAAAGCTAAATGATGCTTATTCTAAAAGAGATTTAAATACCATTAGAGATATACTATCTTCACTAGAGAGTGGTCATGGCTTTAAAGTATCAAGCGATACTATGAAAGATAAAGGTTTGCTAAAATCAAAAATAACAGAAGTAAAAGAGATGCTAAAACAGCGAAATGTAGAACTCAAAGAGATAAAAAAGGATGAAGTTGTGAATATAATGAGTCAGTACAAAGATATACAAGTTTATTTTAATGAACTCAAAAAGCAACTTGAAGAGGAATATGAAAACCTCAAAAATTCACTATAGCCATTGAAATATAAGGATAAATTATGAACTATAGTTATGAAGACCCACAAGAGTTGATACAAAGGATTATAAAGTATATTCGTGTGATAAAAAAATATAGCTGTTGAATTGATTCAGATTGAGAGTTTATTGGAAAAAAAGTTTGGTGTCATAGCCGTGCAAAAAGCAAAAATAAATAAACTAGATGGAAGTTGGTAGATAAAAATGAGTTTGGATTATAAAAATAACACTCTGAAATAATCTAAAAATAAAGATAAATATATAACTCTGCAGAAGGATAAAATAATGGCATATAACCTAAAAAACAAACTAGTAGTAGCAGTAAGTTCAAGAGCCTTATTTGATCTTGAAACTGAAAACAAAATATTTGAAGAAAAAGGTTTAGATGCCTACTACAAATATCAACTAGAAAATGAAAATGAACCACTTGACAAAGGCACTGGCTATAGACTTGTAGAAAACTTTCTAAAAATCAATCAACACTTTAGTGAGGATGAAAAACAAGTAGAAGTTATTATTCTCTCTAAAAACAATGCAGCAACTAGCCTTAGGATCACTAATGCTATTGATGAGCATGAGCTAGATATATTGAGGTCTGGATGGACAAGTGGTCATGATACATCTAGTTATTTAAAAGCATTTAAAGTAGATCTGTTTTTAAGTGCAGATGATGACGATGTAATCCATGCTATACAAAATGGTGTAGCAGCGGCGAAGATACTTCAATCCCATAAAGATGTGCATAATTCACTAGGTGATCAAGTTAGAATAGCTTTCGATGGTGATGCTGTACTCTTTAGTGAAGAGTCTGAACTTATATATAAAGAGCATGGTCTTGAAGCATTTATAAAACATGAACAAGATAACAAGGATAACCCTTTAGATAAAGGAGTTTTTGCAAAACTACTTCTAACTATTGCCAATATTCAAAAGAAGTTTAAAGGCAAAGAGACACCTATACGAACCGCATTAGTAACAGCAAGGTCAGCACCAACACACGAGAGAGTTATTAAAACCTTAAATGTATGGAATGTTAGAATTGATGAAGCATTTTTTTTGGGTGGAAGTGAAAAGTATGAAGTGCTTGAAGCCTTTGGTGCAGATATATTTTTTGATGATCAAGATACTCATTTAGATTTATCGGTATCTGTTGTCCCTAGTGCTAAAGTTCTTCATAAGAGTATTGAGGAGTTTAAAATATGAAAGAGAAAATGAATGGACTCCATGATAGACTAGTCGAGTGTGCAATCAAGCATAAAAATACTCAACAGTTGTTAATATCAACTTGCTACAACAATGCACTTCTTCCAGTGTTGAATTATTTGATAAAAGGCATCGAACCCACAGATGACGAAATCTTGGTTGCTAAGTATTTGATTGAACAATGGGAAGTAGAGAACAATCAAAATTTAAAAATGAGCTAATATTTTCTTTTTTAAATTTTACTTTATCAAACATTTACCTATAATTAGATATTATCCAATCATTATAAAAATAAGGATATATATGAACTTTCAACCATTAGGAAAAAGAGTTTTGATCAAAAGTGTAGAAGAAGCAACG
>JAERRX010000168.1 GCA_016735225.1 Sulfurimonas sp. | reverse complement strand
AGGAAATTCCTAATAGTTTAGTTATTTACTAATACCTGTTTTCCTATTCTATTAGTAATGTTTTCCTAATGTTTTACTCATTTTTAGCTACTTATCAAATCTTGTTTCTATAGCCCTCCTTATTGCTATATTACTCTCTTTTCTATAGTTACTAACTATTACAGCGTCGTTTAATGTAGTTAGGGCTTCAGCTATAGCGTATGAGCCATCTGGATTCCGTTGCTGAGTAGTTACTTGGATTATTACATCAGAATCGCATTGCAT
The DNA here is from genome assembly GCA_016735225.1 of Sulfurimonas sp. Taxonomy (GTDB): domain Bacteria; phylum Campylobacterota; class Campylobacteria; order Campylobacterales; family Sulfurimonadaceae; genus Sulfurimonas. The sequence continues at coordinate 3,812 of JAERRX010000168.1, read as the reverse complement.
AGCTTTAGTCGATTTCATCCAACCTTCCTTTTCTGAAGAGGCTTTTGATATAAGTTTAAAAACATCTTTACCCCAAGTCTTCATATCTTCAACATTCTTCGCAGCAGTATCTGCACAGGTATTTCCTAGTGTTTTATTCATTTTTTTATCCTTCACAACTTAAACATACTTCATTTACACCATCTTTTAATGCGTCTCTTTGTACTGATAAGGCGACTTTTTCCGTTTTCCTACCACTTTCAGTTCTCAGATAATACAATCCTTTTAGTGGTCTAAAAGTACTATTCCAACTAAATGCTCTTAAGTGTATACTATTTAGATATTTTCTATCTGTTCCTGATGGAAAAAATAAATTTACACTCTGACCTTGACAAATATATTCTTGTCTGCTTCTAGCCATATCAACTACCCATCTTTGATCTATTTCATAAGCAGTTTTAAATACCTCTTTCTCCTCTTTTGTGAAATAGTCTAAGTTTCTTATGCTTCCCTCGTTTGCAAGTATATCTCCCCATACCTTATCACTGTTTAAGCCCTTAGTTTTTATTAATTTTTCTAATGATGGAGATTTAACTAAATAACTGCCGGCTCTGGTTTTATGCGTATAACAATTAGATAACCTAGGCTCAATAGATGCAGAACACCCTAAAATAACACTAGAATTAGCAGTAGGTGCAATAGCTAAGAGGTGTGTATTACGTCTATCTGATTCTGAGAAATAACATTTGCCTCTATCCTTATATAAAACCTTAGTTGCTAAAATTGCTTCGGCTTGTATATTAGCAAATATCTGCCTATTGGTTGAGATAGCTAAACTTGACTCCCAAGGAATATTTTTACTTTGTAAGTAATCGTGAAACCCCATAGCTCCGAGTCCTAAGCTTCGCTCTTGTTTAGCACTAAATACTGCCTTGCGCAGCTCATGAGGTGCATTATCTATAAAAAATTGTAGTGTATTATCTAACATAGTTATTAAATCTTGTACCATATGAGTATCTTTCCATTCATCATACTTAGCTAGATTAACACTAGATAAACAACATACTGCAGTTCTATCTTTTCCTGTAACTAAATGGATTTCATTACATAAATTAGATCCATTTAAAAATAATCCAGCTTTTCTAAAAGTCTTAGGTAATCTTCTATTAGCTTCCTCTAAATAGTTTATATAAGGTTCGCCAGTTCTATATCTAGTTTCTAATAAAGTTTCCCATAAACTTCTAGCTTTTACTGTATCTATTACCTTCTTACTTTTAGGGTCGATTAATTTCCAGTCTAGGTCTGCTTCTACCGCATTTAAGAAACTATCAGATACATTTACTCCATGGTGCAAGTTTAAATTCTTACGAGTTATATCACCAGTAGGTAATCTCATTTTAATGAACTCAATAATATCAGGGTGTGATATATCTAGATAACTAGCATAGGAACCTCTCCTAGTAGCACCTTGCCTATAAGCAAGCATATCAGCATCCACAGTATGTAGAAAACTAATGGGTCCTGGAGTTTTTGTATTCATACTCCTAACATCCGACCAATGCCCACCTACTCCACCACCTTTAACTGATAACCACCTTAGTTCGGTAGTATGCTTACATAAACCTTTAATAGTATCAGGCACATAAGTTAAAAAACAACTAATAGGCAGTCCTTTAACCTGCTCACCTGGATTAACTGCATTGCTTAGTAAAGGACTAGCGAACATAAACCAACCATCACTAACATAGTTATATAATCTTTGTGCTAATTCCTCATCATTATTTGAATAGCAAGTTGCCGCCCTAGCGTACGCGTGTTGTATAGTCTCCTTAGGCTTAGTATAATAAGACTTTACTAAATTTCTACTAAATGGGGTCATTTCCTTGGACTTATTAAGATCTATTTTTACCATTAAGTTCCTCCTGTTTTATTTTTCTTAATTTTCTCTTTTTCCTAAGCTTTCGTTTTTCACTACCTTTCATTAATCGACCTCTTTCTTATCTCTTATTATAACACCTACCGAAGTACTACCAAATGTTGGTTGAACATAAGTATCAGTAATTTGCTCATATTCTATTTCCAAAACTTTACCTATAAATTCTCTTGGGTCTTTACATCTATCGCTATCAGACATACCACTACCTACATTAATTACTCTTCCTAAACTATCTTGTAAAACTAATGCTCCAATAACACCAATATATTTACCAGTACCTTTAGTAGTCTCTATACATAACAAATCGGCTGTTGGTCTCTTTTTATATTTACAAAAGTCTATCCTCCTAGAATTAGTGTTTGTAAAAATATAGTCCGGCTGTATAAGCATTAAGCCCTCATATCCATCGTCTACAGTTTTTTTCATATAAGCTTTAAGTTCTGCTTCATTACATATCATCTCCCACTCAGGTCGTGTATTAGCAGGTATTATTGCATTGAGATTTATAAGTACTTTAGAATAACGAAAACCCTGTATACAATTATGTATTTTATAGGTATTATCTGACTTAGCTACTTTAGAACCTATAGAACCTACTAAGGCTACACCTCGCCTACTAGCACCTAGTTTACCTAATCCAGTTATTCTCTCAGCAATGTATTCACCATCAGGTAAGACATCTAGGTTTATATCATGAGAGTACCTCACACCGCCACTAGAGGTAAAAGTTTTAATACCGTTTTCTACACTAATAGTGCAATAATGCCCATCATATTTAATCATAGCAATGACTGGAAACTTCAAAATCTTCTTTAATAAATTACCTTTTTTTTGCTCATTCAGGAGTTTATTATAATCTAATGCTTTATTTTGAAATACTGGGTACTTTTTTTCGTATAACATTACCGTAATAACTTATACGCAGTATGACAGTAATTAATCTGGTGTTTACAATCATCTACTCCATTATGTTTAATACCTTCAAACTTGAAATCTCGTGTATCTAGATTAGCTATAGTAACTAGTGTACGAACATCATTATCACACCAGAAAGGTATAATAAACTCTATTCCAGATCTTTTATAAAGATTACGCACTAAAACATTATCAAAACCAGAACCATTCCCCCAAAGTTTTACATTATTTACTTCTATATCTAAAGATTTTATCCAGTTATTGAAAGATACCAATGCATCTCTTACTCCTAGTTTTTTTGATGCTACTAATCTGTCAAAAGTTGGCACATTCTCAGGTCGGGACCACCAATTAAAGGTTTCACGGTCAAGTACTGCACCCTCTTTAACTTGCTCCTTTATATCAATAAATACAGTAAACATTTTACCTAGACTACCAGTCTGTAAACTAAAAAGTACTGCATCTATAGAAAGAATAGCTCCATTAGAGTCAGTTGAAAGTGTTTCAATATCCATCATTATATGATTCATTTTATGATTCATTTTATATCCTTATCGTAGAGTGAAAGCCTCTAAACTCATGTACATATCTACCTTTAAAAGATTCTAACACTTTCATATTTATATCTTTCAACTCAGGTATTTTTACTCTTATATCATCTTCTAAAATTACCCTAAAATACTGACCCTCAAAGGAGTCTGATACGTTTACCTTTTCTATCTCTTTTATTTTCGAACCTCTAACTAATATATAGTCCTTATATGCTACTTCTCCTCTCAAGTCTTTATATAACCACTCAAAACTATTAGAGTGAAAGCCTATAAAATCATGTGTATATCTACCTTTAAAAGATTCTAACATTTTCATATTTATATTTTTCAAATCAGGTATTTCTACTTCTACACCATCTTCTAAACATAATGTAAAATATTCACCACAACAGACATCTGGTACTACTACCTCTTCTAGTTTCGAACCTTTA
>JAERRX010000015.1 GCA_016735225.1 Sulfurimonas sp. | reverse complement strand
TAAAGATCTATCCGTATTTCACTATATTGGCAAAGTGATAAAAGAAAGCAGTTCCATAAGAGACTATATAGATGGTGAGAATTTTATCAAAGCATATTTTTTAGCTTACCTAAACCTCAATACTTTTTATGAAGTCCATTCAGAAGTAGAATCAAACAAAGGTTATATAGATATACTTTTAGAGCCTATTATGACAGAAGTTCCATTTGGTGTTATGATAGAACTTAAATATATAAAAAGAAAAGATTATAACAAACAGGTTTTACAAGAGCAAATAAAAAAAGCTACAAAACAACTATATCAATACAACTTAGGAGAGAAGTATCTTAAAGTTGTTTTAGTGTTTAATGGTTGGGAGCTGGTTGGGTGTGAGCTTGTTTAGGAAAATATAAAAAGTTAAAAAAGACAAGCGATGAGTAAACGAGATAGAAAACAAGAAAGTGTTTGGAATATGCGACACCTTATGAAGATTTTATGGAACTCACAGGTTTAGATGCTAGAATTCTGGTTCAAGGTATTCGTTTATGAGTCGAATCTGCCAAAGATTAGAATGATACAAAAGAATATTACCATAGCTAAATTTTTCTTAAAAGTTTAATGAAGAAAATCTGAGCAAATTTAAAAATTATTAAACATCGTTTAGCACTTCCGATTTTCTAAAGAAGTTTAATATATAAACATAAGGATAAAGTAAGTATAATGATAGGGAACAATATTAAAAGGAATAACAGTGGACAGAATAGATATTGAAGTTAGCGACCACTTAACACAAAAAGATATAGTACAATTATTACTACACAATGCACAACATATGGTTACACGAGAGGAAGTGAAGTTTGATATAGGAAAAGTAGAAGAAAATACCAATAGGGTAGAAATCTCGTTAAGGGAAGATATATTAAGAGTAGAAGAGAATGTATCAAGAATTGAAATTTCATTAAAAGAGGATATATTAAGAACTGAAAGCTCAATACGAGAAGATGTAGGAAAAATAGAAACCTCGTTAAGGGAAGAGATATCAAGAGTAGAAACCTCGTTAAAAGAGGATATAAAGAAAGTTGATTCTAAGTTTGATAGACTTCAATGGCTTATCATTGCGACTATTCTTTCTGTCTTTTTGAAAGATTATATTTTGGAGTTTTTTAAATAGTATGGAGTGGAAAAATGGGGCTGATTTTGCATCTGAATTTTTATATAAAATGATAAAAAATACTACTAGAAACTAGCTTACTTGTCTCCATAAGTACTGATGAGATAATAGATAGATGAGCCTCTAATAACTTCGAGGTTCTTGCAGTTGTTTAGAATCTCTAAAGTTTAGTAATGAAAAAATATAAAATTAGTGTAGAATGTCGCCAATAATTAAATGAAGGATTAGTTTGCAGGATTCAAGAGAGTACAAAGAAAAAAAAGCATACTTTGAGAAGATCATCACACTTTATGGTAGAAATGTTGTTATAGAAGTTTTACAAGACACCAACATAGAGGTTCATAAACTTCACCTAGCTTCTAGCAATAAAACAGATGGAGCCATCGAAACTATTTTAAGCCTAGCAAAACAAAGAGATACAAACATAACCTACCATGAGAAAAACTCTCTTAGTCGTATAAGTAAAAACTCTAAACAAGATCAGGGTGTTGCTATAGATATAATTGCACAAACATATAGAGATGCATCCAGCATAGAAAATCTAAAAAGCTTTAAGCTCATCGCCCTTGATGGCATCCAAAATCCGAAAAATCTCGGTATGATTATAAGAAGTTGTGCCGCTGGAAATGTAGATGGAATTATCTTGCCTAAAAAAAGTTCCGCTAAAATCTCTCCACTTGTGATAAAAGCTAGTTCGGGAACACTCTTTAAGCTTCCTATATATTATTGTAACTCACTTGATGAAGTGCTGCCCAATCTAAAAAATACTAGCATCTATGCTCTTTCTTCCTATGCAAAAACGAGTATTTATGATCTAAAAAAAGAACTAAGATCTATATTTGTTTTAGGAAACGAAAGCGATGGTGTAAGTAAAGAGGTTCAAACACTTTGTAACGACTCTGTCACTATTCCGATGCAAAGAGGAGTAGAGTCATTAAATGTTGCAGTAACCGCTTCACTTTTAGCTTTTATGCAGTAGATAGGTTTGGAGAATAAAATATAGTCTAAATTACCTATATTTTATGAGATATTTATAAGTTTTATAAAGTCTTTGGTGTTAAAATTCTTTAGATAAAGTTTAAATTTGATATAATAGCGATTATTTTATTTTACTAAAGGATATTTTTTGAACCTACTAAGCATTTTTTCTTTTAACTCTGACAAAAAACATATAACAAATACTGACTCATCTACTCACTGGGTAAAGTGTAAATCTTGCCAATCTTTGATGTACTATAAAGAGGTAGAACATCAAAATTATGTTTGTCCCAAATGTGGATACCACCTTCGTATTGGTGTAAAAGAGCGACTAGCACTATTGGCAGACTCAGATAGTTTTATAGAGTTTGATACAAATTTGGCACCAGTTGATCCACTGAAGTTTGTAGATAAAAAATCATACAAAAAGCGTATAGAAGAGGGAGAGGCTAAAACTGGCAGAAAGTCATCCGTTGTTAGTGGCGAGATGAAGATGAATGGTGTTGATGCTCAAGTTGTTATCTTTGACTTTTCCTTTATGGGCGGTTCTCTTGGCTCTGTAGAGGGCGAAAAGATAGTTAGAGCTATCCATAGAGCTATAGATAAAAAGCAGGGTGTGGTTATATTTAGTGCAAGTGGTGGTGCTAGGATGCAAGAGAGTACTTTTGCCCTACTACAGATGAGTAAAACTTCAGCAGCTCTTGCTAAGTTAGCAAAAAATAATTTACCATATATATCTGTACTTACCGACCCAACCATGGGTGGAGTAAGTGCTTCTTTTGCAACACTTGGAGATATTATCATAGCCGAACCAGGTGCACTTGTAGGATTTGCTGGTCAAAGAGTTATAGAGCAAACTATTGGTGAGGCTCTTCCAGATGGATTTCAAAGAGCAGAGTTTTTACTTCAAAAGGGTGCTATAGATATGATTGTAAACAGAAACGAACTTAAAAAGACACTCTCAGACCTTTTAACTATTCTTAAAGCTTCTTAATGCAACTTTATGCATTGTGTGATCAAGATCTGCTTCAAAAGCATAAGCTCTCGATAGAAGAGTTTGTAAGCATAGCAAATAAGCATGATGCAGTTCTTCTACAGTATAGAGATAAAAAAAATAATATAGAGTTCATAAAACAACAACTTATAAAGATTAGATTACATTACGATGGTTTTTTAATTGTAAACGATACTTATGAGCTTATAGATTATTGTGATGGTGTTCATCTGGGGCAAGAAGACTTAAAGCAGATAGATGAAGATATTTTTAAAGCGACAAGCATAGTTAGAAAATTTATAGGAGATGAGAAACTTTTTGGCATATCTACTCACAATGAGACAGAGGTTCTTAAAGCAAACGAGATGGACCTAAACTATATAGGTTTAGGAGCATACAAAAATACAACAACAAAAAAAGATATAAGTAATATTCTCGGTTCAAGTATAGATACTATAGCTTCAAAGTCAAAGCATTTGGTTGCTGCTATTGGTGGAGTAAAACTAAATGATAAATTTGAAAATATTAACTATCTTGTTGTTGGAAGCGGACTCATAAAATGAATATAGATATACTAAGTATTGCAAAAAAAGAACATAGCACCTATGAGCCTTTATGTAAAGAGCTGACAAAAATGATAAGTCGCTTTGCAAAAGTGCAAGATATTGAACTTTTTCCAAAAAATGTAGCAAAATCACACACTATTTCATCAAAAGCATCAAAACAGGCTTATACAAAAGCTTTTTTACCATATAAAAACAAAAGTTTTTGTATAAGTTTACATCCAAAAGGAAAGTTAATCGATAGTTTTGAATTTAGTAAGCTAATAAATGATAAAATATCTATTAAATTTTTCATAGGTGGAGCTTATGGCCTTGAAGAAGATTTTTTAAAGTGCAGTGATGCCGTTATAAGTTTAGGAAATATTACGATGAGTCATAAGATAGCAAAGGTAGTTTTGCTAGAACAAATCTATAGGGGTTTTTCTATATTGAGCAACCACCCGTATCACAAATAAGGATAGTTAGTGCAGTCAAGTGAATTGAGTTACTTCAAAGAGATTTTAGAAAGTAGAAAAATACAGATAGAAAAAAATATTTTAGGTGTTAATGATGAGCTTAAGCAACTTAGTGCTTTGGAGTCAAATGATGAGAGTGATCATGCATCTGTAAATAACAACTCTATGGTTGAGAGTGCAATAGTTTCTCAACAAGAAAAAGAGTTATCGGAAATAAAAGTCACACTAGGAAAGATCTCTTCTGGAGAATATGGAGTTTGTGAAATGTGTGAAGACCCTATTGGTTTTCAGCGTTTAAAGGTAAAGCCTCATGCAATCTATTGTATTGCTTGTAGAGAAGTAGTAGAAAAGCAAATTAATTAAGGAAGTAAAATGCAAATAAAAAGATACACAATAGCGACATTGTTGCTAATAGGTCTAATAGTAGCTTACATTTTCATAAATGTAACAAAAGAAACAATAGGTTTAGAGTTTTTTGGTATAAACTTGCCAGCAATGCCAGTAGCATTTTGGGTAGCAGTGGCACTTTTGCTTCTCTATGTAGCAAGTGTGATACACATGGTATTTTATGGGATGCTTGGAAATATCAAACTTAGAAAGTATGATAAAGATTTTGAGAACATCATAGATGCTATTGCAGATGCTTATCTTAATAAAGCTGACAGAAGACATCTATATAAAACTCCAAGATATAATCTTCTTGGAACTATCATAGACCATACAGTATTGTCTCCTACTAAAGACCTCAAAGCAACTACTGACAACAAAAAGTTAGATGCTGTAATAACTTTAATAGAAGATATAGATGCTGGTAAAGTTGTAGATTTGAAAAAATATGCACTAAAAAAAGAAAATCCTTTTGTTGTTCAAAATGAAAGAAACAGTTATATAAAAGGTGATATTAATGCTGAGAATATCTTAAAAAATGAAGAAAAATACTCCTCTGCCCTACTAAAAGAGGTATTTAGTAAATATATCAAGGGTTGTTCTTTAAAAACCATAGAAAAACACAAAGAACTTTTAGATAAAGAGAATATCTACACAATTTTAAAAAGGGTAAACAATGGAGAGCATTCTTTGAGCATCTCAAATGACTCTTTAATCTCGCTTTTAGAAACATTAGACTTGGATTCTAAAGATTTTATCAAAATGTCATCAGTTCTTTCAAATGGCATGTTACCTGAAAATAGAATAAAACTTTTTGAGTCTTTAGGTGAAAAAAATGAGATAGCTGTAGAAGCTAGACTCTACACCCTTTTTGACTTAGAGATGCTTCCTCAAGCTAATGAGATACTTATGAACTCACAAAGTGATGAGTATTTAAAATTTAAAGCTTACAGTGCTTTAAAAGAAAATGGTAAAAATTTTAGTATTAACCTGTTTATTTAAATGATAGATAAACTTGTTTTTGATAAGCCTGTCTATGTCCTAGCACCTCTTGCTGGGTTCACAGACTTGCCATTTAGAAGTGTTGCAAAAAAGTTTGGAGCAGACTTGACTGTTAGCGAAATGCTAAGCTCAAATGCTCTAGCCCATGGCTCAAAAAAAACAATGCACATGTTAGAAAAATCCCCCTTAGAAGACCCATATTCAGTTCAGATTGCTGGTGCAGACATAGAGATAGTAAAAAGAGCAGTTGAGATACTAAACGAGCATAAAGGCATAGATGTCATAGACCTAAACTGCGGTTGTCCTGTTCCAAAAGTAGTGGGACATGGTAGCGGTAGCTCACTTTTACTAAACCTTCCTCTAATGGGCGATATCATAAAAACTATAAAAGACAGTTCAAACAAACCGATGACAAGTGTTAAAATAAGACTAGGTTTTGAAAAAAAGAACCATATAGATATAGCAAAGATGGTTGAAGATAGTGGAGCTGACTTTATAGCAGTCCACGGCAGAACTCGTGCTGGTAAATTTAAAGCGGCTGTTGACTATGATGCTATAAGAGAGATAAAAGAGGCTATATCGATTCCTGTTATTGCAAATGGAGATATAGACTCCTACGAAAAAGCACAATGGGTTTTAGAGCATACTGGTAGTAATGGGGTGATGATAGGTAGAGGGGCAGTTGGAGCCCCTTGGATATTTCATCAACTAAAAGAGGGTGTGTCAGATATAGATGCTATGATAAAACATCAAATCATCATGGAACACTTCGATAAGATGATAGAGTTTTATGGCACTCATGGTGTCGCAATGTTTAGAAAACATACACACACATACTCTAAAGGCTATAGTGGTGCTTCTGTTCTTAGAAACAGGGTAAATAAAATTTCAAATATTTCAGAGTACAGAACTACTATAGATGATTTCTTTAAAAACAGCGAGCTAGTATCATGATGAGTTGCAGATGTTAGAGATATCAAAATCAATAAAAAACTTAGATAATAGTGATATATCAGATAATATTTTTCACTATGAATACAACTTAAAACATCTACTCTCTTTAATCAAAAAAGGAGTAGATGAGGATAGCACTCTTTTTTTAAGTTCATACCGTTCTTTTGAGGGTGAGGTTTATGAAAACTTTATCTATGAAAAGCTTTTAAGGTATGCACAAAACAACAACTACATCAAAGGGTTTGTACTAAAAGGTTTTCATCAAAACAAGCAAAAAGCTTATGCAAACACTCTATCTATCAGTGAAAAACAGCAGATAGTATATAGAACAAAAAGTAGAGAGATTAGCGAATTTGATGGAATGTTCATTACAGAAAAAAATGAACTCTATTTTGTGGAGATGACCCTCGTTAAGTCAGTTTTAAAACTAAGAAAACGATTACGAAAGAAAAAAGCACTTCTTGAGATTATATTTCCGAACAATGAGATAAAAGCTTTGATCATCTTAAATGAAGGTGCAACAGGCACAAAGCAGTTTCCATCTTTTTGTAAAGTATGGTTTACAAAAGAGTTCTCTGCAAGAGATCTGTTTGAGTATATAAAAGACAAAAACTCTAAAAAACTACTCCCAATAGAAAAAGTAAAATCTAAAAAGATGATAGAAGCTCATAGTTTAAAACTATATCAATTTAGATACTACAACACAATGAGCTGGATAACAAGAACTATAAGATCGCATAAAAAATATATATTAGATATAGATTTTTTGATGAAAGATTCAGTTCAGAGATACCATGATTTATACAATAAATTTTATATTGGATACTTAAGTGTTGAGAGTGCTAAAAATCTATTGAAGTTAGATGACGAATACGATACAGATCAAAAAGTAGTGGTAGCCATAGAGAAAAAATACACTGATGAGATAGTTTTAACTTACTATATTCAAAAAGCACGCAAGAGCTTATACCTATACTCTGTTGATAATGAAAAAATATCTAAAGAAAAAAAAGACCCTTACGGTATCACTGTGACAGAAGTTTTTCATATTTCTAAGATGATGGATGATAGTTATGAGTATAATATGCAAAATATTAAGGTAATAAAAAAACTTCTTCAAGAACGCTACATAAGAGAGAAAGCTGAACTCTCTTAGGTCTCATAAGAGATAGAAGCTGCTTTTTCTGTATATGATTGGAGAGCTTCTTTAGTTTTATCATTTGGTGATAAATAGTTATAAAGTTCTTCATTTCTGCTCTGTAAGATAGACTCAAAATCTTCTTGTGTACTAGGCTTATCGTCTGTAAACTTATCTATCAATATATTACTATTTCCCATTAAAATAAGATAGCTTTGGTTTGAAAAGTCAAGCATAACTACACTATTTGAGTTGTCAAGATTTTTCTGAAATCTAATCGAAACATTATCATTTTGAGTATTGTTTGTTAGAGTATCTTCTGGCTTTTTGTTATCTTTAAAAAGCCACTTACTAGCACTTGGACTGACTTTTTTTATTTTTTTCTTCATAAAAAATAAGAAAATAATTCCAATACTAAGAGCAATAACAACTATATAATAAGAGCTACTAATCTCTACACCCTTGCTTGTCGGTAAAGTAGATAAGAAGTTTTGGCTTTGTTTTGATTGTTGCCCAGAGACTAAAGAAGTAGCAGTTTTATTTGTAGAAGTTTTTGAAACAAACCTAAGCCTCAATCCATAGGCATCTGAAGTCTTAGATGCTATAAGTTTTACACTACTTGGTACAGATGCTGTTATCTGTGTGTATCCAGCCATAGGGGTAATGCTTAGAGAGTATAGAAATTTTGAAGACAATTTTTTAACTTTTGAAGTTTCTATCTTAGCATCTTGGAGTTTAATGATAATTCTTGATTCTGTTATGCTCTGTTTTATCCTACCCTCGTAAGGTGTGTCAAAGGTTATCATAACATCTGCTCTATCTGTTCTATCATAGATATTATAACTTAAAATCTTTGAAGCATTAAGAACTAAAGGAAAAATAAAAATAAACAATATTTTAATCATAAGCGCTCTTTTGACAGATGATATAAAACAGCACTCGAATCTAATATCTCATTTATACGGATAGCAAGATTTTTCTCATAAACCATAACCTCTCCTCTGCCTAATATACGACCATTTACATAGGACTCAACACTCTCTCCAGCGGGTTTTTTTAGATCGATAATAGTTCCTTTTTCATATTTTAATATCTCAGAAATTGTTGCTTGTGTTTCACCCAAGTCCGCAACAAACTCTACTTCCATATCTAAAAGACCAGAGTAGTTCATCCAAGATAGTTCTTTCTCCTCATCATAGGGGACTCTTTGAGGTTCATACTTTTTTACTTTTGCCATTACAGCTCCTTTATTGCGATAACCATCTCATCATCTTCAACTTTTATAATTTTTGCATCATCATAATCACAATCAAATCTATCTATTTTTAAAAAATGAGGAGTTTTTATAGTGAAAGGATTTCTCTCTTCCTTTATAGCGATAACTTTAGCACTTCCGACAATTAAGTTTGTGGTTTCTAAGGTCATATCTATGAGGGTTTCCTCATCACTATCTTCCTCATCTAAAAAAAGTTTAGACACTCTTTGTATAAAACCCATCTCAGATGCTATATATACTCTATATATTTTACCACTATTTTCTTCTATATCTATATAAGCTATAAGTGTTTTGTTTTTACTTATGCCCTCTTTTATAGTGTGCGGTGTACGAATTTGATGAATACAAAAATTTTCTGTTGCTTTAATTATTGATTTTAACATATTTTACCCTTTAATAATTTATTATACTTGATTGAATCTCAAATTAAAATTAAACCAATACTTATAAAACTATCTTAAAGTCTAATGCGGGTATAATTCCAAAAAAGTTCAATTGGATTTTGATGTTAGAGTTAGTATTTCTTGGGATTGTTGTTGGGGTGATTTCTGGTTTTTTTGGAGTTGGAGGTGGGACTATACTTGTTCCTCTGCTCTTAATCCTTGGCTATGAAACAAAGATAGCCATAGGGATTACTATTGTTCAGATGGTATTTAGCTCTATCTATGGAAGTTACTTAAACTACAAAAAAGGCACACTTGATATAGCGATGATAACGACCGTTGGCGTTGGCGGTTTTATAGGTGCTCTTTTTAGCGGTATGTTAGTTTCAATGATTTCATCACAAACATTAGAAATATTCTTTTTACTTTTTGCTATTTTCGCATTAGTAAGGCTATTTTTTACAACAAAAGAGGGCTTAGAACAAAAGGAGGGAGGTAAAATTCTCCTTTTTGCTATAGGTTTGATTTTGGGTGCTATAAGTATGAGCATCGGAGTTGGTGGAAGCATAGTATTGGTTCCCATCTTGGTTGGATTTTTACATGTTCCACTTAAAAAAGCTATATCAGCAGGTTTGTTTTTTGTTGTTTTTTCATCTGTGTCTGGACTCATCTCTCATACGATGAGCGGTTATATTGACTATAAAAGTGGGATTGTTATCGGTCTTGCATCTCTAGTGGGTGTTTATATTGGCATATATTTTAAAGATAGTGTCGATGCTACTTTACAAAAGAGACTTTTAGTCTCTTTTTATATATTGATTGTTTCATATTTAATAACAAGAATATTTTTTTAAAAGGTT
>JAERRX010000139.1 GCA_016735225.1 Sulfurimonas sp. | reverse complement strand
CTTATTTTTATAAGTGTTGCTATCTTGATAAGGGAAGTAAAATCCCATGTAAACGACAATCTTCTTTTTTTTAACAACTATATTATTTCTATGATATTTTTTATAGAGTATGTTTTAAGACTTTGGGTTAGCAGTAGTGTTAGCGATATTATTATAAAGCAAAGTGAACACGATAGCATGTTAGGGTATAAGTTTAAGCTTGTACGCTCTTTTAAAAATATTGCTTCAGATAAATTTAGATATATATTTTCTTTTAAAGCTATGGTTGATTTGTTGGCTATACTGCCTTTTTTCCATGAGCTGAGGCTACTTCGCATATTTATACTTTTTAGAGTATTTAAGCTCTTTAGATATGCAAAAAGTATTCAAACTTTTACCTCAATAATTTTAGCTAAAAAGTTTGAGTTTTTCACTCTTTTGATCTTTGCATCTATAGTTATATTTGTTTCATCTGTTGTGATATATGTCATGGAAGCAAACAATCCTGACTCACCAATAGACACTCTTTTTGAAGCAGTATATTGGTCTATTGTAACTATATCTACTGTCGGATATGGAGATATTACTCCTGTCACACAAGAGGGTCGTGTTGTGGCAATGTTTGTAATTATTGCTGGTATTGGTGTGTTTTCATTTACTACTTCGTTGATTGTGACAGCTTTTACAGAAAAACTAGATGAGATAAAAGATCAAAAATTTATAGATGACATCTCTAAAATAAAAAAGTTTTATCTAATATGTGGCTATGAAAATGTATCAAAAGAAGTTGCAAAAAAACTCATAATCAAAAACAGAGTAGTAATTTTAGAAGAGGACCCACAAAAAGTACAAAATGCAACTAAAGATGGTTTTATAGCCCTAAACTACAACCCATCTTCAATTGATAGCTACAAGAAACTTAGAATAGATATAAAAACCCAAGTTAAAGCGATAATCTGCTTAAGTCATAGCGATATAGAAAATATCTACACCGCTCTAACTATTCGCTCTTTTAGCAAAGATGTGTTTATTCTCTCAATATTAATGCAAAAAATGAACAGAAACAAACTATCGTTTGCTGGAATAAATGAGATATTTTATGAAAAAGAACTTGTAGGAATTATAGCAAGTGAATTTATTGGACAACCTGTTGCCTTTGAAGCCATACACGAACTTCGCACAAGTAATAACGGCATAGATATTGAAGAGATATTTATAAACGATAGAATAGTCAAAAAGATTTCTTCTGTAGAAGACTTGGAAAACAAAAGATATAAAATAGTTCTTTTGGGCATCTATAAAAAAGAGAAAGGTAGGTTTTTCTTCAACCCCATAGATAGCAGTCTCTTAGAAGTTGGAGACTATCTTTTAGTAATTGGCAACACCCACTTTTTAAAAGAATTTAGTGTGTATTTAAATAAAAAAGGCTCAAATTATGCTAAATAATGCTTTATTGTTCGGAAACAATGAGTTTACTTTAGAGATCATTCATAATATCTCTAGTCATTATAAAAATGTGCAGGTTTTTAAATTAAATTCAGATGACGAATATGGTTTTGACCTAAGTGACAACTGGGATGACTTAAGTAAAAAGTATGACATAGATGATTGTGTTGTTTTTTGCAACTTAGAAGATATAGCTGAAAATATATTTTTAACTATCTCACTTCGTGATTCATTTAAAGATCTAAGAATTATAGCACTTTCTCAAGATAAAGAAAGCTCCGATAAGTTACTTTTAGCTGGAGCAACTAGGGTCTTGCCAACAACACAAACGACAGCTAACACTATAGTAGAAATACTTGAAAAACCAATAGTAACTAGTGTTTTTCATAATATTCTTTATGGAAATGGAGCTTTGAAAATTGCTGAAATAAAAGTAAATGAGCATAGCATGTTTAATGGAAAATATCCATCGGACATAGAGTGGAGTAGGGAGCATGGAATTATTGTTATCTCCATAGTGCATGAAGATATGAAGAGAGAATTTATCTACTCTTCTAAAGCAAAACATCATATTATACGAAATGGTGATATTTTTGTTGTAGTTGGTTATGAGCAAGATATAGAAGATTTTAAAAAACTGATAGGAAGTGAAAATGAATAAAATAGGCGTTATAGGAGCAGGAAAATGGGGCTTAGCATTGGCTTTTGCTATGAGTGAAAAAAATGAAGTCTTTATAAGCTCAAGAACACCAAGAGATATAAAAAACTTTGTTTCAACACAGGAGATACTCAAGTGCGAATATTTAGTGATAACAGTTCCCGCTCAAGTAGTATCATCGTGGTTAAGTGAAAACTTTGTATTTAGCGGACAAAAGATTTTAGTTGCCTCAAAGGGCATAGAGGCATCTAGTGGAAAGTTTTTAAACGAGATATATCAAGAGTTTGTTCCAGATGAAAATATTGCTTTTTTGTCAGGTCCATCTTTTGCATCTGAAGTTTTACAATCTTTACCAACCGCTTTGGTTATCAACTCCACAAATGAAAAACTATGCAGTGAGTTTGCCTCTTTCTCCCCATCTTTTATAAAAGCATATATCTCTAAAGATGTGATGGGAGCAGAAATTTCAGGAGCTTATAAAAATGTTATAGCAATAGCTGCTGGAATATGTGAAGGTTTAGGTCTTGGTAAAAATGCGGCGGCTTCACTAATTGCTCGTGGCTTAGTTGAGATGCAAAGATTTGGGCATAAGTATGGAGCAAAAGATGAAAGTTTTGTAGGATTAAGTGGAGCAGGAGATCTTTTTCTTACTGCATCTTCAACTATGAGTAGAAATTTTCGTGTTGGTTTAGGTTTGTCAAAAGGTATGTCACAAAAAGAGATACTCGATGATTTGGGTGAGGTTGCAGAGGGGATCGGTACAAGTTATGCTTTGAAAAAAATTGCAAAAGAAAAAAAGCTATATCTTCCAATCGCAAGAGAGGTTTATAGTATGCTAGAGGGTAAAAACCCACAAGAATCTTTACGAGATCTATTAAAAGGATAAACAGTATGATAAAAATAACAATAGCGGTTCTCATAGGGCTTACAGCTTTTTTCATCTCTTTGAGCATATTTAACACTACTCAAGCATCTCTTTTAGGTCTCATAGCTCTTTTAGTGGTTCTTTGGACAAATGAAGGCTTACCTTTAGCTGTAGTTTCGCTACTACCGATTATATTATTTCCAGCTTTCGATATTTTGAGTACAAAGGCAACTACTGTCAATTATTCGCATCCTATTATTTTTCTATTTTTAGGTGGCTTTATGTTGGCTATCGCAGTTGAAAAAAGTAATTTGCACAGGTGGGTGGCAGATAAGATGCTCTCGCTTTTTCCAAGCACCCCTAGAGGTATTATCTTTTCTTTGGCAATTACTTCAGGTTTTCTAAGTTCTATATTGTCAAATACTACAACTGCTCTTTTGCTTATCTCTATAGCACTTTTTATAACAGATGATGTTAAGTTGAAACTTAGGTTTGCTTTAGCTATAGCTTATGGAGCGAGTGTTGGGGGTATAATGACTCCCATTGGAACACCACCAAACCTTATACTTATTGGAATAATGAGCGAAAAAGGGATGGAAGCAATTCCATTTTTCCAGTGGATATGGATGGTGATGCCTTTAGCTTTAGTAATGTTTGTTGTTGTTAGCTTCCTTCTTAGTCTAGGGGTTTCTAATGAGCCTATTCAAAGAGATGAGAATAGAAAACCATTAGATGCAAATCAAAAAAAGATTCTTTTGCTTATGGGTACTCTTGTAACTCTTCTTTTGTTAAATGCTCCCATAAAACCCTACTGGAGCGGTCTAGGTCTTAGTGAAGCAGGCATACTTCTTGGTGCAGGGTTGCTTCTGTTTATGCCACCATTTAATATTCTTGATTGGATGGAAGATAAGGCAAAAATTCCATTTAGGATTATGTTTTTGTTTGGAGCAGGTTTTTCTATAGCAAAAGCCTTTAGTTCAACAGGTTTGGCAGATGAAGTTGCCTCATATCTGATAGTTATGACCTCATTGTCTCCTATTTTATTGCTTTTGTCAGTTGCGATGCTTATAACTTTTACTACAGAGATAACATCAAATACAGCATTAATATCTATAATGCTTCCTGTTATATATTCGGTCGCAGAACAAACAGGTATCAACACAACTCTTTTTATGATGGTTGCTACTCTATGTTCTAGTTATGCTTTTATGCTCCCTATTGCCACTCCTCCAAATGCTATAGCCATGAGTAGTGGGGCAGTAAATGTTAAGAGTATGATGCGATATGGTGTTGTCTTAAATCTGCTTGGTATTTTCTTCATTGTTTTAACAGCACAATTTTTCTGGAAAGGTATTTTGGAGTGAGGCTTTAAAAAGCCTCAAGGAGATTTAGTCTTGTTGTTTTCGCATATAAGATGGAATATCTAAGTGATTATCATCAAGGTCACCACCAACAACACGCTTTGGACGAAGATGAATCACAGGTGTTGGAGATTCTCCAACAAATTCAGGGTCATTTGTACCTACTTGTAGATCTTTTTCAAAACCTGTTGCTACTATTGTAATTTTTACATAGTTTGGAGATATTGTATCATTTGTTGAAGTACCAAAAAGAACTTCTGCATCTTCATGTGCACTTTCATGTACAACATTCATAGCATCTGAAACTTCCATAAGTGGAAAATCAGCATGCATTTTAAAGTGAACTAAAACACCCATTGCACCATTTATAGTCATGTTGTCAAGAAGAGGAGACTCAATAGCAGCTTTTATAGCTTCATAAGCAGCATTTTCTCCCTCAAACTCACCAACACCCATTAGAGCCATACCTTTATGACTCATAACAGTTTGCAAATCGGCAAAATCAAGGTTGATATCATTTTTACCGCTTGAGAGTATAACCCCAGAAGTTCCACTAACAGCTTGAGCTAAAACACTATCTACTATTTTGAAACTATCTTTTAGTCCAAGTCTTCTATCTATAATAGAAAGTAGTTTGTCATTTGGAATAACAACAATAGAGTCGCTCTCTTTTTTCAACTCTTCAAGACCAGCTTCAGCAAGTTTAAGACGCTTTCTTCCCTCGAAGCCAAAAGGCTTAGTAACTATAGATATAGTAAGGGCGCCGACCTCTTTTGCTATCTGTGCAACAACGGGAGCTGCACCAGTTCCAGTTCCTCCACCAAGACCAGCGGAGATGAAAACTATATCAGCCCCTTCAAGAGCAGACCTTATGTCATCATAGTTTTCAAGAGCAGAGTCTTTACCAACAGCTGGTTTCATTCCAGCCCCAAGACCTTTCGTAAGCTTTGTTCCGATCTGAATCTTAGATGCACTTTCCTCTTCTTGTAGTGCTTGTGCATCAGTGTTTATCACAATCATCTCGATTCCAGCAACACCCTCTTTGATCATGTGACCAATCATATTACCGCCACCGCCACCAACACCTACTGCTATTATTCTTGCACCGTTTAGGTTTTTTGTTTCTTCTATATTAAATATTTCCATTATCTCACTCCTTTAAAATAACTGGTTTGCCCAGTTCCAAAATTTATTAAATGATCCAGCTTGATCGCCACCTCTGTCGTTCTTAGTTGGCAAAGTAAGCATTTTACCTGTGCTTTGTTCATCTTCACTACGAACAATCGGGATCTCAGGCTCTTCTAGTAGGTTTACACTACTTTGTGCCATTGGTATTTCATTGCTGTGTCTAACTCTTTTGTTTACATCTATCTCATAAGGAGTAAAAGAGTTTGAGCTGTACATTATTAAGCCAATAGCACTTGCATATTCTGGATCTCTTAGGTTTTCAAAAAGACCCTCCATCTCTATGGGACGAGCAAGACGAACTGGAACTGAGCCAAAAGTAGCAACCGCTAAATCCCTTATACCTTCCATTTTTGAAAATCCACCAGTTAAGACAACACCAGCACCAAGTTGATCTTTTAAGCCACTACTTTCTATAAACTGAGCTAAAATCATAAGAGTTTCTTCAACTCTTGCATAGACTACATTGTGAACCACCTCAAGAGATACCTCATGAGTAGTTGATTCATCACCTATTACAGGAAGCTCTATAAGTTCATTTCTTGGAGACAAGAGAGAACCGTAGCTTAGCTTTACACTATCTGCTATATCGAGCGGAGTATGAAGTGCCATCGACAGGTCATTTGTGACATGGTTAGAGCCAACTCCTAAAAAGTCGTTATATCTTATGGCATTGCCAGAATGAATAATAATATTACTTGTATTTCCACCCATATCTATAACGGCTACACCTAACTCTTTTTCATCTGTATTTAGGGTTGCGATGGAAGAAGCATAACCATTTAAGACTATGTTTTCTACTTCAACTCCAGCACCACGAACAGCTTTTTTAAAGTTGTTAAGGTTGGACTTCTGAGTGGTTATAATGTGTGTTTCCACTTCAAGTCTGGATGCATTCATACCTAAGGGGTCTTCTATATAGTCTTGATCATCAACTTTGAAGTTGAAAGGAAGAGCATGGAGAATATCATATTCATTAGGAATATTTGCATTATATAAAGAGGTTTGCATAACTCTTTCTATCTCTTTAAAACTAACTTCTTTGTTTTGAATATTTACTATTCCATTTGAGTTTAGACTTTTTGTGTATGCTCCAGAGATTGAAACTATGGCAGTTTTAACATCAGTTCCAGAAACTCTTTTTGCATCTGAGAGAGCAACTTTTATAGACTTAGAAGCTAACTCTATGTTGGTTATACTTCCTTTTTTTAAGCCCTGTGCTTTGGAGGTTCCAGTACCTATAATAGCTATGGCACCATCATCAGCTACTTCGGCGATGATTGCACATATTTTTGTAGAGCCAATATCTATGGCTAAAACAGTTCTGCTCAACTTAGAGTCCTTCTATAAATATCTCTGTTTTGTACTTGTTTTTTAAGTTTTTAATCAAACCTTCATTAAACAAAGCACTTTTTAACCTAACAATAGAATTGTTTGGATTGGTATTAGTGTTACTAAGCAGTTTTTGTTCCAAAATGTTATATAAAACAATATTTCCATTTTTTAGCACTATAAAACCTCTTTTTTCTTTTGATGAAAACAAAGAGGCAAGAAATTCCTTTGCTTCATCTTCTTTAAGTATTGTTAATTTTATAGCATCTGAGTTTCTTATAAAATCTGTTGTAACTCCTTTAAATGATTCAAGAGAATTTTTTGCTAGTTCTAGTAGTTTAACTCTTTTTTGCTCTTTTATAAAGATAGGTAATATATCTTTTTTTGCCTCTTGAAAAGATTTTATTTTTGAGGGGTTTACTTTTAGTAGTTTCAATGTATAGTATCTACCATCTACTATAACAGGCTTTAGATATGGCGATGCTAGTGAGAGTTTATAGATTTTACTAAATGCCTCTGACCCAAACATATTGTTAGAAGCTGAAATAGTTGTGCTTGAAACCTCTACACCTTCTTTAAGTTTATCTTTTTTGTAAGCTACATAGTTTCTTAGGGCAGCATCTTTGGTTGCTTTGTTGTTTAGTTCAACAACTACAGAGTCTCTAGCATCCTCTAGTGGTAATATCTTAGAAGAGCTGTCTTTAAAGTGAGTTTTGTTTTCACTATAATACTTAACTATTTTGCTCTCTTCATATTTTTTTGATATCTGTTCCTGTTTTATATACTCTACTTCATACTCTACTTCACTCATAAAGTTTTGTTTTTGTGTTTCCCAATATGGCTCAAGAAAAGCATCAGAGCTATCGATATTTATATGCTCATCGCTTATAACCTTATAGTCAATCTTATCTGCGATACTAATAATAGTATCTATAATACTCTCTTCATTTTTACTAGCTTTAACAGAAAGCAGTGTAAGAGTTTTTCTAATAAGTAGCTCTTTTTTCATATCGGCTTCATACTCTTTTATATTTCTCTTGTTTCTAAAAAGTACCTCTTTATAGATCTCTTTGTTAAAGACACCATCTTTAAAAAAGTAACTCTGAGTTCTTATCTCATTTAAAAGCTCTTTATCACTAACTTCTAAGTCATACGATAAAGCAAGGTTTATAATGAGAGACTGGTTTATCAGTTGTTTTAATGCTTGTTTTCTTAAACCAAAGCTTTTGGCTTTTTCTTCATCAAAATTACCTTGAAACATCTGGTTGTATTGGGAGTATAGGTTAGAGTAGCTTTTTTGCAGTTCGCCCATAGTAATTTCTACATCTCCAACCTTTGCTATTGAACCTGCTTTGTCGCCATAGCTGTATTGACCCCAGCCTACAAAACCTGCTCCAACAAAAGCGATTGTAGAAATCCATATAGTTATAATTAGATATTTTTTGTGTCTTTGCATCCATTGAATCATTTAGTTTTGCCTTATCATCTGATATTTTTTTGTAATTTTAGGTAAATTCGTATTAAAACTTGATAAAATCTACTTATGAAAAACAAAGAACTTAAAAATAGAGACTTAAATGTCCTTTGGCATCCATGTACACAGATGAAAGATCATGAAATATTACCTTTGATTCCTATACAAAAAGCACACGGTGTTTGGTTGGAAGATTTTGAGGGCAACAAATATATAGATGCAGTTAGTAGCTGGTGGGTAAATATATTTGGACATACAAACCGATATATAAATGAGAAGATAAAAGAACAGCTAGATAGACTAGAACATGTAATATTGGCTGGTTTTACACATGAGGGAGTTGTTGAGCTATCTGAGCGTTTAGTAAGATTGACACCAAAGGGCTTGGACAGATGTTTTTACTCTGATAATGGTTCAAGTGCAGTAGAGGTTGCCTTAAAGATGAGCTACCATGCACACTATAATGATGGCATTAAAGATAAGAATATTTTCGTATCACTAGCAAACTCTTATCATGGTGAAACTATTGGCGCACTTAGTGTTGGTGATGTAGAGCTTTATAAGCAAGTTTATGAGCCTTTACTGTTAAAAACATTGCAAACTCCTGTTCCATCTGATATGAGTATAGATGCTGCAGTAAAAGCTGCCAATGAGTTTGAAAAACTATGTATAGATAGATCAGATGAGATAAGTGCGATAATATTAGAGCCATTAGTTCAGGGGGCAGGGTATATGCACATGTATCACGGAGAGTTTTTAGTGCTTGTTCGTAATATCTGCAATAAATACAATATTCATCTAATAGCAGATGAAGTTATGGTTGGTTTTGGTAGAACAGGAGAGCTGTTTGCTTGTCAAAAAGCAAACATAACTCCAGACTTTTTAGTTCTCTCAAAAGGTTTAACAGGTGGTTATCTACCTCTTTCTGTTGTACTTACTAGCGATGAAATTTATGCAAAGTTTTATTGTGACTACAATGAACATAAGGCATTTTTACATTCACACTCCTATACAGGAAATGCACTAGCTTGTGCAGCAGCAAATGCAACTCTTGATATATTTGAAAATGATAATGTAATCGAGGAAAACAAAAAAACTGCTAAATATATAGCCAAAAAATTAGAAAAATTTTTAGAGTTGCAAAATGTTGCTTCTATTAGACAAACAGGTATGATTTGTGCGGTTGAACTAA
Organism: Sulfurimonas sp.; assembly: GCA_016735225.1. Lineage (GTDB taxonomy): Bacteria > Campylobacterota > Campylobacteria > Campylobacterales > Sulfurimonadaceae > Sulfurimonas. The sequence continues at coordinate 14,226 of JAERRX010000139.1, read as the reverse complement.
AAGGTTATGAAGCCTCAGAGCGAATAGGCTTAAAAGTATATCAATATGCTTTAGACAATGAAGTTTTACTAAGACCACTTGGACATGTTATCTACTTTATGCCACCCTATGTTATAACTAACAAAGAGATTGATAAGGTTATGAATGTAGCTTTTGAGGCTATTGAAGCTTTATAGTAGTTTTATAAGAAAGGTTTTATAATTTCTAAAATATCATCAGAAAGTATAATCCCTTCTTTCTTATACAAGATATTGGTTTTATTTTGAAATATGATCATAGTGGGTAGTTTATAAATATTGTAAACTTCTGCTATTTCAAAGAACTCATCAGTGTTTACTAAGATAATAGAAATATTTAAACCCTCTTCATCCACTTGTTCAAGTTCTGTGTCAAGTGCCATACAAGCATCACAAAAGTCAGAACCAAACTTTAAAATAACAATATTATTTTTTTTAAACTCAGCATCTAAAATATCTTGGAAATTCTCATCATCAACTTCAAAAATTGCCATCTGTGTATCCCTTGTTTTTAGTCAAAATTATGATCACCGACAGCACCATCTAGGAGTAGGAGCCTACAGCTTTTTTCTAATATTGCCAATTGTTTTGCCATCTCATGTAGGTCACGGTTAAAAGAATAGACTCCATAACCACGAATTACCATTATATTGGTTTTTTTTGTTTGAAAATAGTAAGCAATTTCACTCTGAGCTCTATCGTACCAATCTTCAAACTGTTTAGGGTTTACTATTTTTATTGAGCCTAGCTCTTTAAACCCAAAGTAGTCTTTTGGAGTTATGATGTTGTGTTCTAATGAATAAGCAGTTGTAAAGGGAGGCATAGAAAAAGAAATAAACTTTGCATCTGAGATCTGAGAGTAGATGCTAAAGTGTATATTTGAGTCTATGCTAGCCCTGTTCCATCTATAGTCTTTTTTAAAATACAACTCTATCAAAGAGTCATCATCTAGGGCATCAAATATAGCTTCTTTAGTATTTATAATAAAACGATTTGACTGTGTTTTTGCAGAAAGAGAGCCATGATAGATGCCAAAAAAATCTTTCCTAAACATAGATAGTGCCAATGTAGATAAGTTAACTTTTAAATGATCTATATTCATCTCATATCTCTCTTATTTAAACCAGCTTTTCATCTTATCTATTGCGGAGTCCAAAACACTTTCGTGTGGTTTTGACTCTACACCAAAAGAGTCTTGAAGCTTACTTAAGAGTTCTTTTTGCTCATCATTTAGTTTACTAGGGTAGTTAATATTGACTTGAGCTATTAAGTTTCCTTTTCCATGCCCATGAACATCTTCTATACCTTCGCCTCTAAATGTAAAATGTTGTTTATCTTTTGTACCAATATCTAGTTTTAACTCCAATTCACCTCTTAAAGATGGGATGCTTAATGTTTCTCCTGCAACTGCTTGAGTAAAAAATACAGGTATAGCTATATAAACATCATTGCCCTCTCTTTGAAAATGTTTATCTGCTTGAACTCCAAATGTAACATATAGATCACCTCTTGAGCCTCGTTTGCCAATATTTCCTTTTCCAGAAACTCTTAAACGATTGCCTTCATCTACACCTTTTGGGATCTTTATGCTTACACTCTCTTTTGTTTCTTTATAGCCATCTCCATTACAACTTTTACAAGCATCTGATGGAGCACTTCCAAGACCATTACAAGCAGGACAAGTTTGTGCAAATGTCATAAAGCCCTGTTTTACATAGACTTGACCCTGACCTTTACACTGCTTACAAGTTGATAGTTTAGCATCTTTAGCACCCGTACCCTTGCATGGTTTACAAGATGTTTTATATGTAAAATCGATCTCTTTTTCACAACCAAAGATGGCTTCATTAAAAGTAAGATGCATCTCTATATCTAGGTCAAGAGGGTATTTTTCTGCATCTGCTGGGTTTTGACGGCGACCTCCGCCTCCGCCATTAAACATCTCTTCAAACATAGAGCCTAAATCGCTAAAACCAGAAGATGACTGACGACCTCCACCACGCATACCAGAAAGACCCTCTTTACCATAACGGTCATAGATACCTTTTTGTTGTTCATCACCTAAGCATTGATAGGCTTCATTGCATAGTTTAAACTTTTGTTCAGCCTCTTCATCGCCAGGGTTTTTATCAGGGTGATAAATCTTAGCCATCTTTCGATATGCTTTTTTAATAGTTGCTTTGTCAGCACTTTGTGTTACTTCTAATATCTCATAATAGCTTAGTTCTTGCATATTATATTACTATCCTACAAATTAATTTTCGCAATTATATCGTTTTAAATTTAATATGAGTATAATTCCCTTAAAGGATATGCAAATCAAAATGGATATATTGCCAAAGAAAAATAGATGAGAGGCTCACTAGATAAGTTTAACCGTTTAGTAGATGCTCTTCAAGAACTTCCAACTATAGGAAAAAAGTCTGCTACTAGGTTGGCATACCATATGTCTATAAATGACACATTTGTTGGTATGAAAATATCTCAAGCCATAGAAGATGCACTTGGGTCTTTGAGAAAATGTAGGGTGTGTGGTGGAATGAGTGAAGATGAACTTTGTTCAATCTGTAGTGATGAGAGAAGGGATAATACTCTTCTTTGCATTGTTGAAAATGCTAAAGATCTACTATTGTTAGAAGAAAATGGTCTGTTTGATGGTAAATATTTTGTATTAGACTCTTTAGAAGAGATAACTGTTTCGCATCTTGTTAAGATGGTTGAAGATGGAGTTAAAGAGATCCTGTTTGCTCTTACTCCATCTATCTCCAATGATGCGGTTATCTTATATATAGAGGAGAAACTTAGTTCTTTTGATATCAATTTTTCAAGAATCGCACAAGGTGTTCCAACTGGAGTAAGCTTAGAAAATGTCGATATTTTATCTCTTACTAGGGCTTTAGAAGATAGGGTAAAAGTTTGATATAAAAGATATAGAGTAGATAAAAATAATTTTACTTATTTTTATTTAGTTTATCATCTTCATGTAATATCTTACTTTTTCTTATCTTTCTTTTTCTTTGAAGTCTATCACGAAACTTATTTATTCTCTCTATTTCACTTGTGTTTATCTTTACATCAGCATTGCCTATATTGTCTCCATTGTCTATATCTAACATATCTGACTTTCTCATTGCTAAAATTTGAGATGGAAAAACACTTCTATGTCCTGTCATAAAAAAGCTAATAACTATAGATATAGCAGCATAGTGAGCTACTTCAATCCCAAATAGTTCCATAGCCATTATAGTTGCAGCGATTGGTGAGTTTGTAGTTCCTGCAAGCACACTTACAAAACCGATAGCTGCAAAAAATGCTATATGATCGCCCATTATTGTACCAAAAAGATGACCACTAGTTGCTCCTATGTAAAAGATAGGAGTAACAATACCACCACTTCCTCCAGAACCAAGAGTTATAGCGGTAAAGATAGTTTTTAAGATAAAAGCATACCAAGGAATCTCTGAAGATAAGGCTAAGTCTGGTTGTAGGGCTTTATCTATAGTTGCTATGCCTAAGCCAAAATACTCATCTCCAAATACAAATGAAAGAGCGACTAATATTAAACCACCTGTAAATGCTTTTATATATATGTTTAAAGCTATCTTGCTAATAGCTCTTTCGATGCGTTTTAAAAAAGTAATAGTTAGATCAGAGATAAGACCAAAAAACAATCCAGCAATAATAACTTTAATAATAAGTGGCATATTGAGTGTTACAATCTGATGAAAGTTTACATCAAAATAGGTATAGTCAATCCCTAGGTATTGAGCAGTAGAAAAAGCTGCAAAACCTGCTATAAAAGATGGTAGTAGTACATCGTACTTAATAAGACCAACTATTAAAACTTCAACTCCAAATATTGCACCAGCAACAGGTGTTCCAAAAACAGCAGCAAAACCAGCACCGATACCACAAATGACCAGTTTTTTTCTATCTTCTTTTGAAAAATGAAAAAGTTCAGATATAAAAGATGCCATACCTGCACCAATCTGAGCACCCGGACCCTCCTTACCAACAGAACCACCAGTAAATATAGTGATAACAGTAGCAAGTAGCTTTATAGGAATAACAGCGACTTCAATTTTTCCATGTTTTTTGTGTATCGCTTCTATAACTTTTTCAGTTCCATGACCTTTTGCATCTGGGGCGAAAGTTCTAACTAGCCAAACAGTTATAACTAAACCAAAGGGCAGTAGGTAGTAGTGGGGGAATGGTACTATGTGCTGATTTTGTTCAGAGTATTGTAGGATATTTAAAAAAAGTGTGACTACTGCCCCAATTATTATACCTACAAAAGAGGATAGTAGAAGCCACTTAGATACACTAAGAAAGATGCTTGCTTGTTCAATAGTATGTTTGTTCATCTGTATTGTATTGCACTCTTATTTAAAATTGTTTATTATAGACTAAAGCTATTTCTCATAAAGTGTTTTATCTGTTTGGTTTTTAGCTCTTTGTTTACAAAAAGTTTATTTGCTAAGACACCTTGACCTAGGAGCATATCGGCTCCATCTTTATAAGTTATATTTTTTTCATCTGCTAGTTTTAGGAATGGTGTTAGTTTACCATAGATTACATCGGCTACAAAAGAGGTATTGTTTAAAATATCATCAATTATCTCTTTTGGTGCAGGTAACTCATCGTCGGTCAATCCTGCACTTGTTGTATTTACTACTAAGTCATACTTTTTTGTTTGAAAATCTTCCCAAGTATAGCATCTCTTAGTTATATTTGTAAAATACTTTAGTCTTGAAGAACCTCTGTTTAAAACACTTACTTTTATATCATCTTGTATAAACCTAGATGCCAAAGCCTTTGCGGTTCCACCTGCACCAATAATAAGAACATTGTTGATTTTACCAAACTCTTTTATAGCATAGATAAAACCATCTGCATCTGTGTTATAGCCTATTAGCCTACCATTTTCATTTATCAAGGTGTTTACAACGCCGACTTTTTTTGCAAAACCTCTAACTTCATCACAGGCTTCAAATGCTGCCTCTTTATGTGGAACTGTTACATTTGCACCACTAAGTTTTAAGTTAAAAAAAGTTTCTTTTAGTTTAGAGCCATCTTTTAGGTGAACTCTTGTGTAACAAGCTTTATAGCCTAGGTTTTTAAATACACTGTTGTGCATAAGTGGAGAGCGAGAGTGTGAAACAGGGTCACCAAATATAGCAAAAAGCTTCATGAGTCTAAATCCTCTAAAGAGCTTACTAAAGCCCCTAGTTTATTTGTCACTTCTAAGTATTCTAGCTCATTTTGACTATCTGCAACTATGCCAGCTCCAGCTTGCAAGATAACTTTATCATCTTTTAGCATCGCTGTTCGTATAGTTATAGCACTATCCATATTTCCATCAAAACCAAAGTAACCAACACTTCCGCTATAAAAACCCCTTTTAATACCCTCATATTGTGCTATTAACTCCATAGCTCTGATCTTAGGTGCTCCAGTCATTGTTCCAGCTGTAAAAGTAGCTATAAAGAGATCAAACATATCTTTGTCATCATCAAGCTTTGCTGTGACATCTGAAACTATATGCATAACATGGGAAAAACGCTCAATATGCATCATATCTTCTACTTTAACACTGCCAGTTTTTGCAACTCTGCTCACATCATTTCTCCCTAGATCTATGAGCATTAGATGCTCTGCGAGTTCTTTAGGGTCAGATAATAGCTCATCTTCAAGTTCTTTATCTCTTGTTTTTGTTGCACCTCTTTTTCTTGTTCCTGCAATTGGACGAAGTAGAAGTTCTCTATCTTGAAGCCTAACCATCACCTCTGGAGAGCTTCCCACTATGTTAAACTCTTCATACTCAAGTAAAAACATATATGGAGATGGGTTTTTAGTTCTTAAAATTCTATAAAAACTAAAAGGATCAACTTTTATATTTCTAGTAAATCGGTTTGTCATTAAGATTTGAAAAACATCACCACTTTTTATCATCTCTTTTGAATCATCAATCATTTTAAAAAACTTATCTTTTGAGTGTGCAAAGCTTCCTTTGTCGTCCCCGATATTTTTTTTCTTATGAATATATTTATAGTTACTTTTTAGTGAATTTTCTATAAAGTCAAACTTTTCATTCATCTCAGGGAGTTTACTAATTAGGGTAATTTGATGATTTTTATGTGCATAAACCAATGTTATTTTAGGAAGTATTAAGTCCATATCAGGGGTATTTAGCTCATCTTTTAAATCTTTCATAGAGGAGTTTAGTTTTGGTTCAAAAACCTTAACCATGTCGTAGCCAATATAACCGATGAAGCCATCTACATAACCAATATTTAGCTTAGTAGCTACCTTTTTATGAGCGACCATATCAACTTTTTTATAGTACTCTTTTAAAAAGTTAAATGGATTTTGTGTTTTTGTATGTTTTTTTCCAGATGCATCTGTATATATAGTTTGCTCATCTATATATTGAACTCGTTCTCTAGCACCTACACAGATAAAGCTATAGTTTCCTTCACTTTGACCAGCACTTTCAAAAAGGTAACTGACCTCACCTTTGAAAATATTTTTCATAGCAGAGTAAACTGCTATAGGTGCTAGTTGGTCTAGTGTAAATTGTTTTGAGTATATCATCAATATTTAACTAAAAAAGCACCTGCTTCTAAGTTGCTTCTCAATGATTTAAGTGCTTTTCGGGCTTCTGCTTCTGTATAGAAAGGACCTACTAAAACTTTATTTAGGTTATCGACTTTTTGAAAATTATATCTATATCCTTGATTTAGTATAGAATCTAAGAATTTCTTGTTTGGTTGATACTTTGAAAATGAACCAACTTGAATAAAGTAGGTTTTTGAGTCAGAAGATTTTTTTATAGGTGCCTTAACCTTGGGTTTTGCTCTAACTATCTTTTTAGGTTTAGGTTGAACCACTTTTTCAACCACTTCAGTATCTTCTAAAGACTCTTTTTTTAATCTTTGTGCGATCTCATTAAGAGAGTCACTATCTTCAGCGGTTTCTTCTTCTACAAGAACTTCTTCAAACAAAGGTTCGCTTTTTTGTTCTGGAGAGACTTGAGTTTGCTCAATAGGAAGAGGTATGGGTTGTGGAAGGTTTTCTTGAGCATCGGGGGTTAGGGTACTCATTAGCATAACTACTACAATTAAAACAACACTAAGTGTAGCTACAGCTAAAATAATTTTCTTATTGTTACTACTAGAACCACCTTTTTTTAAGATAATATCATTTAATTCATTCGTTTCATTCACTGTCTTACTCCTTGAGTTTTAAAAATTATATTAATCATAGCAAAAAAAAGATTTATATATGCTTTACATGTGTTTTGACCAAGAAGCACCACGCTCCTTAGCATAAACCTCATAAGGCAAAGTTAAAATATTATATTCATCTGGCATATCGGCATTTGGAAACATTCGCCATTGCTTTGGCTGTTTAGATGCTAGCTTCATACTTAACATTTTACCTAGTTGAATAGCTTCTTGAAGAGTTGTGTGACCCTTATGTATATAGACATGTAGGTGACCCTCTGTTTTTGTTGTGTAGGCTGTAAAATTTATATAACCCTCTTCACGAAGAAGAAGCTGGGCTTTATGGTAAAATCTCTCGGGGTCTCTACCATTGTAGTCTATGACTACATTTTCTACTTTACTGTGCTTGTTTACTATGGAGTGGGCAACAGTAATATCACCTTTGAGATGCTGGTTGATTATTGATTGAGTTAGCGGTGCATTCACTTTTTCAAATTTATTGTAAAAAGTGCGACCTTTATAGACAATCTTATTAACTACACTATCTTTTTTGATCCAATAGTGATCACTTATCATTTTAATGAGTTTTGTATCCATTGCAGTCATTTTTTATCCTTAGTAAGTTGATTGGTTATATATTACAAAATTTTGAGCTAGAGCTTTAAGCTCTTTTTTGATACTGGCTTGAAGCTCTGTGTTGTTGATGTCATCAAGAACATCAGCCATTTTGTTAGCTATTAGCTCAAACTCAAGCTCTTTCATTCCACGACTCGTAAGGGCAGCAGAACCAACACGAATACCTGAGGTAACAAAGGGGCTTCTAGTCTCACCAGGAACAGTATTTTTATTTATCGTTATACCTGCATTTCCTAGGGCTGCATCTGCATCTTTACCAGAAAACTCACGACCAACAAAAGAAACTAGTATCAGGTGGTTGTCAGTTCCACCAGAAACTACATCGTATCCTCGTTTCATCATAACTTCACCGAGTATTTTAGCATTTATTTTTACTTGCTTTGCATACTCTTTCCACTCTGGTGATAAGTTGTATCTGAATCCAACAGCCTTAGCCGCAATAACATGAACAAGCGGTCCACCTTGAAGTGCAGGGAAGATTGCGGAATTCATTTTTTTAGCTATAACTTCATCATTGGTTAAGATCATTCCGCCACGAGGTCCAGCTAATGTTTTGTGTGTAGTTGTTGTAACTACATCCGCATAAGGAAATGGGCTAGGGTGTTCTCCAGCTGCAACTAAACCAGCGATATGTGCGATATCTGCAAAAAGTATAGCTCCAACTTCATCAGCAATCTCACGAAATTTTTTAAAGTCTATCTCGCGAGCATAAGCAGAAGCACCGCATACAATGATCTTAGGCATAGTTATTTTAGCTATATCCATAACTCTATCATAGTTTATGCGACCATCAAGCTCAACACCATAAGTGAAGCTTGAGTAGTTTTTACCAGAAAAAGATGGTTTAGAACCATGAGTTAAGTGTCCACCATGGCTTAGGTCCATTCCAAGAAGTTTATCCCCAGCATTTAAAAGCCCAGCATATACAGCAGCGTTTGCTTGACTTCCAGCATGTGGCTGAACATTTGCAAATTTACAATCAAATAGTTTACAAGCTCTATCTATAGCAAGTTGCTCTACTTTATCAGCATATTCACAACCACCATAGTAGCGTTTTGCAGGGTAACCCTCAGCATATTTGTTGGTAAAAACTGAACCCATCGCTTCCATAACAGCAGGAAGTGTAAAGTTTTCAGATGCTATCATCTCTAAATGATCAGTTTGTCGCTCTAACTCTTTTTCGCATAAGTCAAATATTTCACTATCGTATTCTTTTAAAAAACTCATATGTTATTCCTCTTCTTGTGTATTTTTATCTTGTGTATGTGTTGGTTTCATGGCAGGAAATAGTAATACATCTCTAATACTATGTTGATTTGTTAAGAGCATCACAAGTCTATCTATACCGATACCTTGTCCTGCAGTTGGTGCCATACCGTAGCTAAGTGCATCTATAAAATCCTCATCCATCTCATGTGCCTCATCATCTCCAGCCTCTTTTGCATCTACTTGACCTTTAAATCTTTCATATTGATCAACAGGGTCATTTAGTTCGCTAAAAGCATTTGCTATCTCTCGACCAGCGATGAAAAGCTCAAACCTTTCTGTAATGTCAGGGTTTTCATCACTTCTTCTTGCTAGTGGTGATATCTCTACTGGATACTCGGTTATGAAAGTTGGGTCGATCAGTTTTTCTTCAACAAACTCATCAAAAAGCTCACCTTGAAGTTGTCCAAGGTTTAGGTTTGGTTTTATTGATATGTTTTTTGACTTCAAAAAGCTTACAATTTTTTCTTTGTCTTGTGCTATATCAGCAGATATACCACCGATAGTTGTCAATGACTCTATCAAAGGAATCTCACAAAAATTATCAAAATTCACGACTAACTCCCCATAAGGCAAGCTAGTTGGAAGACTTAGATGCTCAAAAAGATATTGAAAATACTCTTTTGTTATCTCTATGAGATCTTTGTAGGTTTTATAAGCCCAGTAAAATTCTATAGAGGTAAACTCAGGATTGTGAGTAGCATCCATACCTTCATTTCTAAAGTTTCTGTTTATCTCAAATACTGCTTCAAACCCACCAACTATAAGTCTTTTTAGGTAAAGCTCTGGAGCAATTCTCAAGTATCTATCAATCCCTAGTGCATTATGATGAGTAACAAAAGGTTTTGCATTTGCTCCTCCAGCGATAGGATGCATCATCGGAGTTTCAACTTCTAAAAAGCCTTTATCTTCAAAAAAGCGTCTAGTAAGAGAGATAACACGAGAACGAATATGAAAAGTTTTACGAACTTCGGCATTCATTATGAGGTCTAAGTATCTTTTTCTATATCTAATCTCTTTATCGGTAACACCATGAAATTTTTCAGGTAGTGGAGCTATAGCTTTTGTTAAAAGTTTTAACTCAGTAGCATGAAGTGAAAGTTCGCCTTTGCCTGTGATAAATGGATAGCCACTAACCTCTACAATATCTCCAACTTCAATATTTTTTTTAAAAATTGTGTTATAAAAGTCTATTGGAAGGTTATCTCTTGCTACATATATCTGAAGCATTCCACTCTCATCTTCGATCTTTACAAAACTAGCTTTTCCCATTATTCTTAAGAATTTTATTCTTCCACTAACAATATAGTGGCGATTTTCATCTCTTTTGTTTTCTTTTTCTTCGATGTCGGAGTTTACATTTAGATATTTTTCTACAGTTGTGTTTCTTTTTGAATCGTTTGAGTATGGGTTGAAGCCAGCATCTCGTAAAAGCTGTGCCTTTTCTATTCTTTGTTGTATAAATTTATTTTCAAAAGCCAATGTTTTTCCTTGTTTATATTATAAAATTATTTTTCTTTGCACGGTTTACAGATGCCATAGATCTGCATCGAATGATCTTCTATCGTAAAGCCAAGTTCTTTAGCTATACTTTCTTGTCTCACCTCTATCTCATCATCTACAAACTCAGTTATATCTCCACACTCTATGCAGATAAGATGGTCATGATGATTTTTAGCACCAAGTTCATATTTTTTACCTTGCGCACCAAATGAGAGAGATGTAACCATACTAGAGTCTTCTAAAAGAGAAAGAGTTCTATACACAGTTGCTATGCCCGTCTTTAGGTCTGGAAATTTTACTTGTATGAGTTTGTGTAATGATTCTGGAGTTAGATGCTCGTTAGAATCGTAAAGAGTTTCTAAGGTTACTTCTCTTTGTATTGTAAACTTTAGAGAGTTTTTCTTTAGTAGTGCTTTAAAGTCAGATAGAAGTTCTTGATATTCTATAGTTCTTTCTTTAAAGTCAGTCAGTACATTACTCATGATTATATTTTTCCTTCATTTTTGAATTGATCTCCTCTTTCGTTTTTTCAACTATTTCTTGAGTTGATGTTTTTATATCTTCTTTTAAAGTATCGCTTACTTTATCGATGGATAAGTTTATATCCTCGCTCATCTCTGCTGGGTCAAGTTTCATTATATATTTTCCAGTATCAACTAAAATAGGAAATAAAACACTATTTTCTACACTAGGGTCTATTAGATTTTTAACAGCCTTAATATTGTAAGTAGCATAGGAGATGACAGCGACGATAAGAAAAAATTTACCCGCACCAACGATAAATCCTAAGATTCTGTCAAATATTCCAAGGCCACTAAGCAGGCTTAACTTCTTAAAAATTAAACCTACACCAACCATAAAAAGCCAAAAAGCTGCCAAAGTAACGATAAAGCCCGTAAAGCTTATGGCACTATGGTTGCTAAAGTTTAAAATATTATCACTTAAAGCTTGACCAACAGAGTCGCCAACCCTAGATGCTATAAAGATACCACCAATGATACCAACTAATCCAAAAAGTTCTTTAAAAAATCCATTTAGGATACCTTTTAAACCCAGCAAAAGTATGATTACCGATGCTACTAAATCAAAATAATTAATTTCCATATTTATACTAGTCCACACATTTGATTTTTACCATTTGATTTGGCTTGGTAAAGAGCCTTGTCTGCCCTAGATACTAAAGTATCAGGAACATCGCCAGTTATGTACTCTGACACACCAATACTCATAGTTATATTAAGAGAATTGCTTTTGTATATAAGGTTGTTACTTCTGATTAACTCCAGCAATCTATTTACGATTAGTTTACAATGCTTGTCATCAATACGATTTAAAATTATAGTAAATTCCTCTCCACCATACCTAAAAATCTTATCTCCTTCTCTTAATGTTTTTCTAAGAATATTGGCTACAAAGATCAATACTTTGTCTCCTGTAACATGTCCAAATTTGTCATTGACAACTTTAAAGTCATCTATATCAAGCATCAATAGATAAAACTTGTAGGGTAATTTTTTGTTTGAACAAGCTTTATCTAGGTATGTTGATAAAGCACGCCTATTGTAAATTTTTGTAAGTGGATCTAAGTTTGACTTTTTTTCTAATGTTCTAACTTGTGATATAAGTTCTGTTATGATTGTGTTTGCTTTTTTAACTTCATGACTCATGTGGACTTGAATTTCATCAAACTTAGTTGTTAGCTCAGGTAGATCAATATGTTCTTCATGACATTCAGACAAAGTATCTTCATGTAACTTTGCAAGTTTGTCTATTGTTTTATTTGTGCTTGCATAAGAGTTTATACTTTTTGTAGCTATATCTTTATAGGCATTTGAAAACAGAGACCGAGTAAACCCCTCTTCGCTAATCTCTTCTTCTTTTATGCTCATTATTATCTCTGCTGATTCAAAAAACAGGTTTGCAACTTTTTCTCTTGTTATATTTTCTTCGGTGTCTATAATTTTTAGTAGTTCTTTACACATCTCGTTTGAAATAGAAATAAGTTCTTGTTTTTGCAATTTAGAGAGTCCTTGTGTAAATAATGTTGCTATTATACAAGCAAAAACATAAAAAAAACTTTTATTATCATTTAATAGTCGTATTTATAGCAATTTTAGGTATTTTTATGTAAAATACCTAAAAATATAATTTAAGGTATGACTATGAGTATTTGGAGTCCAACAAGTTGGAGAGAGAAACCGATTTTACAGCAACCGACTTATCCAAACAAAGATGATTTGAGTAGAGTTTTAAAAGAGTTAGAAAACTATCCACCTCTTGTTTTTGCAGGAGAAGCTAAAAGACTTAAAGAGCAACTAGCTGATGTGGCACAAGGAAATGCTTTTTTACTTCAAGGTGGGGATTGTGCTGAGAGTTTTAGTGAGTTTCATGCTGACAATATCAGAGATACATTTAAAGCCTTGATGCAGATGGCGGTTGTGATGACTTATGCTGGGGGCGTTCCTGTGGTAAAAGTTGGTCGCTTAGGCGGTCAATTTGCAAAGCCTCGCTCATCTGATACTGAAACATTTGATGGTGTTGAGCTTGCTTCATATCGTGGAGATATTATAAATGGAGTAGAGTTTACTAAAGAGGCTCGTGTTCCAGACCCAGAGCGAATGATAAAAGCTTATAACCAAGCATCTGCAACACAAAATCTACTTCGTGCTTTTGCAACAGGTGGCTTAGCTGATCTTCATCAAGTACACAGCTGGAACTTAGACTTTGCACATAAAAGTGAAGTTAGTGAGCAGTATGAAAAATTAGCTCACGATATAGAAAACTCTTTAAAGTTTATGCAAGCATGTGGCATAACTTCTAAAACTTATAGAAATCTAAGAGAAACAGACTTTTATACATCACATGAAGCCCTTTTGCTTCCTTATGAAGAGGCTTTTACAAGAAGAGACTCTATAAGTGGAGAGTGGTATGATACATCTGCTCATATGTTATGGATAGGAGATAGAACAAGGCAACTAGATGGTGCTCATGTTGAGTATCTAAAAGGTGTTAAAAACCCTATAGGTGTAAAAGCTGGACCTACTATGGAGCCACAAGACCTCATAAAACTATGTCAAACTTTAAACCCTGATAATGAGTTTGGTCGTTTAAATGTCATAGTTAGAATGGGTGCAAATAAAGTTGGCGAAGGTATGCCAAAACTAATCAGAGCAGTTGAAAAAGAGGGCATTAATGTTCTTTGGAGCTGTGACCCAATGCATGGCAACACTATAAAGTCTTCCAACAACTACAAAACTCGTCCAGTCGATGCTATCCTTACAGAGATGAAACAGTTTTTTCAAGTGCATCGTGCTGAGGGAACTATTGCTGGTGGAGTGCATCTTGAGATGACAGGTAAAAATGTCACAGAGTGCATCGGTGGTTCATTTACTGTCACAGAGGAAGATCTAAGCTCTCGCTATCATACCCATTGTGACCCAAGACTAAATGCCGACCAATCTTTAGAGATAGCATTTTTAATAGCTGACACCCTAAAAGAATCAAGAAAATAGAGTTTTAACTCTGTTTTCTACCTAAACTCTACTTTCTACTAAAAACTTTCCTAAAACTTACATACT
>JAERRX010000059.1 GCA_016735225.1 Sulfurimonas sp. | reverse complement strand
GGTTTTAGTGGTGATATCTATGGTTTTAGCATAGAGCTTACGGAGTTAGTCTTGCTAAATGCTATCTTGCTTGGAGTAGGTGTATGAAGATAACTCTCCTTCGCCATGCTAGGGTAGAAGAAAAATATCTAAACTGCTACAATGGACATATAGATATAGGACTCTGCAAAGATGGTCTTTTAGATGCTAAAGATCTAGCAAAACATTTTAAAGAAAAAGAGTTTGATAGCATCTACTCTTCTGACCTTCTTCGCGCCAGAGAAACACTAAGTGCTTTTATAGACTCAGATGCTATTATCTACACACAAGAGTTACGAGAAAAGTCATGGGGAGTTCATGAGGGTCTTAGCTTTGAAGAGATATGCAAACAAGACTCACTAAAGTATGAAAACTTTGGGCAATGGATAGAAGCTCTTGATGGAGAGAGCATAGAGGAGTTTAAAACAAGGGTAGAAAACTTCTTTTTTAAGACCCTTGCATCTAGTAAAAGTAAAAATGTGTTGGTGATGACTCACAGCGGAGTTATAAAAACTTTCATAGCTCTTGTAGAAAAAATACCCCTAGAAGAAGCTTTTTCCTACTCCATACCCTACAGCTCTTTTATAGTCTATGAGAGCAAAACAAAACTACTCTCGTTTGCTTAATCTCACCATAAGAGATATAATTTCTCAAAATATAATTAAGGATAAAAAATGCAAATAACTAAAAGAGTTACATTTATAGCAAAAGAGGGTTGTGAGGCGAAGATGAGAGAGCTTTTAACAGCGATGGTAGCACCAAGTAAAGTTGAAGATGGATGTATCTTTTATGATATTTTTGTTTATGAAAACAACAAAAGAAAGTTTATGGCAGTTGAGTCATGGCGAGATGAGTCTGCTCTTGATGGTCATAAAGGCACAGAGCATTATGCGACTTACAAGTCTTCTTATGAGCCATATTGTGAGAAAAAATATAGTGATGAACTAGAAATATTAGGATAAACCTTGAGCTACTTAATGGCAATAGATGCGGGAACAGGAAGTGTTCGAGCGGTTATCTTTGACACTTTAGGAAAGCAGATAAGTGTGGCTCAAAAAGAGTGGACACATTTAGAAGAGGAGGGCATACCAAACTCTATGAGTTTTGACTTTGAAAAAAACTATGAACTTGTTGTTTGGTGCATCAAACATTCTATAGCTAAAGCAGGCATAGATGCAGGTGAAATACTCTCTTTGAGTGCTACAAGTATGAGAGAGGGTATCGTTCTTTATGATGAGTATGAAAAAGAACTTTGGGCAGTAGCAAATGTAGATGCAAGAGCAGATAAAGAGGTTAGATATTTAAAAGAAAACTTTCCCGATTTGGAAAAAGAGTTTTACAATCTTTCTGGACAGACCTTTGCTCTAGGTGCTTTGCCTAGAATCATGTGGCTAAAAAACAACAAAAGAAAAGTTTATGATAAAGTAGCAAAAATTTCCATGATAGGAGACTGGGTTTTAGCTAAGTTGTGTGGAGTTATAGCAACTGACCCTAGCAACGGCGGAACAAGCGGAATATTTTCTCTAAAAAACCGTAGCTGGGTTGGTGAGATGGCTGATAGGGTTGGCATAAAAGGAGATATATTTCCTCCAGTTTTGGAGGTTGGAAGCTTGATGGGAAATGTTACAAAAGAGGCATCTAAGCTAACAGGACTTTGCGAGAGTACAAAGGTTGTTATGGGTGGCGGAGATGTTCAGCTGGGATCTGCAGGGCTTGGTGTAGTAGATCTAGGTCAAGTTGCTATACTGGGTGGTTCTTTTTGGCAACAAGTTGTAAATATACCAAGCTCAACTCCTCCTCCATCAGACATGGGCATAAGAGTAAACCCTCATGTTATTTTGGGACAATCACAAGCAGAGGGCATCACTTTTTTTAGCGGTTTAGTTATGAGATGGTTTAGGGATGCTTTTTGTGATGTGGAAAAAGAGGAGGCAAGGCAAAGAGGCATAGACACATACACAGTTTTAGAAGAAAAAGCCTCAAGCGTTCCTCTGGGTTCTTATGGAATATTGCCAATTTTCTCAGACTCTATGAAATATGCAAAATGGTACCATGCAGCACCTAGCTTTTTAAACCTAAGCATAGATGCAAAGATCTGTAACCCTGCCTCTATGTTTAGAAGTTTAGAAGAAAATGCTTGCATAGTTAGCTCTATAAACTTAGAAAAAATCAAAGAATTTACAAATATAAAGATAGATGATATAGTTTTTGCAGGAGGTGCATCTAAGGGTGCATTATGCTCACAAATACTCTCAGATGTAACAGGCTACAGAGTAAAGATACCAAAGGTTACAGAAGCAACGGCACTAGGTGCGGCAATGGCAGCTGGTGTTGGGGCTGGAGTATATAGCTCTATGGCTCAAGCATCTAAGGAGTTGGTTGTTTGGGAGAAAGTTTATGAACCTAACTTAAAAAATACAAAAGAATATACAAAGATTAAAGAAAAATTTAGTAAAGCTTATGAAGCACAACTAAAGTTAGTTGATGATAATATCACGACCTCAATGTGGAGAGCACCTGGCTTATAGTCAAAATTAAAGGTTGTTTTTCAAACTAGTTTTTAGAGAGACATCTCTTTTAACTGATAACAATTTAGGAAAAAATATGTATTTATTTACAAGTGAAGTAGTTAGTCCTGGGCATCCAGATAAGTGTGCAGATATTATATCTGATAGCATCGTTGATGCATTGATCATAAAAGATTCTAAAGCAAGAGTTGCTAGTGAAGTTTTTGTAGCTGGAAAACATGTCATAGTTGGCGGAGAGGTTACCTCTAAAGCTAACCTAAGTACTCTCCAGTATGAGCAAATCGTAAAAGATGCTCTTATAAAGATCGGCTATGATGGAAAAAGTGCTTTTACTAGAGAGCAATGTCTTTACCCAGAAGATGTAAAAGTGCAAATCCTCCTCAACTCACAATCTCCAGATATTAACCAAGGTGTTGATCAAGAAGATGGAGAAACTGGAGCAGGTGACCAAGGTATCATGTTTGGTTATGCTTCAAATGAAACAGCTGATTATATGCCAGCGGCTATCACTTATGCAAGGATTTTATCTGATAAAGTTTATCATTATGCACTAGCTCATAACCATAAACTAGGTGTAGATATTAAAACCCAAGTTACTCTTGACTATGGAAATAAAGACAATTTTGAAAATTGTAAACCACAATCGATCCACACTATAGTTTTGTCAGCTCCTTCAAATGAAAATATTGAGATAAAAGAGGTTAGAGAACTTCTTCAAGGTCTCATAGATGATGCTGGACTTCCGACAGAACTTTACGACCCTAAAAAAACTATAGTTCACTTGAACCCAACAGGACGATATGTAAGTCACTCCCCCCTTCACGATAGCGGTTTAACTGGTAGAAAGCTTATAGTTGATAGTTTTGGCGGTTACTCTCCTATTGGTGGTGGGGCTCAATCTTCTAAAGACTATACAAAGGTTGATAGAAGTGGTCTTTATGCGGCTAGATGGATTGCAAAACATATTGTTGCTTCTGGTTTTGCTAAAAAATGCTCAGTTCAGTTGTCTTATGCCATAGGTGTTGCTAAACCTACTTCTGTTTCAGTAGATACTTATGGAACTGTTTGTGAGGGCTTAGATGATGATAAGTTATCTTCTTTTGTAAGTGAAAGTTTTTCATTGACTCCAAACTGGATTACTGCGAAGTTTGCTCTTGATAAACCAAGTGAAGAAACATTTCTTTATGCAGATGTAGCGGCTCGTGGTCAAGTTGGTCAGAGTGATTATCCATGGGAAAAACTAGATGCTTTGGATCTTTTTAAAAGACTAAAGTAATGATAAGCTTATATGATGACAAAGAGGCAAAGAGATATAAAACCGACCTAGACTTAAGGGTCTATACTTCAAGGCTTTTAGGGCAAGAGAGTTCTTTAGTTTTACACGGAGGTGGTAACACCTCTGTAAAGTCAACTGCTACAAATCTTTTTTTAGATGAAGAAAACATACTCTATGTAAAGGGAAGTGGCTGGGACTTAGCAACTATAAAAGCCCAAGGTTTTGCTCCTGTAAAGATGGAGATGCTCTTAAAAATGGCAGAGCTTAAAGAGCTTAAGGATACGGACATGGTTAAGTATCAAAGGCTTGCTATGACAAACCCATCAGCTCCAAACCCCTCTGTCGAGGCAATTCTCCATGCGATAATTCCCTTTAAATTTGTAGATCATACACATGCAGATGCCATCGTAAGTATCACAAATACACAAGGTGGTGAGGAGAAGATAAAAGAGCTTTATGGAGATAAAGTCTTTATAGTTCCATATATTATGCCTGGGTTTGCTCTTGCAAAACTGATATATGATATGACTAGAGATCTGAACTTCTCAGAGCTAGAGGGCATGGTCTTGATGAACCATGGTCTTTTTACATTTAGTGATGATGCTAAAAAGTCCTATGAAAAAACCATAGAGTTAGTAGATAAGGCTGAAAAATATCTACAAAACAATGCTTCGCTTGAAGATGCTAAAAATGACAAAAGCACACTAGAGCTTTTAGAGTTAGCAAACATAAGAGCAGAGGTGTCAAAACTTAAAAAATATGCAACTATATCTATACTAAATGACTCAAATGAAGCGATAAACTTTTCAAAACAAGATATAGAAAAGATCTCTCAACAAGGTCCACTAACCCCAGACCATGTTATAAGAACAAAAAGAGTTCCCATTATTTTAAAAGATGATGTTAAGATGGAGCTAAACTCTTTTGTTGAGGAGTATAAAAGATATTTTGAAAAAAACAAAAAAGATGAAACTCTTTTAAATCCTGCTCCAAACTTTGCAATACTAAAAAACAATGGTTCTTTGTCTTTTGGTAAAAATACAAAAGAAGCTAATATTATAAAAGATATAAATGAGCATACTTTTGAGGCGATACTAAAGGCTGAAAAACTTGGTGGATATAGGGCTTTGAGTGCGGCAGAAATATTTGAAGTGGAGTACTGGTCACTAGAACAGGCAAAGTTAAAAAAGAGTGGAACATCTCTTGAGTTTGAGGGCAGGGTAGCAGTTATAACAGGTGGTGCAAGTGATATGGGTCGCTCCATAGCACAGATGCTAAACGAAAAGGGTGCTGCAGTAGTTGTTCTTGATGTAGATGCAAAAGTTGAGACTATTTTTAACAGAGCAGATGCTAAGGGTGTTAGATGCGATATGACCTCAAGCAGTGATATAAAAAATGCCATAGAGCTTGCTGTTAAAAGTTTTGGAGGGATAGATATGCTTGTTAGCTGTGAAAACTCAAGTTCTCATAAACTTCTTATGAAACAAATATCACCATTTTTAAAACTCGGTATAGATGTAGGCGTAGTGATAGTATCAGTAAAAAATGATGATACAGAAAAAGAAAAGCTACGAAGATACTATGTAGGAAAAGACTATGCAATAGATGATAATCAGCATATATCTAGCAGTCTTGTAAAAATAGAGACAATTTCTACTAATGTAGCAGAGTTAGTAAGTGTAATGCTAGGAAATGCCTTTTTTAAAACAAGAGGAGTATCTACTTGAAACGCTTAAACTTTGAAGAAGCTCTTGCTCTTTATGAGATGGATTTTTTTGAACTTGGAATTATGGCAGATGATAGACGCAAAGAACTTCATGGCAAAAAAACATACTTTAACATCAACCGCCATATAAATCCTACAAATATTTGTGCCGATGTTTGTAAGTTTTGTGCATACTCTGCGAGTAGAAAAAACCCAAACAAATACACAATGACACATGATGAAATCATGAAAATAGTAAAAGATGTAGAGAGTCGTGGAGCAAAAGAGGTTCACATAGTTTCAGCTCATAACCCAAACACAGGCTTGAAGTGGTACTTAGATATTTTTAAAAAGATCAAAACCGCTTACCCGCATCTACATATAAAAGCTCTTACTGCTGCCGAGGTTGATTTTCTAGCAAGAGAGTACAAGAAAAGCTATGATGAGATACTAGACTTGATGGTCGAGTATGGTGTTGATTCTATGCCTGGTGGTGGTGCAGAAATCTTTGATGAAAAGGTTCGTGATTTTATATGTAAGGGTAAGGTAACTTCATCTCAATGGTTAGAGATACATGAAAAGTGGCACAAAAGAGGCAAGATGTCAAATGTCACTATGCTCTTTGGTCATGTAGAAAGCCGTGCAAATCGCATAGACCACATGATGAGAATACGAGAGCTTCAAGATAAAACTGGAGGCTTCAATGCCTTTATACCTCTAGTCTATCAAAGACAAAACAACTACTTAAAAGTTAAAGACTTTATGAGTGCAAATGAAATTTTAAAGACTATGGCTGTGAGTCGTTTAGTCTTAGACAATGTACCTAACTTAAAAGCTTATTGGGTTACAAGCACTGTAAACCTTGCTCTTTTATCTCAAGAGTTTGGAGCAAATGACCTAGATGGAACTATAGAAAAAGAGTCCATAAACTCAGCCGCTGGTGCTGCGAGTGCAAATGGTGTAAGTTTAGAAGAGTTTGTATCACAGATAAAAAACAGTGGCTTTATACCTGTTGAGAGAGATAGTTTGTACAATGAGATAAAAGAGTGGTAGAAAACTAAAATTTTCTCTACTCTTACAGACCTCGAAAACAAAGGAGTAGATCATAAATATTTCAGTAGTTCTCCCAACATATAACCGCTATGAAGTCTTAAAAAGAGCATTGGCATCTATATATGCTCAAAGCTACAAAGCAAAAGAGGTCATAGTTGTAGATGATGGCTCAACAGATGCAAGCTCAAACATAAAAAAAGAGTTTCCAGATATAAGATATATCTATCAGGAAAACTCAGGTGTTTCAAGTGCGAGAAACCTAGGCATAAAAAATGCAAAATATGAATGGATAGCATTTTTAGACTCCGATGATGAGTGGCATAAAGATAAACTAAAAGAGCATCTAAGCCTCCATAAAACAGATATAAACCTACTCATAAGTTATACAGATGAAAAGTGGATACGAAACGAAAAAGAGGTAAAAGTTCCAAAGAAATTTCATAAATTTTCTGGAGATATCTTTAAAAAGTGCCTCTCTCACTGCATCATCGCCCCCTCTGCTACACTTTTACATAAAGACTTACTTGAAGATGTAGGTCTTTTTGATGAGGATTTAGAAGTTTGTGAAGACTATGACTTGTGGTTAAGAATATCAAGCAGATACAAAATAGACCTAATAGATAAAAAACTCATCACAAAATATGGCGGAGACAAAGACCAGCTAAGCATGAAGTTTTGGGGTATGGATAGATTTAGAGTAAAAGCCTTAGAAAAACTTTTATCAATAGAGCCTAAAACCTACTCAAACTTAAAAGATATAAAAGATGAATTGATAAAAAAATATACCTTACTTCTAAAAGGTGCAAAAAAATATGATAGGGTAGATGAAATTAATATTTATGAAAGAAGATTAGAAGAGCTAAATTTTAGTGATTAGTTAGTATTTTTTAAAATATTTTACAACTCTTTTTTCAAGATAGTATTTAGGTTTGAGTAGGGTTCCATCTATAAAACCTAGATGCCCACCACTTTTATATATTTCTAGTTCTATATTTGGAGATATCTCATCTTTGTTTGGTAGAATTTCTGGTGTCATAAATGGGTCATCGATAGAGTGAATAATGAGAGTACCTGTTTTTATATCTTTTAAAAACTGCTTTGAGCTTGATCTTGTATAGTAGTCTTGTGCAGATCTAAAACCATGCATGGGAGCGGTATATGCAGTATCAAAATCCAAAAAAGTCTTTAAAGTTTTTATGGTTTTTTCTTCAAGGTTTATGAGCTTTTTAAAGTTGTGTGTTTTAAATTTTTCTCTTAAAGAGGTGTGTAATTTTTTTAGAAGCATATATTGGTAAAATTTAGAAAACCCTCTGTTCATGCGATTTGCGCAAATATCTAAACGCATTGGAGCAGACACAGAGATAGCCGCAGTTATAGGAGACTTAGAAGACAGCTCGCCTAGAAGTTTTAAAAGCATATTTCCACCAATGGAATAACCGATGCAAAAAAGTTTGCTTTCTATATATCGTTTTTTAAGATCATAAATAAACTCTAAAGCATCATCTGTTTTACCGCTATGGTAAGATCTAGCCTTTTTGTTCATAACTCCAGAACAAGCTCTAAAATGTACCACAACACTACTAAATCCATTTTCATCCAGTTCCTGCATCATTCCTTGAATATATGAAGATTTATAAGAGCCTGTAAGACCATGGAAGAGCATAACTATAGGTTTTTTAGAGTTAGTTTCTTGTGCTTTGTACCAATAACACTCTATAAAATCCCCATCACTCAACTCAAATCTTTGAATCTCAAACTTATGAGGCTTGATTTTTCTAAATAGAGCTGAGTAGAGAGTTTGAACATGTCTGTTTTTTAATAAAAAAGAGGGGTTAAATTGCTTTATCATTATAAAAGTTTAGCAAAAAAATGGATATAATAATAGACTTTATTAAAAATCGGGGAATTTTATGAATAGAAAAAATATTTACAATCCAAAATCAACAGAAAATGTAAACGATAGAAAAATATTTGGTGGAGATCCAACAGGTATATTTGAGCTAAACAATATAAAATACCAATGGGCATATAATCTATGGGAAGTGATGCTAAACAACACTTGGTTTCCTAAAGAAGTAGATATGACTCGTGATGTCAGTGACTATAAAAATCTTACAGAACCTGAAAAAACAGCTTATGACAAAGCACTTGCTCAGTTGATATTTATGGACTCACTACAAACTAACAACTTGATAGACAATGTAAACCCCTATGTAACCTCTCCAGAGATCAACCTTATACTTGTTCGCCAAAGTTTTGAAGAGGCTCTTCACTCACAATCTTATGCGGTAATGGTTGATACCATCTCAACAAACTCTAAAGAGATATATGATCTTTGGCGCCAAGATATGATGCTAAAGAGTAAAAATGATGCTATTGCAAGTGTTTATCAAGAGTTAGCATCTAACCCTACTGAACACAACTTTGTAAAAGCATGTTTTGCGAACCAGATCTTAGAGGGCATATATTTTTATAGCGGGTTTACATATATCTACACTTTAGCTCGTTCAGGAAAGATGCTAGGAAGTGCTCAGATGATTCGTTTTATACAAAGAGATGAAGTTACACATCTAGTGCTTTTTCAAAACCTTATAAATACTCTTCGCAAAGAGAGAGCTGACCTTTTTACAGATAAACTAAAAGAAGAAGTTATAGAGATGTTTAAAGAAGCGGTAAAGCTTGAGTCAGAATGGGGCAAGTATATTACTCAAGGGCAGATACTAGGCTTAACAGATGAGATAGTTGAGCAGTATATACAGCACTTAGCCGATGAGAGATTGAGTGCGGTGAAGTTTGAAAAGTTGTACAATGTTGAAAATCCTATAAAATGGGTTGATAATTTTGCAAAATTTAACGATCAAAAAACAAACTTTTTTGAGGCGACAGTAACTAACTACTCAAAAGGTAGCATAAACTTTGATGATGATTGGTAGGCTTCTTGTTGTATAGTTTAAACTCTTTACTTTTTAAAACAACAGACAACTACAGCACTAACTTAGAGGAGCTACTAAAACATATAGATGCTTGTGATAAAAACTCACTCATAGTTGCTCCAGAGGTTTGTTTGACAGGTTTTGACTATAAAAACTTTGATGAAGTTTTGGACCGTGCAGATGAAGCTATAAGAGAGATAAAAAAAGTCTCTTTTGGCAAAATAATCATACTTACTATTTTAGAAAGGCGAGATAAAAAAGTTTTTAATTTTGCTAAAATTTTTCATAATGGCGAGGTAGTTTATGAGCGAGCAAAAGCTAGACTTTTTCGCTTTGGCGATGAACATAAGTATATGAGTGAAGGAGGAGATGATATAGCTATAGTAGAAGTCGATGGCATCAAGATAGCTATCTTTATATGTTTTGAGCTTCGCTTTAAAGAGTTATGGCAAAAGTCAGAGGGTGCGGATGTCATAGCAGTTCCATCGTGGTGGGGAGTCTTAAGAGGTGAGCATTTTGTAAACCTAACTCAAGCCCTAGCAATTTTAAACCAATGCTATGTAGTTGCAAGCGACTCTTTAAATGAAGAGTGTACAAAAATGAGTGGCATCATAACTCCAAATGGAGCAGTACAAAGAAACATAGACAGAGCCTGCTTAAGTCTCAAATACTCTCCAAAAGAGATAAAGGTTATGAGAAGGTATATGGATGTTGGTATCAGATAGTCTATCGGCATGATGGTTACAGAGAGTTTTTAGTTGATTGTTTTTTAATATTGTAAAAATGATTGAGTGGTGGTTTTTGGTGTTGGGTTAAAATTGCTGCCCTTTTTGCTCTTTAGGCTTAGATGCTTACAAATTATGCTAATATTGTGCCAATAAATTAAAAGGTATTTTTTGCAAGACAATCTATATAACCTCGCATTTGAAAGAAGTATTTTAAGTTCCATTGTTTTTGAACCTCAACAGTTTGATGATCTAAGTGTTTCTTTAAACAAAGATGATTTTTATCTACCTGCACATCAAGATATCTATATAGCTATGACCTCTCTTATGCAAAAAGATTTGCCAATAGATGAAGAGTTTATAAAAAAAGAACTATTTAAAGTTAAGAAGTTCGATGAACAGGTTATGCTTGAGATACTATCGGCAAACCCCATCTCAAACACAAAAGCTTATGTAAATGAGATAAAAGACAAGTCACTAAAGAGGCATCTACTTACACTTACAACAGAGATAAAAAGAGTTACAGTCGAAGAGGAACTTCCATCTGAAGAAGTTGTCGATATAGTAGAGAGAAAACTTTATGAGATAACTCAAGACAACCAAACATCTGACTTTAAAGACTCTCCTAAAATGACCTCGGATACGATGGCATACATACAAGAGATGAAAGAAAGAGGCAATAGTGTCTTAGTAGGTGTAGATACTGGCTATCACGAGCTAAACAAGATGACAACAGGTTTTGGAAAAGGCGACTTAGTCATCATAGCTGCAAGACCTGCGATGGGGAAAACTTCTCTTGTGCTAAACACAGTAAATAACCTCATAGTCCAAGGCAAGGGTGTGGCATTTTTCTCTTTAGAGATGCCAGCAGAACAGTTGATGCTTAGGCTTTTTAGTATTCAAACATCTATACCTCTTACACAGTTACGACTAGGCGATATGAACCCTGAGCAATGGAACTCACTTCATACTGCGATGGACAAGATGAATGGTGCAAAACTATTTGTTGATGACCAAGGAAGTATAAATATTAACCAGCTCCGCTCAAAACTTAGAAAACTAAAAAACCAACATCCAGAGATAGAGATAGCGGTCATCGACTACTTACAAATCATGAGTGGAGTCGGAACACAAGATAGACACCTGCAAGTTTCTGAAATCTCTCGTGGTTTAAAGATGCTCGCTCGTGAGCTAAATATGCCCATAGTAGCACTCTCTCAGCTCAACCGTGGGCTAGAATCAAGAAACGACAAGAGACCGATGCTAAGTGATATTCGTGAGTCTGGTTCTATAGAGCAAGATGCTGATATTATTTTGTTTGTTTATCGTGATGATGTTTATCTCTTTAAAGAGGAAAAAGAGAGAGAAAAAGCCGCAAAAAATGATGGTAAAGAGTTTGTATCTGAGTATATTGAAAAAGATGAAGAAGATGCCGAGATCATCATAGGAAAACAGAGAAATGGACCAACAGGACATGTCAAACTTGTTTTTCAAAAAAAGCTTACTCGCTTTGTAGATGCTCCTAAATTTTCGGCAGGAGTTGAGACAAGCTATGAAAATATCGACACACGATCGGCAAATATTGACTTTGGAAATGACACTATATCGATGCCTCCACTATAGATGCATCTACAAAGAGTTGAACTTTTTACAAAAAAAGAGTTTTTCTCATTTTTGCTTATCTGTCTTCTCATCTTCAGCTACTCTCTACTTATAGACTATAAGCATTACAAGCAACTATCTAGGTTTGACTCGGCTCTTATAGATGCTAGGGTCTTGAAACAATACTCTAAAAAGAAAGGAAAAAAAGAGTATCAAGTTTTAAAACTTAAAAGTAGCAATGGGACTGCTTTTTATACTATTGTAGGCAAGAGTTTCAAAGAGGTAAGGGGTAAAAAACTATATCTTGAGATCTACCCAAAAAAGCTAACTTTTTACCAATACCTTACAAGTTTTTATGCCTTTAGCAAAGTTATATCTATAGATGAGCAACTTAGCCTAAAACAAAAACTAAATCTTTTTATAGCATCTAAACATAAAGATAAAAATATAACAAATATCTATCAAGCTCTTTATAGTGCCACCCCTCTAAGCAGAGAGCTTCAAGGTACATTTTCAAGTTTAGGAGTATCGCATCTTCTTGCTATAAGTGGTTTTCACTTAGGTGTTTTAAGTGCTTTACTTTTTTTTATCTTTCGCCCTATCTATGCTTTTTTTCAAGATAGATATTTTCCCTACTCAAACTCTAAGCTTCATCTTTTTGTTTTTGTTGCATCTATCTTGCTGCTATATCTATATTTTTTAGATTCGCCCCCATCTTTACTTCGTGCTTTTGTTATGCTTATAGTTGGTTTTATACTTTACGATAGAGGTATAAAAATCATCTCGATGCAAACCCTAGCAGTAACAATTGTACTGATTTTGTCATTTGCACCGAGACTATTTTTTGCACTTGGTTTTTGGCTCTCTGTAAGTGGTGTTTTTTATATATTTTTATTTCTCATCCATTTTAAGCATCTAAGTAAAACTTTACAGTTTATACTAGTTCCATTTTGGGTTTACTTTATGATGTTGCCTCTATCTTTATCTATCTTTTCTAGCTTTAGCATCTATCATCCACTCTCTATCGTTTGGACCACGCTTTTTTCTATCTTTTATCCACTAAGTATTTTCTTGCATCTAGTTGGTTTTGCTGATATCTTTGATAGTTTGTTGGGTTCTTTTTTACTCTTAGAGCAAGATCAAACTACTGTAAAGCTTGATGCCTCATATCTTGTAGTCTTTATAGTTATATCGATGCTAAGTATATTTAAGAAGGGTTTTGTATGGCTTTTACTTAGTTTTTCTTTGCTTATCTTCATATGCTCGGTTTATCAAGTAACATAGCTTTAAACCATATATAAAGATGATCCAAGAAACATATATCCATAAAAACAAAAACATCATGATAGCAAATGAACCATACATAGTGGTATATGACTTGTTATAAAACACATACTCTATAAAAGCATTTTTTGAAAGACTAAAGACTATAGCGATAACGAAGGAGCTTATCAGGGATGCTTTAGGGTTTATCTTTGTGTTTGCAGCTATCTGAAAGATGACAAAAAACAAAGCCCAGATGATGATATAAGGAACAATAGGAAGTATGTCTATGCCAGAGGTTATCTTGTTGGACTCCATCATAAAAGAGAGTTGAGCTGAGATAAAAAAAGATGTACCTAGAGCTATGGGGGTTAGAGTAAGCAATGCCCAGTATGTTGTTATGGACTCCCAAAGTGTTCTTTTTTGTGCATGAAAAATCTTATTGGCTATAAACTCAAAGTTTTTAAAAAACAGAAGTGAAGCTACTAAAATCATAACAAGACCTAAAACACTCATCTTTGCAGAATTTTTTAAAAATCCATCGATATGCTCCATAACAGTTTCTGAGTTTACAGGCATAAGGTTTGAAAATATAAAGATCTTTATAGACTCATAATGCTCCTCAAAACTAGGCAGAGAGGTTAAAAGAGTAAGTATGATCAAAAGTAGAGGAATTATAGTAAAAATAGTATAGTAGCTAAGACTAGCAGCAAAAAGAGTCAGCTCCTTATCTACAAAGGTACTAACGAAAAACTTTGTATGTCTATAAATATAGTTTAGTTTATCTCTGTTTTTACTCATCTTGCTCTCCTCTAGTCTAAGCCCATCTTTGCAGGGTTTAAGATGTTGTTAGGGTCAAAAGCCATCTTTATTGACTTAAACAAGCTCATCTCTTCATCACTAAAAGCCATACTCATATATGGAGCCTTTGCTAGTCCGATGCCATGCTCACCACTCAAAGTTCCGCCTAAGTCTATGGTAGCTTGAAAAACTTCTTCTATCGCCTTATAAGCTATTTTAACTTGCTCTGGGTCACCTCCATCTACCATCACATTTGTATGAACATTACCATCGCCTGTGTGACCAAAGCATGGTATGTTTATCTTATACTTATCAGCTATTGCATAAAACTTTTCAAGTAGTTCTGGTAATGCCGCACGAGGAACTGTTACATCTTCATTTAGTTTTTTACTTCCATAAACACTCAAAGCAGGACTTGCGTTTCTTCTCGCAAACCAAATATCTTTTGCCTCTTCATCATTGGCAGCTATCTTAAACTCTCTACAGCCATTTTCACGAAAAACTTTCTCTATTTGAGCTAGTTGAAAGTTCAGGTCATCTTCTAGGTTTCCATCTACATCTGTAACCAAAAGAGCTCCAGCATCTACGGGTAAACCCTTCTTAAATGTCTGCTCAACTGCTCTTATAGTTAAGTTGTCCAAAAACTCCATAGCAACAGGAGTGATACCGCTTGCCATAGTTTTATAAACTGCTTCCATCGCTTGACCTACACTATCAAAGATGCCCATAGCTGTTTTAGTTAGCTTTGGTTTTGGTATAAGTTTAAGAGTGATTTCGCTTAAAACGGCTAGTGTTCCCTCGGATGCTATTAAAATTCCACTGATGTTATAGCCTGCCACATCTTTTATAGTTCTTTTTCCAGCTTTTATGATGTCACCGTTTGGAAGTACTGCCCTAGTTGCCATTACATAGTCTTTTGTTATGCCATATTTTGCAGCACGCATTCCACCAGCATTTTCACTGACATTTCCGCCTATGGTTGAGTAGTCTTGACTTGCTGGGTCTGGTGGATAAAAAAGTCCTATCTCTTCGACCGCTCTTTGGAGATCCATATTGACAACTCCGGGTTGGACTATGGCAACCATATTTTTCACATCTATCTCTAATATCTTGTTCATGTGCTTTTCAAAAGCCAAAACTATGCCACCGCTACTAGGCAATGCTCCACCTGTAAAACCACTACCAGCACCACGAGGAACTATAACAATTTTTTTATCATTACAATACTTTAGTATCTCGCTAACATCGGCTTCATCTCTTGGAAATATAACAGCATCTGGCTCAAAATGCTCTCTAGTT
Organism: Sulfurimonas sp.; assembly: GCA_016735225.1. Classification (GTDB taxonomy): domain Bacteria; phylum Campylobacterota; class Campylobacteria; order Campylobacterales; family Sulfurimonadaceae; genus Sulfurimonas. Next base: position 3,537 of record JAERRX010000059.1, on the reverse strand, counting down.
GCATCGTAAGAGTAGGCGATCAGATGTGCCTTGTCGCTGTAAATATTTTCACTTGAAACTATAGAGGTAAAATACTCTATATCCTTAGCATCTATCATTTTTTTGCCTTCATCTTAAAGCTTTTTATAGCTTCTTTTAGTTTTGTATTTTCTGGATTTGCCTTGCTTAAAAGTTTAAAATAGTGGAGTTCATAATGCTCTAGCTCACTACTTCCTGCTCCAAACCAATTTGCTTCTATCTCATCAACTCTGGAATAAAATGGTAGTTTTATCTCAGTTTGTTTTAAAGGAGCATCAGAAATATTTAAAATTTTAAAACTTTTAGAATCAACTGTATATAGCTTTTGATCTAAAAATAAAAAGATTAGACCAATAGAGTTAGATATTGAGAGGTTTTTAAAGTCTTCACGAAGAGGTGTTGGGTGACCATGAAAAGATAAAATAGTCGCAAATATATCTGGATGAACCCACTGCAGGTCTTTTACACTTCTTGTAATTCTATAGTATATCTCAGCATCTGGAGCTATGAGAACCCCTCTTGTATAGCCAAAAGCTAAGATGGCCGTATCTCCAACTTCTACTTTCCACTTACCTTTTGGTAGGGAGTTGTTTCTAAGAGCATCATAAGAGGTCATCTTAAGAGTTGCTATCTTGCTAACTGTATCAAAGCTAAGAACCTCTATGTTTTTTAAAATCACACTATGCCCTTCGACAATTTCGTGAGATATAAAGCCACTCATACCTATATCTATCTTGTCTATTTTTATGTTTGCGGTGCTTGTTTTCTCATCGACACTAATTAATTGAGATGATAAAACCCCCGCTGTTAGGCTAGATATAAAAACCAATATTAAAATTATATGCTTCATTAACTCTCTTTTTACTGTTTATTTGGGTGATTATATCAAATAAACCTATCACTAAGCCAAGTTTTGATAGAGTTTGCAAATAATTTTTACAAATTTAAGATTTATGGCTATTTAATGATACGATTTTTTATACTTTTTTTACTAACAACTGCTCTTTTTGGCTCTCAGGTTGAACGATTTAGATGGACTAAGGGTGAAACATACCTTATCTTCTTAGAAAAACAAAACTTGCCTCTTAAAAAACTCTACTATGATCTAGATAAAGATGATCAAAGATTGACAGAGGAGATGCGAACTGGTGTTCACTATCAGATATTAAAAGATTCTAAAGGCTCGATAGAGCAAGTTTTACTACCACTAAATGATGAGTTGCAGATACATCTATATAAAAAGAACGGTACCTATCACTTTGAGGCCATTCCAATAGTAAGCAACTCTAAAACACAAGCATTTACTCTAAAGATAAAAAACTCCCCCTATTACGATATAGTAAAAGCAACAGGCTCCAAAAAACTTGCACAAATTTTTGTTTCTAACTTTAGAAACTCACTAAACTTTAAAAGAGATTTGAGAGTTGGGGATACACTTGTTCTTGTTTATGAGCAAAAATATCGCTTAGGTCGTACTTTTTCCATGCCTACTTTAAAAACTGCAATGATAGAGATGAGAAAGAAAAAGCACTTTATATACCTAAATAAAGATGAAAGATATTATGACGAAAAAGGTCATGAAGTTGAGGGCTTTTTACTCGCTCGCCCTGTTAGAGGTGCAAGAATCTCTTCATATTTTACTAAAAGAAGATGGCATCCTATATTAAGAAAGTGGAAAGCACATCTAGGGATTGACTATGCTGCTAGAAGAGGAACTCCCATCGTCGCAGCTGGAAGTGGTAGAGTTATCTATGCTGCTAGACTTGGAAGCTATGGCAATCTTGTAAAGATAAGACATGCCGATGGATATGAAACAAGATATGCTCACATGAAGTCATTTCGCAGAGGGATACGAAAAGGCAAGTATGTAAAAAAAGGTCAAACTATCGGCTATGTTGGAACTACTGGTCGCTCCACAGGTCCACATCTTCACTTTGAGCTTAGAAAAAGAGGTCGTGCCATAAACCCTCTTCGAGTTGTTCAAGTTACAACAAAAAAGCTCAAAGGCAAGGAGAGAAAAGCTTTTTTAAAACTTAAGAAAAATTATGATGAGAGCATAGAGTTGCATCTAGCAAATCAAACGGTTTTTAAAAAACCTAAAAAGCTAGAAGATTTATGTTACTTTTTCAATGGAAAAACTTATGAATAAAATAGACTCAACACAAGAGCTTAAAAACCCTAAATATGTCATACCGCTAAAGATAAACTACACTCAAAACAACAAGAAAAAAGAGTGGGAAGCAGTTAAGACTCTTGACTGTGTTTCTATACTCATATATCATAGACAAAAAAGAGCCTTTGTTCTTGTAAAACAGCTCCGTGTTCCTGTTCTTCATGCCAATAAAAAAGATGGGATGATGTATGAGCTTTGTGCTGGCTTGATAGATAAAGATGCCTCAAATATACAGATAGCAAAAGAGGAGATCTTAGAAGAGTGTGGATATGATATACCACTGCAAACTATAGAAAAGATAACCTCTTTTTATACAGGTGTCGGTATCTCTGGCACAAAACAAACACTCTACTATGCTGAGTGTGATGATAGTATGAAAGTGAATGAAGGCGGCGGCTTAGAAGAAGAAGAGATAGAAGTTATATATATTCCTCTAGGTCAAGCAAAAAAGTTTATGTTTGATGAGTCCTACCAAAAAACACCGGGTATCATGATGGCTTTTTACTGGTTTTTTGATAATAAGTTTAGTACATAAGATAGGTTTGCTTGTCGTTTTTTAACTAGGTTGCTTCGTGCCTTATTAGGCTTTGTTATGTTCTTGTTATGTTTTGTCGTTCTCAAGCTAGAATGCTTTGTCGTTCCTCCTCGCAATGGGCATTATTACACTTGCCAATGCAAACAATAACTTTTTTCTCATATTTAACTACGTATTTAATTTTTGTAAATAGTTAAATTGGTATATGATTTGTGACCTAACGGCTGTCGTGAGCGATAATTTTCCTTTAGGTAAATTATTCGTTCCTCGTACTTGTTGTGTGCTTATTTATCCTGTAAGTTTATCTTTTTCACCTATAAAATCAAATAATGACATCTGCTGGATAGGATTTTTACATTTAACTATTTCATCTGTTTTATTTAATATTTGAACTTTTACTTGTTTTGCTATTTCCTCTACCATAGGAATAACTATTGAGTTTCCAATTCTGTTATAAAGTTTTGCTTTTGAACCAAGTAGTTTAAAATTATCATCAAATCCCATAAGTCTATAGCACTCTTTTAAAGTTAATTTTCTTACTCTTCCATTATGATGTACAAAATATCTTCCTGCTGATTCTTGTGATGATAATGTTGGATGTGTTCCATTTGATGAATATATTCTATTTGGTTGCTTATGTACTCTCGATAAATGTATTGTATTTGGCTTTGTACCTTTTGTTCTTATATTTTTATTTCTATAACCTATAAATATAAGTCCAGATTGTTGTCTTTTAGGATTTTTAATAAGTGTATATTCATTTTCATCTAAGTATTCTATTTGTCCATTATCTTCTTCTAAAATATCCTTA
>JAERRX010000060.1 GCA_016735225.1 Sulfurimonas sp. | reverse complement strand
GGTACTCCTTTTAATGCTTCAACTCCTGTTATGTATTATAACAAAGATATATTTAAAAAAGTTGGTATAAAAAATCCTCCAAAAACATGGGAAGAGTTTGAAAAAGTAGCTTCTGTGTTAAAAGAGGCTGGTTATATTGGACTAGCTCAAAGTCATAGTCCTTGGATATTTGCAGAAAATTTTCACTCAAGACACAATATCATGTTAGCAAACAAAAACAATGGTTTTGATGGTCTTGCTACAAAGATAAACTACAATAATCCAGCAATGGTTTACCATTGGGATAAAGTTAGAAGTTGGATTACTAGTGGGTATTATAAGTATTATGGAAAAGGTTGGTCTGATAATCAACAAGCTTTTTACGACCAAAAAGTTGCAATGTGGTTAGGTTCAAGTGGGTCATTTGGTGGATTGAAAAAAGGTGCTAAATTTGAATTTGGGACAACTTATCTTCCATACTGGAAAAAATTTATTGATTCAGGTGCACAAACTTTCATAGGTGGAGCTGCACTGTTTGTTTTTAGTGGCAAAGATGATGAAAAGTACAAAGGTATAGCAAAGTTTTTTCAATACCTAACAAGCCCTGAAACTCAATATTTTTGGCATAAAGAGACAGGTTATGTTCCTGTAACTAATGCAGCTTATGAGATGGCAAAACAAGATGGATACTACAAAACTTCTCCAGATGCCCAGATCGGTGTTAAGCAGTTAAGTCTTAAAACTCAAGATTGGACAAAAGGCTACAGACTAGGTAATTATGTACAGATCAGAGAAGCTATGACAGTTGAGTTTGAGAACATTTACAATGGTAAAAAAAGTTCAAAAGAGGCTTTAGAAGCTATTGAAACCAAAGCAAATAAACTTTTAGAAAAATTTGCAAAAACTTATAAATAACTACTACAGCGATAGGAGTTCTCCTATCGCTCATCACACTTAAGAGAGTTTATGAAAAAAGTTCAATTTAAAAATAATTTTATTCCCTATTTATTTATTTTTCCGCAAATAAGTATAATACTTATCTTCTTTATATGGCCATCAAGCATGGCTGCTTACTACTCCTTCATCTTAGAAGATGCTTTTGGTATTAGTTCGCAGTTTGTATGGCTTGATAACTATATAGATGTAGTTTCTGATAGTGAGTATTATAGTAGTTTAGTATTTACAACAATATTCTCTACACTAGTTAGTTTTTTTGCTTTAAGCATAGGCTTACTACTAGCATACAAAGCACACAACATCATAAAATCCAAAAATATATATAGAACTTTGCTTATGTGGCCCTATGCGATAGCTCCTGCAATCGTCGGACTAATGGCATCATTTTTTTTCAGTTCCAGTCATGGAGATATATATAACTTTTTAAATATCATAGGGTGGGACTTTGACCCCAAAAGTGACCCATTTGATGCTCAAGTAATGTTAGTTTTTATAGCATCTTGGAAGCAGATAAGTGTAAATTTTATATTTTTTCTCTCAGGACTTCAGGCTATCCCAAAGTCTATCATTGAAGCTTCGTTGATTGATTGTCAAAGTGATGTAAAAAGGTTTTGGACTATTGTATTTCCTCTTTTAGCCCCAACAACTTTTTTTCTATTGATTACAAATATAACATACTCATTTTTTGATACCTTTGGACTTATAGATACAACTACAAGAGGTACTCCTATGGGAGAGACAAAAACACTCGCATATAAGATATATCAAGATGGTTTTTTAGGTGCAGATATAGGCGGTTCATCTGCTCAATCTGTCATCTTAATGCTATTTGTTCTGCTTATAACTGTATTTCAATTTAAATACATAGAAAAAAAGGTTCATTATTGAGAAAAATTTCTTATTCTAGTATATTTTCACACACTATCTTAATAGTGTCTAGCCTGTTTTTTTTAATCCCTATATGGGTTATATTCGCATCATCAACACATCAACCTGAAACAATCCTAAATGATGGATTACAATTTTTCCTAGGAGATAATTTCATAGCAACATATAAGAGTATATTGTTTGAAAATAGTGGCTACACAAGAAATATCACGACATTTAAGATGATACTAAACTCTCTTATATTGGCTCTAGGGTTCGCTATAGGGAAAGTTATCATATCGTCTATGGCTGCTTATGCTATCGTCTATCTTAGGTTCAAAATGGCAAATTTTCTTTTTTGGTTGATATTTTTAACACTAC
>JAERRX010000124.1 GCA_016735225.1 Sulfurimonas sp. | reverse complement strand
TGGAGTTTTTCTTTGTAAAACATCTCCTTTCAAACGAAACTTGTCTTTTTCTAAATAGCTCTTTTTATCTCTTTCATTAAACTTACTAAAAAGATACTGACCTGCTTTACCTACATCCTCAAAAGCAGATATTGCAACTTCTTCAACCTTCTCTGCAACTTCCGACCACTGAGGTAATTCACTGACAAATGAATCAATCTTACCTTGATTTTCTTGGACTCTTCTTAAAACACTTTCTGATTCAGTTGGCTTAATTTGCTGTTGTAATAAATTAGATGTCGCGCCTACTTGAAATTTAGAAATATCAACTGATTTAAGATCACTAGAAGTTATCTTAATCATATCTGTTATATCTTTTAAAAAAGAACCTAAAGCAGTAGGATCTAAATTCTTAGCGTCATCAGTAATACCAGTAATACCAGTCAAAACAGTATTTAATCTAGAATCAATTTCCACTTGAGTTTTTCCAGATGCTTTCATACGTTCTAACTGAATAAGAAATTGTGTGCTTAATTCATCAACTTGAGAACTAACTTGAGGAAATGATTCACCAAAATTATACAATTGTTTTGCTATTTCTGAAACAACATCAACATGTTTTATCTCTGTTGGACCAAAACCTTTAACAGGTCGTCTTTGTACTTGTTTTTGTAACCTGTCAGCCATATCAACTAAACCCTCACTTGCTTCACCAATCAAAGTATTAAACATCTCAAGAGTTTTTGAATCTTTAAACGCACCTTCTTCATCTAACTTAACATTAAAGCCCATAGCACCCAATGCTTGAATAGCTTGAGCTAAACCTTCACGTTTTAATAAATCAGCAATTACTTTACTCTGCTTAGCCATGGTCTCTGAGTACTTGGTTAATTTTTCCTGTAACGTGATTAAACTTTTTAAAGAAGTTTTTACTTCTTGATAATCTTTCTCTGCACGTGAAGCAATTTCTTTTGCATCCTTTTGAGCAGTAGCCATTTCATTATTTAAAGTTTCTGTAAGATTCAAAATAGAATCAAAATCTTCAACTAATTTAGGATCACCTAAACCACCAACTTCAGAAGCGAGCTCACTTATATTTGTTATAGTAACTTGACCAGTATCTTTATCATAAATTTTAGATACAAGATTAACCGCAGCTTCAGCTGTTTTACCTCCTTGTTCGCGAAGTTGTTTTAATGCTTCTTCTTTCTCTTTATTAATAGAAGTTACTTCAGCATCATGACGTTTTTGTTCTCTTTCTTTCTCAGCACTCCATTTAGCTTCATCTTCTGTACGACTTTTTTGAGAAGCATCATCTTGTCCTTGCTCACCCTTCCAACCTCTCTTCCCTGCTCTTGTTAATAAATTAAGACGTTCTTTTGTAACTCTAAACTTTTCTTTTTCTTCATCTATTGCAAGTTTGGCGTTATCTGTAATTACCTTCTCTTCTGCTTTTTGTTTTTCAGTTAAAGTTTTCTTAAAACCATCCATTGCAAAAACTTCTAATTCTTGCTGAATGCTTTCCATTGTCGTTTGGTATTCCTTTGCAGCAGCTAATCTGGCTTCAGGAGTAATAGCTATTTCTTTTGTTCGTGTATATGCTTCTCCTGCTCTAGTGATTTTACCCTTAATCAAGCTAAGTTTAATAGATCTGGTTAATTCAGTTATCTCAGTGCTCTTAGTAAATTTCTTTAAGTAATCAAGAGTAGACGCAAGGACTTTATTAGTTAAACTAATCCCCTGAGACCATTTAGACATAGTATCGCCAACTTCAATACTAAAAGTTTTAGCTTGTGCAATTACTGAAGTAAGACGTTCCATACGTTTGGTTGTTAGATCAATAGCACCAGCCACATCAGTAGACATTGCTTTCGCTAATTCTTGAACTCCCTTATGGCCAGCCTTTATAGATTCTTTTAAGGACTTCTCCATTCCTTTACTAAAATCTTCTACTGAATCTTTGCCCTCTTGTTCAGAACCAAATGAAGTGTTAACTACCGATGATTGAGCTCTGCGCCACTCTTCAGCAACTAAACCACCCATTTTAGACATTGAATCTTGTAACAACTTAAATCTCATTGTTGCAGCATTAACTGCATTATTCATTCCATTGCGCCATTCATTTTGCGCATGCTTAGCTTTTGCCCAAGGACCACTTAAAGCTATTTTTAATTCATTACCCCACTCAGCAAATGCTTCAGGAAGCTTATTATCCTTAATCATTTTAGATGATTCTTTAGCCCAAGCACTACCTACTTTAGTATATGCTTTTGTAAAACTTTCAACTAGTGGTTTAGTTGTTTTTGAAATATCTCTTTCTAACTTACCTAATACAGATTTTGATCCAAAGTCAAAAATTCCAGATAAAGATTTTTCAACATCTACAGCAGCAGTAGACCCGTTCTCTACCCATTGACCCCAAGTACGATCCCAATTCTCTTCAAACTGACTTGCTAAAATACCACCCATTTGTGAAATACTAGTATTTAACATTGCAATATCTGTAGTAGCTACATTAACAAACTTTTTAGTTGAATCAGCTGCTTGAAGCATATTTGCATCTGAAGAGATTGCTTTCATTGATTGGTGGAATAATTTAAGATCTTTTCGTGCTGCATTTATTAAAACAACTGCCCGTTCATCTTTACCCATATTAGCCCAACTTTCAGCTAGCCCACGAACTTCATCATTACTTTCAGCAGCTAAATTGGGAAACATTTTCATAAAGGTAGAAAATTCTTCTGCGCCTTCTACTTGGAATACTCTATCTAAGTCTTTACCTACTTCTTTAAATACATTAAATAGTTCAGCAGTTTTAACATTTCGTTTGATGTTCTTAATAAAACTACTAAACTTTAAATCTGTAGTTTTAAGACTATCACCAAATAAAACTGCAGACTCCGCAGTATTACCTAATCGCTTATCAAAAGATGCGAGAACTTCATCATCCCAAACAAAGTCAAAAGTTGTAGCTCCCTGTTGCATAACTACTTTAGCTGAATCTAATATTAGTTTGGCAGCCTCTTGGCCTTGGCGTTTAAATTTAATCTTATCAGGTTGGCTCCAATCCGCAGCACCAAACTTTAAACTAGTATCTGCTTCTTTACCTGTAACAAAACCCCATGCAGATTTAAGTTTTGAACCTTCTAATGAAGTTTCTATTGTTTCCTTATAGATTTCAGCTGCTTCTTTGTATCTACTACCTAACTCAACAAATCGACCAATTGCTTTAACAGAAGTCTCTTCACTTAAATTTTTAATGACTTTGCTTAATTCTCTCCAAGCAATTGTAGCATCAACTACGTCACCATGTTTTACATGAAATTCAAAATTTTCAAATTCAGCAGTTCCTTCTAATAATCCTCTCAAATGAGACAAGTCTTGTTCAAATTCTTCGGATTCCATATCAGCTTGTACTTTAATATGCATATCCATTGCCTTACGTAATTCCGTAAGTTTATCAACATATCGAGTAATTCCTGAAATATTACCCATCAAACTTGCAACAGACTTATTAAACTCTGCATTAGTCGCTCCTAACTGTTGAGCCCAGTATTCAGTCCCTCTAGTTACTTTTTCAATTGCTTCAAATATTTTTTGCAAAATTAAAGAAAAGGCAGCCATTGCAATTGTAGCAGACATAAACCCTTTTACAGCAACTGCAGCACTTTTTATACCAGCTCCTAAACTCCTAAAACCTGAAGATAACTTAGTTAAAGCTTCTCGCTTGGCAATTGCCTTATCAAAATCAGAACCAAACTTACTAATTCCCTGAGATGCAGGTATAAGTAAACCTTTAAAAGTTGACCAAAAAGATTTAGCCTTTTTTGTATTAAGCCCAATACCATCTGTAAGACCTTTCCAAGACTCTTTTAATGCAGACATGTTTTTTGTTTGTTTAACAAAATCACGCTCCATTGCACTTTGAGAAATTCCTACAATAGCTTTACGTGATGGATCTGATATCTCATCGACCAATCGACTAAATTTATTAGAAATCTTTTGAGTCTCTGAATCAAACTTGCTATAACCTTTTAATGTGTTGGCTGAAAAATCATCCCATGCTTTTGGATCGCTAATTAATTTAAAGACTTGATCCATAGAACTAATACCTATCTTGTTCATTTGGGTCATATTCGAAGAAAATAAGGTATTCATTTTCTCCATACCTTTAAACGCGTCACTAAAACCTTTAGTGGATACTGTACCTAAACCAAAAGCTTTTATCTTACCTACTTTATTTGCTTCAATACCTAACTTACGTAGTTTAGCAGTATACTGATCCATAGTTACTGCACCACTTGCAAATTCTTTATCAAGAGCATCTAAATCTACAGTAAGCTTAGATATTCCACTTGCT
>JAERRX010000171.1 GCA_016735225.1 Sulfurimonas sp. | reverse complement strand
AGCATTTAAGTCATTTATGTCACTAACAGTGGCGATTATAGTTCTTTTTATAGGTAAAGGGCTAAATATTCATTTTGCTTTTTTGAGAAACTTAAACATACCTGAACCTGTTACAGGCGGGCTTCTTTTTGCTGTTATATTTGCTATTGTTTACTTTGCTTTTGGTATGTCCATAGAGTTTGACTTGACAAGTAGAGATGCTATGCTTGTCTATTTCTTTACTACTATTGGCTTAAGTTCTCATGTTAAGGATTTGGTTAAGGGCGGTAAGCCTTTGGTAATTCTCCTCTTAATCACCATTTTTTATATGATAATTCAAAATGCTGTTGGCATCTCTATCGCAAAGATATTTGATCTAAATCCCATGATTGGGTTGCTCGGTGGCACTGTCTCTTTGATCGGGGGGCATGGTACTGCTATAGCTTGGGCTCCTATATTTAAAGAGCAGTATGGTATAAGTAATGCTATGGAGATTGGTATAGCAACTGCAACCTTTGGTCTTATATTGGCTAGTCTGATGGGTGGACCAATCGCTAGTTTTTTGATCAAAAAAGATAACCTAAAAGCAAATCCAAATGAGATGCAAAGTGTTGGTGTTGCTTACAAAAAAAAGCATATCGAGATAGATTATTTCTCTTTTTTGCATGGGATATTGGCTATACATATAAGCATAATCATAGGTTTTATTCTAAACAATCTGCTCGAAGTGGCAGGTTTAAAACTACCTCTTTTTGTGACTGCACTCTTTGCTGGTATTATGATTAGTAGTTTTATATCTCCAAAGATGGAGAGAAAATTTTCTTGGCTAAATTGGCATGCAAAAGGTACATCTTTAGCACTCATTGCAGATATATCTTTAGGGATTTTCCTCTCAATGTCACTTATGAGTATGCAGTTGTGGGTAGTGGCTGATTTGGCTGGACCTATCTTGACTATCATAGCAGTGCAGTTTGTTGTAGCAGTAGGTGTAACGATGTTTGTGGTATATAGACTTATGGGTAAAAACTATGATGCTGCTGTTATCGCTTCTGGGTTTGGAGGTATCTCGCTTGGTTCAACTGCGACTGCTATGGCTAACATGACTGCAGTTACTCAGCGATATGGACCATCACAATTGGCATTTTTGATAGTTCCTTTGGTCTGTGCATTTTTTATAGACTTGGTCAATGTTGCGATGATTCAAACAGTGATGGCATTTTTTTCCTAACACCTCTGCCTCGATTAAGACTCTCTAATAGGTTCTGAAATACGCACAGGTATCAGGAGAAGTCTAATCAAGAGAACGCAAAAGTTTTTCAGTTATTTTTATCTCTTCGGGTGTAATTCTATGCTCTTTTGTGACGAGTCTTAAGATATGAAAAACTTCTGTTACCGAGATACCATGTACATCTTTTTTTACTAGAGTTGGTTTTTTGTTTTTTATGACTACATTGATGAGTTTTTTTCTGTTATACTGCATAAAGTAAGTAAGAAGAAGCCTACCTGTATGCTCTTTTTCGATAGATACTGCTACTTTTTCAGTCACATCAGGTACTTCAGGATAGATACTTTCAAAATCTTTTTTATCCATATAGCCCAGATAGACTTTTGTAAACAAGTCCATATATCGTGTACATGTAATCGTTTTAAGAAACTCCATATTTAGTATGCTGTTAGGTTTTGCTCTTAGTTTGTAAAGCATCCAAGTAAGAGAGTTGTAGTACTTAAAAGGAAAAACTTTTAATGCAGAGTCTGCTACTAGGTTTTTTGCTGTATGTTTTAGAAGCGGTTTTCTCTTGTAGTTAGTGTTTGATTTTAGATGCTCATAGATATCATCAACTTCAAAAGGTTTTGTGAGCCACACAGTGCAGTAATCTGGAAGCTGTCTGCTACCAACTACTCCCTTGTTGAGTATGATAAGAGCTTTTATGTCGTGTTTTGGAAATAGTGTCTCAAGGAGTGCTTTTTTCTTTCGCAGTCTTCGCTTTAGATTTTTTACAGATTTTATCAGTGTCATCTCTACAAAAATAATCTCTTTTTCGTTAAAAAACATAGCATCAAACTCGCCAATCTCAATCGCTTTTGTTTTGTAGATTATCTGTCCATGCATATCTACATGTAGAGCATTTGAGAGAGAACTCTTTTTGGGAGCATGTGGACCTTTTAGCACAAAACTGCCTATGTTAGGATTGTGTTTTGCATAAATCAAAAGTTTTTCGTATAGATAGTTTTCGTAAACAGCCCCTGCAAAAGAGCGATATGCACTCAAAAACTCTGAAGACTCTTTATCTACTCCTCGGTTTTCTAGTTTTATGAGATGTTTAATGTTGTATTTATAGTAGAGCAGATTGTCGCTTATATTGCTCATGTCTATGTTGGCTATGCCTTTAGGTATTGTTAAAATTGCTCTTCCTTGTGTTATGTTTTTTACAGTATACCCAATATATGTTATATTTTTGTTTATAAACTATCTGTATAATTTAAAAAAATATTGGAGATTTATTTGCTTGATTCATCTATAAAAAAATTTAGAATTGCTAGTTTTATCGAGGGTTTGTCCTACCTAGTACTGCTTTTTATAGCTATGCCCATAAAATACATCGGAGGAAATCCAATCCCTGTCAAGATAGTCGGCATGACTCATGGGGTTCTTTTTTGTCTGTTTATCTATTTTTTATATACGGCGATGAGCGAGCATAAGTGGAGCAAAAAGTTTTCACTCTTTGCATTTATCACTTCGCTAGTTCCTTTTGGAATGCTATTTTTGGATAAATACTTGAAGAAAAAAGAGCTAGCTTCTACCCCTGCCAAACTCGTGTGAGTAGTACAGTAGTTTACAACTGTTCTCTAAAAGTGCTATAGTTTTTGCCAGTTGCAGCATGTCTCTGTCATATACATAGATGCCATACCCTTTTATGACCATGATGTTTGTTTTTTTATCTTTCATATATCTGTATATCTCTATGTCTGCTCTCTCGTACCAGTCTTCAAACTGTTTTGGGTTGTAGATTTCGATAGAGTCGAACTGTTTAGCACCAAAGTAATCTTTGGGAACT
>JAERRX010000113.1 GCA_016735225.1 Sulfurimonas sp. | reverse complement strand
AATTATGCAATAATAAGTGAAAAATTATTAAATGTAAAAATAAACAGGAATTTATATGAGTATTTTTGATGCGGTTATCTTAGGTGTTATCGAAGGTTTTACAGAATTTTTGCCTATCTCTTCTACTGGGCATCTTATAGTTGCTAGTGAGTTTTTAGGCATAGAGCAAACCTCTGTTACAAAAGCTTTTTCAGTTATCATACAGTTTTCCGCTATTTTAGCAGTTTTTTTCAACTATAAAGAGAAGTTTACACTTAGTAAGATCTCTTTATGGAAAAAGGTCTTTTTAGCATTTCTTCCTATAGGTGTTGTTGGTTTTATATTTTCTTCTCAGATCAAAGAACTCTTTAGTATCGATGTTGTTGCTGTTATGTTTATAGTTGGAGGCTTAGTCTTTTTAATAGTTGAGAAATTTTTTATAGATGAGGACAGCTCTAAAACCATAGATGATGTGGAGCAGATAAGTACAAAACAAGCTCTTCTTATCGGCTTTGCTCAAGTCTTTGCTCTTATTCCTGGGACTAGTAGGGCTGGCTCTACCATCATAGGGGCTTTGCTTCTTGGTATCAGCAGAAAAGCTAGTGCAGAGTTTAGTTTTTTACTTGCATTTCCTGTTATGGGTGCTGTTACGGCTTATGATATCTTAAAACATTACCATGAGTTTAGCGATGCTAACCTTGTTACTTTAGCTGTTGGCTTTCTTGTTTCATTTGTAGTTGCTTTTATAACTATAAAGCTATTTTTAAAGTTCTTAGAAAACTTCACTTTTGTATCTTTTGGAATATATAGAATTGTTTTTGGTGTCTTACTACTAATCATCTTTAACTAATATGGAACAGTATTTGCTTTATCTCTTTTAACATCAATGTTAAAGGAGATATCATGCAAACAATCAGCAGATATAACGCCCATCTACATATAATCTTAGACAGATTAGAATTTTCTTTTTATATTTTAAGTCGCAAATTCTTATAAAGTTTGCAAGATTTTTTTAGCAAGGCTTAACGCCTTTGCTCTATGAGATAGTTTTGTTTTTATCGACTCATCTAACTCGCCCAATGTTTTATCATATCCTAGTGGAATAAACATAGGGTCATATCCAAAGCCACTATTGCCCTTTGCTTCACTCTTTGCCGTGCCATGCATCCAGCCATGAACACAATACTCATCATCCTCACTCACAATAGCTATAGCAGCTGTATAGTGAGCAGGCGAAGAGTTTGCACCTTTGGCTTTTATATCATCTATAAGCTTATATAGGTTATCTTTGTCACTAGCATCTACACCCGCATGTCTAGCACTATAAATACCTGGTTTACCATCTAAGATATCAACACTTATGCCACTGTCATCTGCTAAAACTATCGCCTCTTTGTCGCCGAGTGCTTTAAAAACTGCTCTTGCTTTTATAAGTGCATTTTCTTTAAAACTATCTCCATCTTCAATGATTTCAAACTCTTTGATAAGTTCACTGTATGCTAAAACCTCATAGTCTTGACATAGTGCTTTTATCTCTCTTACTTTACCTTTATTAGATGTAGCTAAAACTAATCTCAATTTTCATTCCTTATACTCAATGTAATAATATTTATATATAATGTTGCAATTATATACTAAATTTACTAAGGTCTCTCATGTTTAAAAAAGTTTTCCCATTATCTGCCATACTCTCTCTTCGGTTTTTAGGTCTATTTTTAGTCCTTCCAGTTATCTCCATCTATGCTCTTGAGCTTGATGGCTCAACTCCTTTACTGGTTGGTGTTGTTGTTGGTGGCTACGCTTTAACTCAGGCCATCTTTCAGATCCCTTTTGGTACGATGAGCGATAAAATAGGTCGTAAGCCTACTCTTCTTGTGGGTCTGCTTATCTTTTTTGTAGGTTCTATCATTTGTGCTTACTCTAGTGATATATATACTCTTATGCTTGGTAGGTTTCTTCAAGGTGCTGGAGCGATAGGCTCTGTTATAACAGCGATGATTTCAGACCTAGTTGAAGAGAAAGTTCGTGGTAAAGCTATGGCTATCATGGGAGCATCTATCGCTATGAGTTTTGCACTTGCTATGGGAGTTGGTCCTATTATCGGCGGTGCCTACGGTGTCGATGCTCTATTTTTCATAACTGCTGGACTTTCTATATTGGCAATAGTTATTCTTTTTACAAAAGTTCCAACACCTCCTAGGATTAAGCATATTTATCATGGAGTTGTAAAAACCTCAGATATTTTAAAAGACCCTAACCTTTTAAATATGATCATTATCAATGCTATGCAAAAAGCCCTTATGACTGCCGCTTTTGTTCTTATTCCTATCATCTTAACAAGTGATACATTTGCATGGGATAAGTCTGATCTGTATATGGTTTATCTTCCTGCTATGATATTAGGTCTTATCGCTATGGGTCCAGCAGCGGTATTTGGCGAAAAGTACAACAAACCAAAACAGATATTTCTCATCTCTATAGTTTTGTTTATCGGTGCTTTTTTACTTATGGGTCTTACAGCATCTAGTGTTATGTTTGCAGTAGGGGTATCTATGTTTTTTGTAGCTTTTAATATGATGGAGCCTTTGGTGCAGTCGATGATTACAAAGTTTGCAAAAGTTCATCAAAAAGGTGCGGCTTTGGGTATATCAAACTCTATCGCTTACTTTGCTACATTTGTAGGGGGTACTTTTACTGGTCTTATGCTTGATATTAGCGATAGACAAACTATAGGTATCTCTATCGCTGTTATATCTACTTTATGGTTGCTATGGACACTAAAACTTCAAAACCCAACAAAGCACTCTCACCTCTATATAGCTCAAGATAGTATAGATGCTACTAAACTTCAAGAGTTAGAAAATGAGCATATTGCCGAGTGGTATATCAATGAAAGCGAAAATCTTATAGTGATAAAGTATGTAAGCTCAGCAATAGAAGAAGATGAGTTAAAAGCTAAAATATCTTTATAAACTTTTAGCTTTACACTTTTTATACACTTTTTCTTTGTATATTTTCACTAAAGGATAGATCATGAATGACTTAACAATCGAATATATTTTAAAGTATGGTGAAGTAAGCACTCAAAAAGATACAAAAATAAAGATGCAATTTTTAGACGAGTTTGGAGAAGGGAAAACAGATAAAGATGAGATCGTTAAAAATCTCATCTTTACTTGCGAAGAAGGTATCGACTATACAAAAATATAGCACTACTTTTAAAGTGCTATTTTTGAGGAGTTACATACATGTTGAAGTATCGACCTTCAAATTTAGGTGGCTTCTCCATGATACCAATATCTTCAACCATAGGCCAAACCCTTAAAAGAACCTCTTTTCCAGCTTCTGGGTGTGCCATCTCTCGACCTCTTAAAAATACACGGAACTTAACATGAAAACCTTTTTCTAAAAATTCTCTTGCATGTTTAACCTTGTAAGCTACATCATTTTCAGCAATCTTTACAGATAGCTTGATCTCTTTAACAACTATCTTTACTTGGTTTTTTCTTTGTTCTTTGAGTTTTTTCTCTTCTTGGTATCTGTATTTGCCATAGTCCATAATCTTTGCAACAGGCGGTTTTGCACCAGGAGCTATAAGAACTAAGTCTAAGCCTAATTCATTTGCTTTATCCATAGCGTCATCTGTAGAAATTATTCCTAAAGATTCCCCTCCATCTATATTGCAACGCAGTTCATCGACACGAATGTCGTCATTCATTATGACACGATCTTTTTTACTCAAAAATTTACCTCATTTATTTTAGTTTGTATAAGCTTTAAAAATTCATCTTCGCTTAGATTGTATTGCTCTCTAGTTCTTCTGTCACGAATCGCAACAGATTTACCTTCAACCTCTTCATCGCCTATGATAACAAGCATCGGAACTCTCGTTTTTTCTGCTATTCTGATCCTCTTGTTTAGAGAATCATTTTTGTTGTATATCTCACTATCGGCATTTATGTCGATAAGTTTATCAGATAGTTCCTTAGCATAAGCATTATGTGCATCAGCAATAGGAACTATAGCAACTTGTGTGGGAGCTATAAACATTGGAAACTCACCAGCATAATGTTCTGTTAATATACCAATAAAACGCTCAAAAGAACCTAAAATTGCTCTATGAATCATAACTGGCTGTGTTTTGTCGTTATTTTCGCCATTATATTCAAGTTCAAATCTTTTTGGAAGGTTAAAATCTAGCTGAATTGTTCCGCATTGCCATTCACGACCTATGGCATCTGTGATCTTTATGTCTATTTTAGGACCATAAAATGCACCACCACCCTCATCAATCTCATAAGCTAAAGAGTTTTTGTCCATCGCATTTTTAAGGGCTTGAGTAGAAACTTCCCAAACTTCATCACTTCCAACTGCTTTTTCTGGCTTGGTTGAGATCATCATCTTGTAGTCAAACTCAAAAGTACTCATAATTTTATCTACAAAATCAACAACTTCTATGATCTGCTCTTCAATCTGCTCTGTTGTACAGAAGATATGCGCATCATCTTGAGTAAATTCACGAACTCTAAACAAGCCATGTAATGCACCTGTAAACTCGTGGCGATGGACAACACCATACTCAAAATATTTTATTGGTAGATCTCTATATGAGTGAAGTTCATCTTCATAAACTTTTATATGTCCGACACAGTTCATAGGTTTTACACCAAACTCTACATCGTCTATGTTTGTAAAGTACATATTTTCGCCATAGTTTTGATAATGACCCGATGTTTTCCATAGATCACTTCTTAGCATCTCAGGTCCACGAACTGGCTCATAACCTCTTTTTCTATGTGCTTTAAAAAGTAAAGACTCAAGTCTAGCACGAAGTCTTCCTCCAGCAGGTAGCCATATAGGAAAACCTGCACCAACCTCTTCACGAAAAGTAAAAAGTTTCATCTCTGAGCCAATCTTTCTATGATCTCGTTTTGCAGCCTCTGCTAACATATCTATATGAGCTTTTAGTGACTCTTTATCTGCAAATGCTATGCCATATATGCGAGTTAGCATCTCATTTTTAGAGTCACCACCAAGGTAAGCACCAGATATTTTAGTGAGCTTAAAGTATCTTATAAGCCCAATAGATGGAAGGTGAGGACCACGACAAAGGTCTTCAAACTCGCCTTGCTTGTAGATGCTCACTATATCATCAGGTATCCTCTGCATAACTGCTAGTTTAAGATGATCATCTTTAAACTTCTCTTTAGCCTCACTCATAGAGATAAAGTACTTTTCTATCTTATACTTTTTCTTTGCAAAAGAAAGCATCTGTTTTTCTATCTTTTTTAGATCACCTTCGCCTATCTCTGAGTCAGTTTTAAAGTCATAGTAAAAACCCTCTTTTACAGTTGGTCCTACGAAAAACTTTGCATCTGGATATAGTGACTTTATAGCTTGAGCCATAAGGTGTGCTGTTGAGTGACGAAGAACCTCTAAAGAGTCCTCAGAGTTATCAAGATGAATCTGCTCACCCTCAAAGCCTAACTCCTCAGCAGTTTGTAGATCAATAATTTCATCATTGTGTTTTATTGCAATTGCGTTCACTTATAGTTTTCCTTTTTAAAGTTCAGTTTTTAAAACTGCACCATTTGAAGCGTTTGAGACTAGTATTTGGTATCTTTTAAGCCATTTGGATTTGACCTCGTTTTTATAAGGTTTCCATGCAGTTTTTCTCTTTTGTAGTATATCTTCACTAACATTTAGTTGTAGTAGATGTGCATCTGTATCTAGTTCTATCTCATCGCCATCTTCTATAAAAGCTATAAGTCCACCCTCGGCAGCCTCAGGAGAAACATGACCTATAGATGCACCTTTTGTTGCACCAGAAAAGCGACCATCAGTTATAAGGGCAACAGAAGAACCAAGCCCCATACCTTGAATAAGTGCTGTTGGAGCAAGCATCTCTTGCATACCCGGTCCACCTTTTGGTCCCTCATATCGGATAACTACAACATCGCCAGCTTTAACTTTTCGAGCCATTATCCCTGCTAATGCTTGAGGTTGAGAGTCAAAACATATAGCAGTTCCTTTAAACTGTCGCATAGATGGGTCTATACCTGCTGTTTTAACCACCGCACCCTCTATTGCTAAATTTCCAAATAAAATAGATAAACCACCGACTTTAGAGTAAGCATTTTCATTAGTATGGATAATATCTTCATTTAAAATTTTTGCATCTTTTATGCGTTCTTTAAGTGTTTCACCAGTTATCATCTGTGCATCTAGATGCAGTAAACCACCACGGCGACTTACCTCTTTCATAACAGCATTTACTCCACCTGCATCATCTATATCTTTCATATGTACAGTTGTTAATGATGGAGATATTTTAGCGATATGAGCAACATTGTCCGCAATCTCGTTGATCTGTTTGATATCAAAATCAACATCAGCTTCTTTTGCTATGGCTAACATGTGTAAAACAGTGTTTGAGCTTCCACCCATTGCCATATCTACAACAAATGCGTTGTGAACTGCTTTTTCGTTCAATATATTTTTCATATTGTTTTTAGGATTGTCTTCTAAGGCTAACTCAACTATGCGTTTCGCAGCTTTTTTAACCATCTCTATACGCTTGGGAGTCATAGCTAAAACAGTCCCATTACCTGGAAGTGCTATACCCATAGCCTCACAAAGTGTGTTCATAGAGTTTGCGGTAAACATACCAGAACAGCTTCCTCCAGAAGGACAAGCATTGCACTCTATATCATATAGTTCCTCATCTGTCATTCTACCCTCAGCATGCTCTCCAACAGCTTCAAAAGCAGTAGCTAGGTCGATAGCAGTACCATCAGCCTTGTGTCCAGCTGCCATAGGTCCACCAGAAACAAAGATAGTTGGTACATTTACACGAAGAGCACCCATGATCATACCTGGTACAATCTTATCACAGTTAGGGATACATATCATCGCATCTAGTGCGTGAGCATTCATAACTGTTTCTATAGAGTCAGCAATAAGCTCACGAGATGGAAGAGAGTAAAGCATACCCTCATGACCCATAGCGATACCATCATCAACACCGATAGTATTGAAAACAAATGGAACCCCACCAGCTTCACGAATAGCCTCTTTTACTATCTCGCCATACTCATGTAGAAAAAAATGCCCTGGAATAATATCAATATAACTATTGGCTATCCCGATAAATGGTTTATCAAAATCTTCATCTTTTAAACCTGTTGCTCTAAGTAATGAACGATGCGGTGCCTTGTCAAAGCCTTTTTTTATAATATCACTTCTCATTAAAATCCTTATATCATTATAACAGTCACTAAAGCTTAGCCCAAAAACAGGGCAAAAGTATTATCTATTATAATTCTTTAAACACGATTATACCATTTTTTTTCATATTTAGCTCAAAAACTCTTTACAAACAAAAATAAAACGGCTATAATTCCGTTCACTTAAACATAAGTGACAAAAATTGCGGGAATAGCTCAGTGGTAGAGCACGACCTTGCCAAGGTCGGGGTCGCGAGTTCGAACCTCGTTTCCCGCTCCATTTATTATATTAAACTGTGAATTCATTCATAAGCCCAGGTGGCGAAATTGGTAGACGCAGGGGACTTAAAATCCCCCGGTAGCAATACTGTGCCGGTTCAAGTCCGGCCCTGGGCACCATTGATATGAAAGATTACTGGTGCCATCGCCAAGTGGTAAGGCCGCAGCCTGCAAAGCTGCTATCCCCAGTTCAAATCTGGGTGGCACCTCCAGTTTAAATGATATACTTTTACCAGTACATTTCATTATGTACACAATGCGTGGATCTTTGGCAGAGTTGGTCGAATGCACTGGTCTTGAAAACCAGCGAGGGTCACACCTCCCAGAGTTCGAATCTCTGAGGGTCCACCACTTCTAAAACTTCAATTAACCCCTATATTTCGGACTTTACTCGGCACTTTAAGTTTATGATTTTATACCCATTGGTAACCACTATTTTAAAAAAAGCTTATTGGCAACTTCTTAACCTATAAAAAGATATATTCTAGGATATATTTAAAATGTGGGTATCTAGTATCGTATTTTTGTTAGTGAGTCATTCCCTATAAAAGATATATACTTAAGTAGTTGATATATAAACTCTTTTATAAGGGTTATGAGATAAAACTAATCTATCTCAATAACTATCTTGTTGTCAAAGTCTGGGAACAACTTATCAAATTCTTTTTGAGTATATTCAACTCCATTGTAAGTGGTCTTTATATCAATATTTATATTATGCACTAGCTTGAAGCTTAACACCAAAACTATCAAGAACCTTCATAACGGTTTCAAATCTAGGCTTTGCACCATCTTCATATTCTGTAAGTACTATGTCGTTAAGAGTGAGAAAATCTTCTTGTCTTTTTAGTCTATCATCTATTAGCAGTATTTTTTTCATCATCGCCTCAGTAGGTTATTTAGGTTTTGTTTTTTTAGAGTTCTATAGATATCAAAGTCGCTATCTATACTTATGATGTTTTTTATCTTCTCTTTATTGGCAATATAGATCAGTGAAGCATCTGCTAAATCCATCGGTATATCTAGGTACTTCTCCATCATTACTCGTATATCTGAAATGTCATTTTGATCTATCTCATAGAGTGTTATGCCACCTAGCTCTACCCATTTTAAAAAGTCTATCTGTACTTTGAGGTTGAAGTCTAACATGTGAGATACTTCGGTTATTACTGACCACGAGCTAATAAGTTCCCCAGTAAATGTTTTCATAAACTCTATTGTTTGTAGATGGTACTTATCGCTCTTATCAAAAAGTGCTATGATCGGACCACTATCTATGAGAGTTTTTTGCATGAAGCTTCTCTTTTAGTTTTTGTTTATATGTGGTGGATAAACTACCATCACCACTTGAGTATTTACCAAATAGTTCACTGCCTAGCTCATAAGATGACCTATCTTTGCTCTCTTTTTTAAGCATCTCAAAGTAATGCACTAAAGCATTTTTAATGATTTTAGTTTTTGAAGTATGGTTTTGTTCAGCAAAAAAACTGAGTTGATTTTCAAGTGAACTCTCTAAACGAACAGATAGCATTTAAACCCCTTTATATTTGTCATACATATTGTATCACAAATTATAGTTATTTGTAAAATCTTAGTATATGCTGTAAACTTCGGAAAACTCCATGGAACGATAATTGCTTTATAAATTTTAAATAAAAATATGGATAAATCATGACAATAAACGAATATGCTTCTAAAATTACAGATAACTTTAACGA
>JAERRX010000026.1 GCA_016735225.1 Sulfurimonas sp. | reverse complement strand
ACTTTTGATTAAAGGGGGCAGGCTACTTTTAAAAATCCTCTACTATCTTTCTAATTAAAGTGGCCTGTTCTCTTTTTTATGTCCTTGATTTTATAAAAACAGTTTAATTGTAGCTAGATTTTTAGTAAAATTCAAGATTCAACACCTGACCCTATTTTATGACCCCATTTTATGATTTGTTGCATTTATTGGTTTAATTCAGAAATTAATATTTGAATTATTTTCTTTTTTAGTGTATACTTTCATTAAGAATAAACATAAATAGCTTTTTTATTTAGGATTGATTACCTAAATAGTTAGCACAAAGGACTAGGGTTGATTACCTTGGTCCTTTTTTTTTGCTTAGTAAAAGGCGTGGTAGGGGTGGGAGTGCTAATATAGGAGGCTATTTCTGTGTTTATTTTACGACTAATCATCGTTCTGTTATTTTTGCTTATTGTTTTTAACACTAGGCTTTATTGATAGAAACAAGGGGGGATTTAATCACTCCCCTTGGGTGATTGGTTGTTTTTATTCTTTAATTGTTGTACTTGAATAATCAGGGTATTTACTTTTAATTAAAACATGTCGTAATCAAGCATTATAATTATTTAGCCCAATTTTCATACTTAAAACTTAAATTAATCTCTAAAAACTTATCAAAATAGTATCATTACTAACCAAGATAGCATAACAACAGCAAGGTCGTAGCTTTGATTTTTTTCTTCAAAATCTTTTTCTAGCTTATTCATTTTTATTATACCCTCCTGACCCCCTATACATTTAAACTTACTTGTCTAGTATATTGTAACCACAATGTAATTTGACTACTTTATACTCTCATCGCTATAAGTTTCTAAAAGGAAGATTTTGTCAAATATTTACTCTCCGATATATAAAAAGATTTATAATGATATTTTGCAAAATATAACACAAAAGAAGTATCTTAGTCTAAACAAACTGCCGTCGGAGAACTCTCTTTCAAAAGAGTATAGTGTCAATAGACATACCGTCAGACATGCCCTAGAGCTGTTAAGAGATGATGGTTATATATACACACAACAAGGTAAAGGTAACTTTGTTACAAAGATAAATATACCATATACGATTACAGATAAGAGTAGTTACTCTTCAAAGATTGCTGATTTGGGTTATAAACCAAAAACAAAGATTTTGCATATTGATATCATAGAAGCTAACAGAAACATATCTGAAAATCTAAAAGTTCCTATCGGCTTTAAGGTGATAGAGTTGAAGCTGTTGAGATATGCGGATGATATGCCATTGCAGATTTCTCATAGTTATTTTGATGCTTTCATGTATAGAGATATAGTGGAAAATTTAGATATTGAACCATTTTCACTCTACAAGGTTCTTAGTAGCTGTTATCCAGATTTGGACATCAGCAAGACATCAACACTTTTTGAGTCACAACAGTGTTCTAAAGAGCAGAGTTTACTTCTACAGATACCACAAAAATCTTCACTGTTGTCGGTAGAAACAGTATCAAAAGACCAAAATGGAAACTTAGTAGAGTATGGAGTTAGTCACTTCAGAGGTGATATTTGTAAGATAAAAATTGATTTAATTGGAGACAGATAGATGATAAAGATGAAAAATCTCGTACTTGGTTACAAAAAAGAGAAGATTTTAAAAGATATTAATTTAGAGATAAAAGATGGGGAATTTATAGGCATTATTGGTCCTAGTGGGGCGGGTAAATCTACTCTTATGATGTCAGTTACTGGAGGCATTAAAGTTTTTGACGGAAAGTTTAAAGTTTTAGGTCACGACATGGACAATATAAAAAAGAAGAGACTAAGAAAGATAAGAGAGCAGATTGGAGTCATATTTCAAGGCTACAATCTAGTCGATAGACTAAGTGTGCTTGACAATGTGGTGAGCGGTATGCTTGGCGATATACCAGTAGCAAGAGCGGTGTTAAGATACTACAAAGACAAAGAGCTTGTAAAGGCAAAAGAGTATATGGACATAGTAGATATGTCAAAATATGCGACAAAAAGATGTGATGAGCTTAGTGGCGGACAGAGACAAAGAGTAGCGATAGCTAGGGCCTTAGCAGGTGAGCCCAAAATCATCCTCGCAGATGAACCCATATCGGCACTAGATGAGAAGAGTGCAAAAAAGGTAATGGACATCTTAAGACGCATAAATCAGGACTATGGTGTAACCATAATTGCAAATTTACATCATCTTGAAGTTGCGAAAAAGTATTGTAGTCGTATCGTTGGTGTCAATGATGGCAGAATAGTTTTTGATAGTAAGAGCTGTGAACTCTCATCTGAGATAGTTGAAAACATATACACTATACAGAAGTAGTGTAAAAAATCAAATAGGAAAAACAATGAGAAGAGAATTTTTTAAAAAAGTTGGAGTGGCAACACTAGCATTGAGTCTAAGTGCATTAACGCTGAATGCAAACCCAAATAACTGGCCTAAAGAGATCAACTTTGGAATTATACCAGTAGCAGGTTCAACATCTCTAAAAGATACATTTGGTGGATTAGTGACATATCTTGAAAAGACTCTAGGTGTAAAAGTAAACATGCAAACAGCTAGTGATTATGCGGGTGTTATAACAGCTATGCAACACAACCATATAGAGCTTGCTTATCTTGGACCAAAGTCTTATGTTGAAGCTGTAAGAAGAGCAAATGCAGAAGCGATAGTCATAGAAGTAGATGCTGAGACAAATCTACCTGGATATTATGGGATGATTATCACTAAAAAGGGGAGTGGACTTAAGACTTTAGAAGATATCAAAAACAAAAAGTGGGCTTTTACTTCAACTCATTCAACTTCAGGAACTCTAGTTCCAAGTGTAATGTTTTCAAAAAAAGGCATAGACCCTAAGAGTTACTTTTCTCAAGTAGTCTATTCTGGTGGACATGAGACATCTATACTATCAGTAAAAGCTGGCAAAATCGATGCTGCTTCAACAAATAACCTTGATTTTAACAGAGGAGTTGGAAGAAATTGGAAACAAGATGATTTTAATGTGATTTGGAAATCAGACATCATTCCAGGTGCTCCAATCGCAGTAAGAGGAGATTTGCCAACATCACTCAAGATGGCTTTAAAAGGTGCATTTATCTCATATAAAGATAAAGATGGACTAGAGAAGATGAAAAACAAAGGTTTTATTGTTGGATATGACAAGACTTATGACTCTATTAGAGAACTCATAAAGCTAAAAAAAGCACTTAAAGCTAAATAAAAAATATCTCTACATGTAGTGGTTTTAGATACCGCTACATGAGACCACTGGACAGTACAAAGTTCCAAGATATGGTGAGATAGGATATTAGAAATCAATAATTTTATACGAAATACTAGCCATAGTTAATATGAGGGTAAAATTATTGATTTATGATATTCTAGGTTGCCGTAGATTGGGGCTTTGTACTGTCCAGTGGTCTCATATGTAAAAAAAAGGAAGCAGATGTCTATTGAAGAGTTAAAAAAACAATCAACACCATTTAAACTTACAAATATAGTTGTAGTATCTATATTTTTAATGATTCTGTCTTATAGCTGGGTTAGTACAAAGATGAGTTTTAAAGAGCTATTTGACGGTTGGGGATATATGGTTTCTTATGTAAGCGGAAATCCAGAGATAGAGGGGAGTAGCTACTTTCCTCCTGTGCTTGATAGTGCAGATTTGAAAGACTATTTTTGGGCTATGGTTGAGACGGTTCAGATGGCGATAGTTGCCCTTGTTATGTCTGTTCTCCTAGCAGTTCCTCTTTCGTATGTAACTTCAAGAAATATATTGATGATTTTAATTCCAGGAAAAACTCTTTTTCACGAGTTTTTTAGAAGAGGGCTTTATGCAACAGGAACATTTATAGCCAATGTATTTAGGTCGGTCAATGAGCTTGTTTGGGCTTTGATATTTGTCAGTGCTGTAGGTCTTGGACCCATGGCTGGTATCTTAGCACTTGCTATCCATACAGCTGGAGTTTTGAGTAAACTTCTCAGTGAAGGCAATGAAGCGATTGACCCCGGTCCTGTGGAGGCTTTGACCAACAGCGGAGCTGGTTTTATAAAAATCTTGATTTATGCGGTCATACCTCAAACGATGCCTCATTTTGTATCTATGGTTCTTTATAGGTTTGAGAGTGATGTTAGAAGTGCTTCTATACTAGGCTTCGTGGGAGCTGGTGGTATAGGTTTTTATCTGTTTGATAAACTAAGAGGGTTTGAGAACGGAAGTGTATGTACTATCTTGATATTTATCCTTATAACTGTTTGGGTACTCGATAAGCTAAGTGCAATCATCAGAAGAAAGTTTATATAGTGAAAAGAGAAGATATCAATTTTATACTTCAAAAAGCCGATAAGAGTAGATTGAGCGAGATATACAAATCTATAAAGAGCAAACA
>JAERRX010000189.1 GCA_016735225.1 Sulfurimonas sp. | reverse complement strand
TAAAGATTTACAGGCTTATCTGAATTTGCAAAGTGCATTTTTTGCACATTGCTTATCTCGTTCACCTCATTGTCTTTTAAAATATTGTTTATATGTCTAGTTATAACTGTTCTATCTTTTTTAAAGAGTTTAGAGATTTCATTTTGTCGTAACCATATAGTTTTATCATCGATGGAAACATTTAGCTCTATTTCGCCATTTTTATAAATAATAATATCATTTTCAATTTCTGAAATCATCTTTGTTTCCTTCTTTTAGTATCATCAAAATTTATTTTATCATAAATTTATTTTGAGTTATCTCAAATTTTGCGACAACTGAATTACTAACTAACTTTTCATTATTGATCTACTCCCCTTTGTGCAAAACAAATGCCACACTCTGAACAACCTCTCCAAATGCTCTTGCACCTAGATGAACCATAGTGTCTATTCTCTGGTTTTTTATGATTTGAATTACACTTTTAAAGTCTGTTAGTCTTATGTATGTTGCCATTTAGTTTTCACTTCTTGAATTTTTCTTATGGTTATGATACAATGTTATTACAATTGTCCTTCGGGATTGCCCTGCTTTTTGTGGGGCAAACATTATTCTATCAGCTTTATTAATTTTTCTTTTAGTTTTTCAAAATCTTTTTGTTCTATTTTGCCTATTTTTTTTATTAATCTTTTACTACTCAATAATCTATTTTGAACCAGTAAAGCCGTGCTAATTCTATCTTCTAAAAAAGAAAATTGATAGAAAAATGAACCATCTCTTTTTGTTGTTGATAGAGGTACAGCTAAAAACATATCTTTTGTATGTTTTTTAACAATAACAACAGGTCTTGCAAACTCATCACCTTTACCGTTTTGCTCAAATCCTATATTTTCGCCAAGTCTAGCCCAAAAGATATCCCTCTCTTTAAAATAAAGTTTACTATTTTCTTTATTTGTAGCTTGTTTTATTTTATTCCACTTGTCAAACTATTTCACTTCAACCTCCCCATCATCTCAAATGATTCACTATCCATCTTAGAAAACCCAAACCACTTTTTACCCAAATCTTTTAGCGATGCTCCTATGTGGTATATCTCTTTTTCATCTATAATGAGAAATCTATCGTGTGAAGAGTTGAACTTTTTTATCTCTATGTTGTTGTATTGGAAGTTGTATTTTTCTAGGTCTAGTTTTAGTTATTTTGATATAGTTTTAGTGTAGAGAGTTACTTTTATGTTTTGATTTTTGCTAAAAAGTGTTAGCACTGTTTCATCTATATAATTATCTATAAGTTTTATGGAAGTTTTTGCTCGCTTGATGATGTCGGCTACAAAAACATAAGCATCAAAGGTTTGTCCATCGTAAAATATTCCTTGAGATGGTTTTAGTGATTTGTCTTCTATGGCACTGAAAATATTGTTAAAGTTTTCATCGTGTAGAGATAATCTCTGCTCTATTCGTTCAAATCTATCAAACATCAAGCTGTTTGATGAGATTAGTTTTCTCATACTTACAAATGATTCTATGATTTTTATGCTTATATCTATGGCTATATCGCTTTTAAGTATGGCACTTAGCATTGATACACCTTGTTCTGTGAAGGCATAGGGTAAATGTCTTCTACCTCCATGCTTTAAACTTGAGGTCACAATTTGTGATGTCAAGTTTTGATACTCTTCCTCTTTTAATTGGAATCTAAATTTTTCAGGAAATCTTTTTATATTTCTCTTAACTGCTTGGTTGAAAATTCGTGTTTCTACTTGATACAAGCCTGCCAAATCACTATCTAACATTACTTGCGTATCTCTAACAGTAAATATTTTATTTTTAATAGTTTGTTCTGTTTGAATTAGCTCATTCATCTACTCCCCTTTCTCCAAAACAAAAGCCACACTCTGAACAACTTCCCCGCCAATCTCCTCAAATGCTCTTGCTCCTAGATGAACCATAGTGTCTATTCTCTGCTTTTCGATGATTTTAATTCTAAGTTTTTCATAAGAACTAAGAAACATCCAAGAGTGTTGATTTATCATACTCATAAAACCGTGTTGTTTTGTAAGCTCTAATGTTCTTTCCATAAAAACAGCAAACAGATCAGACTTACTGTCAGGGTATCTCTTCTTCACAAAGTCACTAAGCTCTTTGTTCATGCCTTTGCTACCCATGTAAGGAGGATTAGTTACTACACAATGAAACTCACCGATAAGTATCTTTTTTTGTATCTCATACTCTCTTGAAGATTGAGCAAATATGCCGTCGTCAAAGTTTTCACTTTCAGATGGAACTAAAAGAGAACCAAAGTTTTTAATCCCTGCAAACTCATCACTTCCATACTCTTCAAGCTCAACGATGTTTGGTTTAACATCTTTTTTGAAAAACCTTTTGTGATACTGTCTTGCTTTCATAGTTAGAGCAAAGTTAGCTAACACAGAAGCTCTTTTGTCTATATCGCAACCAAATAGGTTATGCTCAAGTATAAGAGATGGGATTTCACTTTTGTTGTAACCCTCTTCTTCATAAATAAGAGTTAGTAGGTCAAAGGCATAAGTAAGTGTATGACCACTACCACAACAAGGGTCTAAAAATGTAATCTCTTCAGGGGTTGTTACTTTTATGAATGTTGTAGTTTCTTCGCTGTTTTGTATGTAGTACTTCATCTTATCTTTTAGATTTGAAGTAGGATTGTTTAGCATCCAAACTCGTCCAAGAGAGTTTTCGACCATGTACTTTACTATCCAGTGAGGTGTGAAGAGTTGTGTTGCTGCTGGGATATTTGCAGGAGTTATCTTTTGGTTTTTCTTTAGCTTGGCAAATACAGCATCTTTTTTCTCTGAGATGTAGAACTGATACAGCCAGCCTATCACTTCGATATCTTGAGTATCCTCTTCACTCATAGAGCTTACAACTTTTGCCCTCAAAGAGTTAGGACTTAACAT
>JAERRX010000109.1 GCA_016735225.1 Sulfurimonas sp. | reverse complement strand
ACTGTTATTATAGTTTTGTTCATATTTAGCATCAGTTTGCAAAAGAGTGAAAGCTCCTATTAAATAAAGCTAATACTATATTTAAAATTTTATTTGCCATTTATATTATACTGTCTCTCTTTTTCTATAAAACTCTTTTTTGAACTCTTCAAAGTCATCATCTAAGATAGCCTTTCTTACCTCTCTCATAAGGTTTAGGTAGTAGTGCAAGTTGTGGATAGTAGCAAGTCTAAAGTAGCTTAACTCACGAGAACGAAAGAGATGGCTTAGGTAGGAGCGAGAATACCTTTGACAAGTTATGCAGTTGCACTCAGCATCTATGGGCGATGCATCTTCTTTAAACTTTGCACCCTTAATGTTTATGCGACCAAATGATGTAAAGAGTGTTCCATTTCTAGCATTTCTCGTTGGCATCACACAGTCAAACATATCTATACCTCGTTCTATATTTTCTATAAGATCCTCAGGAGTCCCAACCCCCATAAGATAGCGAGGTTTATCTTTTGGCATATACTCTACAGTATGCTCCACCGTATCGTACATCTCGTTGTTTAACTCTCCAACCGACAAGCCACCAATAGCAAAACCATCATAGTCCAAGGCACACAGCTCAGTAGCACTTTTAGTTCTAAAAGCCTTGTCTGTTCCACCTTGAATGATAGCGAAGATATTTTGCTCTACTCCAACTCCCTCTTTTTGCTTGTCTCGAAAATACTCTATAGACTCTTTTGCCCAAGAAGTAGTTCTCTCGATGCTTAGTTTTATCCGCTCTTGTGTTGCAGGAAGAGCTACTAAGTCATCCAATATCATCATAATATCAGAGCCTAGGTTATGCTGAATATCTATAACTTTTTTTGGAGTAAAAAAGTGCTTGCTTCCATCTATGTGAGAGCGAAACTCTATGCCATTTTCTTTTGGTTTAGATATATCGCTAAGGCTAAATGCTTGAAAACCACCGCTATCTGTTAAAAAACTTTTAGGGTAGGTCGTAAAACCATGGAGTTTTCCCATCTTTGCGATAGTTTTATCTCCGGGTCTTAAGTATGTATGGTAAGTATTTGCAAGTATGATATCTGCACCAAGTATGTTTAAAACATCATCCATATCTAGTGCTTTTACACTTCCTAAAGTGCCAACAGGCATAAATACTGGTGTTTTTATAGTTGAGTGTGCTGTTGTGATGGTACAAGCCCTAGCATTTTTACAAGTTGCATCTAGTGTAAAGTTCATAAGTTTACAATCCTAAAAAGTTTATAATTTATGACATTATAACATTCTAAGTGCATTTAGTGTAATATACTGCAAATAAATCAAGAATAAAGTTAAGGATAATATATATGGCAACTATTGGCATGAGTGATATCAAAAAAAATGTTCGTTTAATAGTAGGTGAAGTACCTTGTAAAATCGTAGAGTTTCAGCATGTTAAACCAGGAAAGGGTGCGGCATTTGTCCGTATGAAAGCAAAAAGTTTTTTAAATGGAAAAGTTGTTGAAAAAACTGTTCATGCTGGAGATAAATTTGAAGTTCCTATAATCGACTTTAAAGTTATGCAGTATCTATATGATGATGGTGATATGTATCAGTTTATGGACAATGAAACTTATGACCAACTCGGTCTTTCTTATGAGCAATGCGATGATGCTTCAAAGTGGTTTAAAGATGGGGTAAATGTAGATATTGTCTTTTTTAAAAACAAGGCTATCTCAGTCCAAGCACCTGAAACCATGGAACTTATCATATCTCAAACACCACCAAACTTTAAAGGTGATACTTCAAGCGGAAGTAAAAAACCTGCAACTCTTGAGACTGGTGCTGTTGTTCAAGTGCCTTATCATGTTCTCGAGGGTGACCTTATAAGGGTAAATACTGTTGATTGTGAGTATTTAGAGAAGATTAAATAGTCTTTATATTATTTTTAGATAAAATACAACTTAAATTAAGATTAGCATAGTATAATCGCGATTATATTTAAAAAATGGAGAAAAAGTAACATGGGATTGACAAACAAGCAGCTACCTACATTGGGATTTTTATATTTAGACTATGTGTTGAGATTTTTTGACCACTCAAACTTTAAGGGTTGGCCAAACAAGATAGAAACAGTAACTTACCACTGGAAAAATGATAAAGCTAGATTTATCAGAGAGGTAAAACGTAAGAAAATCGATGTTCTAGTAGGAAATATCCCTGCTACTGCTTATGAAACTTTTAGAGAGATAGCAAGAGAGCTTCCTCATGTTCGTTTTATCCCATCTATGGACACTCAGTTTTCAAACAAATCTAAAGAAAATGTAACTAGGTTTGCTTGGAAATATGACCTTCCTATACCAAAAACTTATATCTACTATAAACATGATAATGCAGATGCATTTTTAAAAAAATGTGCATATCCTAAAATCATCAAAAAATCTTACGGACCATCAAACTATGGTGGTTACTTTGTGCATAAAGTTGACTCTTACAAAGAAGCAAGAGAGCTTTATGATAACAAACAATACCACCCACAATATTTTCAAGACTTTGTTCCGATGGAAGCAGATATCCGCGTGATGCTCATAGGCCATAAACCTGTTTGTGCTTTTTGGCGTCGAGCTCCAGAGGGTGAATGGCTTACAAACACCTCTCAAGGTGGAAGCATGGACTATAATGATGTTCCAAAAAATGTTCTTGACTTAGCTGTAAAAGCATCAAAGGCTGCGAGAGCGGAGTACTGGGCGGTTGATGTTGCTTATGGTAGAGATGGCAAGGTTAGGATACTAGAGTGTGCTACTGCTTTTGCTGCATTTCCATATATAAGAGACTGGATCGGTCAGTATATTATGTGGAGTTTAAGTGAGGGAAGATTTAAAAAGCCTCATGCTCCTATGTTTAACTGGGAAGAGTTAGGTAAGATGGATCCATCTATACTCAGAACCCTTAGACATATCCACTTTGGTAACTATAATGCTAGTTACGATGGTGCATACTTTGGTAAAAAAAGAAAGCTATTTGGTGAAAATGAGATATATCTTCATGTTTTAGATAGCGAGTATAAGATGTATGATGTCAAAAGAAGATGGAGCGAAGAGTGGCCAAGTGAAATATATAACTATCAAGATAAACTTGCTCTAAAATCATCAAAGTCAAAACAAACAGATCTTAAAGATGCACCATCGCCAACAGGTGATGAGTCAGAAGAGTCTATAAAAGAGGAACTTAAAATAACCAGACAAGAGTTAAGTGACTTTTTAACATCTGTAGAGGGCATCGGCAAGAAAAAAGTAGATAATATAGTAAAACACTTTGGAGACACTGAAGAGGTAGTCGGCATGCTTCATCAAAATGCCTCAATACTCAGAGAAGTAAAAGGCATCACTAGAAAACTTGCTATAAAGATAGAAAAAGCTTGGAATAAACTTTTAAAATAATCTTAGGCATTGAGCTTGAGTTTGGAAACGAGAAAAAAGCTAGACTCCCAGTCAAGCTTAGAGTGACGGGGTTTTCAAGCTTAGAGTGACAGGTTTCTTATGGTTATAATCCTAAAAGTCACAAAAGCATGTGTCATCCTCAAAGTCACAAAAGCATGTCATCCTCAGCTTGACTGGGGATCTAGTTTGTTTTGTTGTATTGTTCCCAAGCTGTGTGAGTTTAGAGCTTGAAAACGAGAGAGTTTATTACTACTTATAGAGGAAGCGAGTTGAAAGAAGCGGTCATACTACTTAATATGGGTGGACCAAATAATATTAATGAAGTTGAAATATTTTTAAAAAATATGTTTAGAGATAAAAATATTTTGACTATGAAAAGCAATCTTTTAAGAAAGTTTGTTGGCTCTATGATAACTTTTAGTAGGGCTGAAAAATCTCAAGATATCTATAGACAGATCGGCTCAAAGTCTCCAATAGTAGGACATACTAAAAAGTTAGTAAAGAAGTTGCAAGATAGGCTAGGGGATACAGTCTTAGTTTGTTTTGCTATGAGATATGCTCCTCCTTTTGCATCTGAAATTATTGAGAAAATAAACAAAGAAGATATAGAAAAAATTTGCCTTATTCCCTTGTATCCGCAATACTCAACTACAACAACAAAGTCTTCACTGGAAGAGTTTATAGAGCAGTATCATCACCTTGGTAAAGATGCTGTTTTAGCAGAAGTAAAGCATTTTTTTCAAAACAAATCATACAATATGTCCATCATAGAAAAAATAAAAGAGCAGATGCTAGATGCTAGATATAAAGAGTATGATATAATATTTAGCGCTCATGGTTTACCACAAAAGATAGTAGATGCTAGAGACTTTTATGAAAATCATATCAAAAAACATGTAGAAATATTAAGTAAAATGCTAGAGATTAAAAATATGAATTTTAACAAAATTCACCTAGCATACCAGTCCAAAGTTGGTCCTATGAAGTGGTTGGGTCCATCTCTTGGAGAAACTTTAAAAACTTTAAAAAATAAAAAAGTTGTTATCTTCCCAATAGCCTTTACGATAGATAACTCTGAAACAGACTTTGAGCTAGATATAGAGTATAGAGAGTTTGCTAAAGAGTTAAAATATGAAGAGTATAAAGTTTGTAGATGCCCAAATGATAGTGAGTATTTTGTAGATGCACTTGAAGAAATATATAAAAAAATGAGGTAAAAAAAATGTTAAAAAAGTTGATACTATTTATAAGTATGTCGCTTTTCCTTTTTGCTTATGAGTTACCAAAGTTAAATCTTCCAACAGATAAGCAACCAGAAATAGTAATATTTGATACACAAAGTTTGATAGTTGAAAATAAACCATCATATAAAATAAGATGGAAAACTATAGATGCAACAGATATAAACATAACTTTTATAGGCAAAGTTAAGCCATCTGGCAGTATGATAATTACAGAAGATGAGTACAATAGAGGTCCTATAACTCTCAAGGCATCTAGTGCAAGTAGCTCTCATATAGATATAAAAACTATAAATAAAAATGTCTCTTCTAAAGTCATAACCCCAGTTTTTAAAGATACACACAATGATGCCTACTCAGACAGAACGATGCCACATAGAAGAAGAATGAACCATCCCGTAAGAAGACATAGAGGATACAGATAGATGAAAATAGTAATATTTGATATGGATGGAACTTTGATAGACTCTAAAAAAGATATAACAATCTCTATAAATTATATAAGAGACTTGCACTATAACCTCTCTCCACTAAGTGAAGAGTTTGTAGTTAAGTCTATAAATATGAAAGAGAGAAATCTACCAAATCTTTTTTATGGAACTAAGAGTTATCACAAAAAAGATAAAGATCTCTTTGAAGTTCACTATGCAAAGCAATGCACTAAAAACCCATATCTCTACGAGGGCATAAGAGAGATGCTAGAAAAACTTATAAACTTGGGAGTAAAAATATCTCTAGCAACAAATGCCCCTACACCGTTTGCTCTAATAATGTTGAAGCATCTAGGAGTAGATGCTATGTTTGATCTTATCATAGGTTCAGATAAAGTAAGAGCTTCTAAGCCTGACCCAGAGATGATAAATGAGGTTTTAAATCATTATAAATTTGATAAAACAAGAGATGAAGCTTGGATGCTAGGAGACAGCTCTAAAGATATAGATAGTGCAAGAAATGCAGGTATCAACTCAGTGTTTGTAACTTGGGGTTTTTCAAAAGAGTCGAGTCACAGCTTGGTTATAGATGAGCCAAAAGAGATATTTGACAAAACCTGGTATGTTTTGGCTAAGACAACTGGGAACCCTGATTATTTGCACAGCATAGTATAGTGCTCAGAAAG
>JAERRX010000167.1 GCA_016735225.1 Sulfurimonas sp. | reverse complement strand
GTTCATACTTGAGCATCATCTCTAACTTTTTGATTAGATACTCATCTTGAAGAGCAAGTTTATCACAAACTTCTTTCATCATAACTTTCATCTGTGTTTTAGAGTCTGTATCAAAAGGCAAACTACCCTCTTCATTGAAGTACTCTATTGTATCTAATTTTTCATCTAATTTACTATATTTAAATTGCAATTTCATATCATATCTTTGTTGTAATTTTATGTGATAAATAGTGAGACCACTGTAGTCTCTTAAAACTTACTCTATGAAAACAATTATACCAAAATTATCAACTAATTCTAAAAAAAGCCACTTTTAGCAAACTGTTTGAAACTCTCAAACAGTTTGCTTCTGTATTTGTTTTTATTGAAAATGCAGTAAAAATTTCTTTTTATAGTGATATTTTTGAGTCTTATCTCTCTTAAATCATCTTGCAAAACTAGCTTAGATATACATGTAACGACTTCTGGATTTGCTTGAAGTAGCCTTTTGACCTCCTCAAAATCAAAATACTCCATAAATATCTTGATATCTTTTGACAAATCACCAATCGATTTTAAAAAAACTTCTCTAGTTCCTGAGCCTTTTTCTCTTAAAATCCACTTTTTCTCAAACAACTCATCTATATAAACTTCATCTTTCAGGCTCTTATCACAACTAACTATAACAAGTTCATCTTCACCCATAATCTCTCTGCTTAGCTCACTCTCATCACAATCAGACTCTATAAAACCCATATCTAGCTTTCCATCTTTTAGCATCTGGATGATTTGTGAAGAGTTTTTTATCTCGTTTTTTATGGTTATATTTTGATGACTGCTCAAAAAATCAAAAACTATCTGGGGCATTATAAAGTTACCTATAGTTTTACTTGAAGCTACATGTAAAGCTCCTGCAAACTGATCTTTTTTGAAGATATTTTCTGCATCTTTAAGAGCTAAAAAACTTTTGTATGTTTTATCTTTAAAAACTCTTCCTCTCTCGTTTAGTACAAGCTTTTTACCTAACCTATCAAAAAGAGGCTCACCTAGCTTTCTCTCTAAAGATTTTATCGCTAAAGAGATGGCAGATTGGCTTATGGTTAGTTTTTTTGAGAGTTGTGAAACATGTGGATTTTCACAAAGCTGGTAAAATAGCTCTATCTCTTTAAGTGTCATCTTCTTCCTTATTAGTTTTTTTAATTATTATATCAAGTTTAATATATTTTACTTATAAAACTAATTGTTGTAAAATCACACATTCAAAAGGAAAAAAATGGCATTTACAAAACAAAACAGAAGTAACACACTAAGCGGGGTCCTCTTTGTAGCACTCTTCGCAACGGCAGCAACCTACATATCGGAGTTCAGTTTTTTTCAACACCTTAGCATTAGTCCACTCATCATAGGAATTGCACTTGGTATCGTATATGCTAACACTTTGAGAAACAATCTGCCTCAAGAGTGGGTGAAAGGGATACTATTTTCCACCAAAACACTTCTTAGAGGTGCTATTGTTTTTTATGGATTTAGGATTACTTTTCAAAGCATAGCCCAAGTTGGAGTTGCTGGTGTTTTGACGAGTGCTTTAGTTGTAACTTTGACATTTTTACTAGGCTATTTTATAGGCACAAAACTTCTAAAGATGGATAGAGATACCACCATCTTAGTAACCGCAGGAAGCTCTATATGTGGAGCGGCAGCCATACTTGCAACTGAGCCGATACTCAAAAGTGAACCTCATAAGAGTGCTGTTGCAGTTTCAACTGTTGTGGTTTTTGGAACGATAGCTATGTTTTTGTATCCGTTTTTATATAAGGCTGGTTATATAGACCTCTCACCTCAAGGCATGGGCATATACATCGGTGGTACTATCCATGAAGTGGCTCATGTTGTGGCAGCTGGCAACACTTTGGGTGCAGATATCTCAAACGATGCTGTTATAGTAAAGATGATTCGAGTTATGCTAATAGCTCCTTTTTTACTCATACTGGGTTTTTGGTTGTCTAAAAGCAAAACAGGTGGTAAGACAAAAGTTACCATTCCTTGGTTTGCTGTAGGTTTTATAGCTGTTGCTGGATTCAACTCTCTTGACCTGCTTCCTCATACTCTTGTAACCAATATAAACTCTATCGATACA
>JAERRX010000163.1 GCA_016735225.1 Sulfurimonas sp. | reverse complement strand
ATCAAGAGAGTTGTTTTTTACTAAGTTCTCAAAAAGATGAGTTCTAAAAAGTGAAAAATCTTTATAAAGTTTGTTGGATATATCTTGTTCAAACGAGGCTGATTGCTCTTTAAGTGCTAAAGGTATGCCGTTTTTGATGCTCTTATATGATAAAAGCAGGTGAAGCTTTTTAAACTCCTCATAAGTTAAGTGAAAAAGTGAAAATCTTTCATAGGCTGTTTTTTTATCTATGTAAAATCTCAACTCATCAAAGTTTGAGATAATAATATATTTAGAGTTTGAATGAGAGTTATGATAGTTAAATGCTTGAGCCTCTATCTTGTCAAGGTTTTTAGTGTCTTGTGCTTTTAGCTCTATAACCCCAACAACTTTAGCATCTACATATATAACCCCATCAGCTTTTTTAGCATCTGTTTCGTTTTTCTTCTCTCGCTCGAGGTTAAAATCATCTGGGTTTGTGCTATCAAGGGTATAACCTAAGCAGTTTTCAAAAATATCTTTTAAAAAACCATCTTGATATTTTTCCTCTTTGACTGTTTTTATATAGTCGATTTTTGCTAAATACTTTTGATACTCCGCCCATCTAAGGGCTACTTTACTCTCATCTTGAGTTGTGTTTTTTAAAACAGATGCTTGAAACATTTTGAACCTATGACTAGTGAGTTTATTTTTTATATTATACTATATATCTTTTAAAAAAATATATGAAGTCTATATAAGACTTTTGTGAAGTTTGCACGAAGTTCTAAACATTGTTCTAAAGGGAACCTTTATCAACTTTAAGCAAACAAAACTTTATGTATAATTCTGAGTATCGAGTAGTAGGAGCTTTACACAGATGCTATTAAAATTTATACTTTTTATACTGCTAACATCTCAAATCAATGCAAGTTATACTTTAAAAAGTAGATACTTTGTTGAGTCTAACAATATATTTATCTCTACACTGATCAAAGATGTTTCACAAGATAAAATTATTTATAAAATACCGCCAAGTAGGCATGCAAAAAAAGTAAGTTCTAAACAGCTACTTAACAAACTTAAAAAGTATGGATATAAAGATATTACAAGCGAAAGTAGATATATTAAGTTTATCATAAAAAGCCCCATAGATAGCTCTAAGATTGCTTTATATGTTAAAAATTATTATTTAAAAAGATATGAAACTATAGAGATTAAAGATGTTGAGATATTTCCTAGAAGCTTTGTGGCATCTCTTCCTGATGACTATAGCATCCATATAAGAGAGAAAAATTATCTATCTAAAAGTGGCATAGTAAGCATTAAAACACTCAAAAATAAGAAAATATTTTTCAATTACAATATTTTTGCAAAACTGCCAGTCTATATGTCAAAAGATAAAATTAAAAAAAATAGTGAGTTATCGAGTGCAAATATCACAAAAAAGAGTATAATTTTAGATAAGTTTATGTCCAAACCATTACAAAACCTAAAAGCACATAGTTTTGAGAGTAGATATAATATAAAAAAAGATAGAATTATAAGTGTAAAGAATACTCAAAAATTAAGTTTAGTAAAGAAAAATTCATATATTCAAGTTAGTGTAAACAGCAAAAATATGTCTATTAGTTTTAGTGCATTAGCCCTAGACAATGGGCAAATAAATGAGACAATAAGAGTTCAAAAGTCAAGTGGAAAAAGACTTAAAGTCATAGTTACAGGTAAAAATCAAGCGGAGATAAGATGAAAAAAATTGTTATCGCAATAAGTGGGGCAAGTGGTGTAAACTTAGGTTTAAAGGCTCTAAAACTACTTCCTGATGATA
This sequence comes from Sulfurimonas sp., assembly GCA_016735225.1. Taxonomy (GTDB): domain Bacteria; phylum Campylobacterota; class Campylobacteria; order Campylobacterales; family Sulfurimonadaceae; genus Sulfurimonas. The sequence continues at coordinate 6,195 of JAERRX010000163.1, read as the reverse complement.
TAGAAAAACATTTTATAATGACAAAAAATTCAAATATTGTTTTAGATAAAGAGAACAGTCTAACACTATATGACAATGAAGACATTTCAGCAAGTATAGCATCTGGGTCTTTTGGAGTAGATGCTATGCTTATAGCACCTTGTAGCATGAATACTCTTGCTAAGATAGCTTGTGGCATTTCGGACAACCTAGTCACAAGGTGTGCTAGTGTTATGATAAAGGAGCAAAAAAAGCTTATATTGGCTCCAAGAGAGATGCCCTTTTCTGCCATAGCACTTCAAAATATGCAAACACTTGCACAACTAGGAGTTGCTATAGCTCCTCCTGTTATGGCATACTACTCAGAACAACAAACACTAGATGAGATGGAAAACTTTATCATTGGTAAATGGTTTGACCTTCTTGATATAGAAAATAACTTATATAAACGATGGGAATAAAATGACAACTCGTAAAATCGCTCTATATCCTGGGACTTTTGACCCTATAACAAATGGACACTTTGACATCATAGAAAGAGCCTTAAATCTTTTTGATGAGGTCATCATAGCTATTGCAATATCAGTAGATAAAAAACCAATGTTCACACTTGAAGAACGCATACAGATGACAAAAAAAGCTATAAAAGGGCTTCAAAATGTAAGTGTTGTTGGTTTTGACAACCTAACTGTTGAACTAGCAAAAGAGCATAAAGCCACCATACTCATCCGAGGCTTAAGAGCAATAAGTGATTTTGAGTATGAACTACAACTAGGCTATCTAAACAACTCTTTAGATGACTCCATAGAAACTGTTTATCTGATGCCAAAGCTAAAGCATGCTTTTATAAGCTCATCAAGTGTAAGAAATCTTTTAAAATTCAATGCTAAAACAGAGCATCTCCTTCCAAAAGAAGTGCAAAAAATCATCAGGAGCATAAACAAATGTACATTACGATAGAAGGCATAGATACATCTGGTAAAAGTACACAGGTTGAGATGCTATCAAAACATTTCAAAGATGCCATCATCACAAAAGAACCTGGTGCAACGAAACTTGGAAGCAAGATAAGAGATATAGTTTTAAAGACTCAAGCACAGAGCAAAAAAGCAGAATTTTTACTTTTTTTAGCAGATAGAGCGGAACATATAAAAGAGGTTATAGAGCCAAATATTAAAAAAACCATCATCTCTGACAGAAGTGTTGTGAGTGGTGTGGCCTATGCTTTAGTTCAAGGAGAGATGAGTCAAACAGCCATATTGCATCTCAATAGATTTGCAACAAACGGCATATACCCTCAAAAAGTTTTTCTTTTAAAACTTACAAAAGAGGAGTTAGAGTTTAGACTTTCACAAAAAAAACTAGATGGCATAGAGCTTAGAGGAGTTGAGTATCTTTTAAAAATTCAAGATGCTATCATAGAGGTCACAAAGCTACTAAACTTAGACTTAGTAAGCATAGATGCAACACAAAGCATAGAAGATATAACAAATAAGATATTAGATAATATGAAGGAAAAAGATGATTAAATCTCTCAGGGGAATGAATGATATTTTAAGTGAAGACTATGAAAGGTTTACTTACTTTATTGACACAGCAACAAAGATAGCACAAAGATATGGCTATCACTTTATAGAAACGCCTCTACTAGAAGAGACACTACTTTTTAAGCGTTCTGTTGGAGAAAGTAGCGATATTGTAGGTAAAGAGATGTATCAGTTTATAGATAAAGGTGAAAATGATGTTTGCCTTCGCCCAGAAGGAACAGCTGGTGTAGTTCGTGCTTTTATACAAAAAAAACTAGATAAAGCTGGAGGAGTGCATAGGTTTTTTTATCATGGTCCAATGTTTCGATATGAGCGACCTCAAAAAGGAAGACTTAGAGAGTTCCATCAGTTTGGTGTTGAGAGTTTTGGAGTAGATAGTGTTTATGAAGATGCAACTGTGATTATGATGCTTGCCGATATATTGAAGTGTTTAGGCATCGACTATAAACTTCAGCTAAACTCACTCGGTGATAAAAACTGTATGCCACAATATCGTGAGTCTCTAGTCTCGTTTTTAGACTCACATGAAGATGAAATATGCCAAGACTGCAAAAGAAGAAAAACAACAAACCCCATAAGAGTTCTTGACTGTAAAAATGAAAACTGTCAAACATTATATCTAGATGCTCCTAAACTTTTAAACAATCTTTGCAGATCTTGTGAAGATGATTTTGAAGCTCTTAAAAAGATTTTGCAAAACAATGATATAGTATATGAAATAGATACAAATTTAGTCAGAGGGCTTGACTACTACTCAAAAACAGCATTTGAATTTGTTAGCAATGATATAGGAAGCCAAAGTGCTATAGCTGGTGGTGGACGATATGACAGGCTTGTAGAGTATCTTGATGGTCGCCCTACTCCTGCAGTCGGTTTTGCTATGGGGATACAAAGACTTATGGAACTTATAGTTATGCCTGAAGAAACTAGGAAGGGTTACTACATAGGAGCCATGGATGCTGGGGCTGTTGACTTAGTCGTAAACCTTGCTCAACATAAGAGAAAAACAGACAAGGTAAGTGTCGAATACAAGGCTAAAAACCTGCAAAAACATCTAAAGTCCGCCGATAAAGCAAATGCAAAATTTTGTTGCATAATAGGCTCTGATGAGCTAAAAGATGAGACTATTTGGATAAAAAACTTAGAAAACAAAACAGAAAATAAAATAGATATAAAGGATTTTTAAATGGATGCACTTCACATAATATGGTCTGTATTTTTAAACTTTACCGAGTTTTTTTTACTTCTTGGAATGGTTGGTCTAGTGATGCTTTATGTATATGACAAGCATGTTCAAGTAAAACATGCCCTACTTATAAACTACCCTGTAATTGGACGAATGAGATACCTTTTTGAGGCACTAAGAGACCCACTTAGGCAATATTTTGCAGAAGAAACTTTTTATGATTCTAAAGATAAGGTTGATTGGGTTTATAAGGCCGCCAAAGATAAGCCAAACTATAAGTCATTTTCAGTAACTCAGCCATTTTCTGGTTCAAGGTTTATTTTAAAACATGCATCAAGTGTTTTAAATGACAATGAGGTCGATGAAGATACTAGTGTAACATTTGGTAAAGACAGAGAAACTCCTTTTGTGTCCCATACTCCCATAATTCGCTCAGCCATGAGCGATGGAGCATTAAGCCCTGAAGCAGTTAGATCCTTTTCTATCGCTGGAGCCTCCTCAAACTTAACTATAAACACAGGAGAAGGTTCTCTTACATCAAATCATCTCTTTACTCATCAAGTTGATATAGACGATTCAAAATATTTAGAAGTTGTAAAAAGCACTCCTAAGGCTGACTTTATTTTCAAAGTAGGAGAGTTCTTTTTCAATCGTTCTAGAGCATTAAAATGGTACAGAACTGTTTTACTTAATAAAAAAACACAAAATACTTATATTTATGCTTCTAAGACACACGCTTTATTTCGTGTAAACTGGAAAGCACCCCTCGAAGATTTTCCCTCAGAAGTTCCTAGTGATATACCAGATATGATTTTTCAGATGAGTTCAGGACTTTATGGAGTTAGAGATGATAATGGAGAGTTTGATGAGTTAAGATACCAAAAAGTTATGAAATTTTGTCGTATGACAGAGATAAAGATAGCTCAAGGGGCAAAGCAAACAGGCGGAAAGCTAGCTGGATCAAAAGTTACTGCGGATATCGCCTACTATAGAGGGGTACCAGAGGGTAAAAATATATTTTCTCCAAATAGATTTCCTTTTGCTGAAACAACAAAGCATCTTCTTGATTTTACTCAAAAACTCCAAGAGCTATCTGGTAAACCTGTTGGGTTTAAGATAGTCATATCAGATGCTGGTGCAGTTGAAGAGTTAGCTCAAGAGATAGCAACTAGAAAGGCTCAAGGGAAAAACATACCTGACTTTATCTCAGTTGATAGTGGAGAAGGTGGTAGTGCTACTGCCCCACTAGAGCTTATGGAGTCAGTTGGACTAACTACAAATAATGCTCTTTATATACTTGACTATATGCTAAAAAAACACAACATTCGTGAAGATATAAAGATCATAGCAAGTGGTAAGATCTTAACTCCTGATGATGCTATTATAACTCTAGCTATGGGGGCAGATGCTGTAGGTATTGCTAGAGGTTTTATGTTGAGTGGTGGTTGCATTAGAGCTCAATTGTGTTCTGGTTTTGGCTCTCATGTTTGTCCTGTCGGTATGGCAACTCAAGATGAGAAAAAAAGAGCTTCATACTTGATCGTAAAAGAGGGTAAAGAGATAGGAAACTATCACAAAAACCTCATAAAAGGTATGAAAGTAGTATGTGCCGTTATGGGTGTTAAAAATATGCGAGATTTAAACAAGTCAAACCTTACATTTAAAAATCAAAATGGTGAAGTTTATTTTGATATAGAAAAATATTTTCATCAAAAATTTCATATTTGAGAGTAGTAGATGGAAGATTTTGGGTTAGATATTTGGTCAAACAAAAACTATATAATTGAAAATTCTGAGATAAAGTTAAATTATAAATCTATGCCTTCTATACTTGAGATAACTAAAAATATTCGCTCAAATGATGTGAGAGGACCTATCTTACTTAGGTTTCCTCATTTGATAAAAAAACAGATAAAAAATCTGTATTCTTATTTTCACAAGACCATAGAAGAAAACAACTACAAAGGTAGCTTCAATGCTGTTTTTCCACTCAAGGTAAACCAGTTTCCCTATGCAGTAGATGCCATAGTTGAGCAAGGTAGTGAGTTTAACTATGGACTTGAAGCAGGAAGTAAAGCAGAACTTATCTTAGCCATGAGTCACTCAAAACCAAGCTCACACATCACCGTAAATGGTTTTAAAGATAAGGAGATGATTACCCTAGGGTTTATAGCCGCACAAAGCGGACATGATATAACTATAACTATCGAGGGTTTAGGCGAACTTAAGACAATCATAGAAGTATCTAAAGAGTCCTCTTTGAGAATTCCAAACATTGGAATTAGAGTTAAACTTCACTCAAGTGGTAGTGGCATCTGGGCAAAAAGTGGAGGAATGGACTCTAAATTTGGTTTAACATCAACAGAGATCATAAAAGCTATATCTTTGTTAAAAGAGTCAAATCTTCTCAAATACTTTACGATGATTCATTTTCATATCGGTTCACAAATGACAGATATTGCACCACTAAAAAAGGCACTTAGAGAAGCAGGAAATATCTATGCAGAACTTAAAAAAATGGGTGCAACATCTCTTTGTAGTATAAATATAGGTGGTGGTTTAGCAGTTGAGTATGATCAGCATTCACACACAAAGTCTCATAACTACTCCATAGAAGAGTTCTCCAGCAGTGTAGTTTTTCTTCTTAAAGAGATAATGGATGCTAAAAATGTATCTCATCCCGATATTTTTACAGAGTCAGGTAGATATATTGCGGCATCCCATGCTGTTTTAGTAGCCCCTGTTTTAGAGTTGTTTACTCAAGACTATCAAGAAAGTCTTCTAAACTTAAAAGCTAAAAACCCCCCTCTCATAGAAGAGCTTGCAGACCTAAACAACTCACTTAACAATAAAAATGCCATAGAGTATCTTCATGATGCACTTGATCATATAGAGTCACTCTTTACTCTTTTTGATTTAGGATATATTGATCTACAAGACCGCTCAAATGCTGAAATACTTGTGCACAATATAATAAAAAAAGCTCTCTATCTAACTCATACAAATAAAAATGATGAGCTTAAACAACTACAAATAAAGCTTCAAGAAAGATACCTTGTTAATGTTTCTGTATTTCAAAGTCTTCCTGATTATTGGGGTTTAAAACAAAACTTTCCCATTATGCCCATTCATCATTTAAACTCAACTCCTAGAAGAGCGGCATCTTTATGGGATATCACTTGTGATAGCGATGGAGAGATCTGCTTTAACCCTAGCAAACCTCTATATCTTCATGATATTAATTTGGATGAAGAGGAGTATTTTTTAGCCTTTTTTAATGTTGGAGCTTATCAAGAAACACTAGGAATGAATCACAACCTTTTTACTCATCCGAGCGAATACACTATAGAGATAGATGATGATAGTTATAAAATCAAAAACAGCATAGAGTCAAAAAATATTTTAGAAATTTTAAAATCTATCGGATATAATAAAGATAATATTTTACTAAAACTTAAGCAAGATCTCTTATTGAGTAATTTT
>JAERRX010000057.1 GCA_016735225.1 Sulfurimonas sp. | reverse complement strand
ATCGTTGTTTACCTCATCGTCACTTGTAAAAAGGATATCACTATAAAAATCAAAACCATAATCTTTGGGGTCAAATAGATTGTATTTTAAACCCTTTTGTTTTAGTAAAAAAGGCAGTGAAGATGTGTAGGCAGAAATTAAGTCTGTTTTTCCACCAATCAGATCATTTATGTCAAAGGAATGACGCAATATCTTCATATCGCCTATATATACATCACTCTGCTTAATCATGGCTTGAAGTGCTACAGTATCGGACTCTTGAGCTGAAATCATAATCTTTTTGCCGATAAACTCTTGAATGGTGTTTATATTTGAAGACTTTAAAGCAATAACTACCAAAGGAGAAGACTGAAATATAGCTGACAATAGTTTAATATGGATATTGTTTGATTTATCAATAATTAAAGTTGAGCGACCAACTCCATATGTTGCTGTGTTTTTTGAGACTGCTTCTATAGGGCTATTTTTATCATCAAGCTCCCTTATATCAACTTCTAAGCCGACATCCTCATAAAAACCCTTCTCTTTTGCCATATAATAACCAGCAAACTGAAACTGATGTTTCCATTGCAGTTGCAAAGACACTTTCTCATTTGCAGATACATTTAGTGATAATAATATTGTCAATAAATAAAGAGCTTTTTTTATCATTTATCACCTTGTTTTTTTATTATACCTAAAATTTATGATTTTGAGACCACGACACAAGCAAAAACCTCTCCTTTTTTGGGCATCATACTATTTATCTTCTATTTTCTCAAGAAACTTATCTAAAATACCTAATTGTTTTTTTAGCTTTTTCTTATCATCAGAACTGTTTTCTTTTTTAATTTTCTTTTTTAAATTAGCTATTTTTTTAACAAATAAACTCTCTAACTTTTCTTTTTTCTTTTCTTTTTTTTCTTCTTTAGTATTTTTATCTAATACAAAAAAATTTTCTGCTTTTTTAAATAAATTTTCTATATTCATGTATCGTCCCTTAAGTTTTGTATATCATTGTCTTTTATCCAGAGAACAGAAGCTGTGTTGATTAAATTGTTAGATATGTCATAGGCAAATGAAGAGTCATTTATCAGTGAAGTTGCCATCTTTATTCCAATGAGTTCTTCTCTGATTAATGAATCTATTTTACCACTTTGTGCAAGGTTTAAGTTATCAACTTCTTCTTTTAATAACTCTATAGTAGATAAAACATCCAAATCATCTTCTAAATCTCTAATCTTATTTATACTATCTATCGTTTCTGCTATCTCTTCTCTTAAGAAGTCATATTCTTCTTTCATTATTTTATTGTTAGCATTTAAATAGATTTTTATATTCTTTTGCAAATCTCTTGCATATTTTATAGATTCAACAATATCTCTACATGAGACTTTAAGCTCATAGACTCTATTTTTTTGCTCTTCGCTCATATCTTCTTGTGCAACGGTGGCGTAGTGAATAATCTGACCATAAATATCTTTTATATTTTTATCATAAAAGGTATCAATATCAGTCTGCATACTTTTGTCTGAGTTATCTATGACACTAGACATATCTTTAGATCCGAGATATTGATGTCTATGAAGAGAGAGGGCGTGAGATAGAACTTCAACTGCATTATCATAAAGATGAATTACCTCTTTTCTTATAGCTTCTATGGCAGCTTCAGGTACATTTATAACTACAGTATCAAGATATTTTGCCCTATCTACATTGTCTGCCGTTACAAAAATTGACTCTAAAAACTTTACAAGTTGAGATGTAAATGGTGCAACAATTATGACACCTAAAACATTAAAGATAGTGTGAAAAAGAGCCAATTTCATAGCATAATCATCATCTGCTATACCTATGATACTTGATAAAATTGAAACTAATGAAGCTAGTTGATACAAAAAGACTATAGCAACAACACCAGTTATCATGTTAAATATCAGATGGGCAATCGCCAGCCTTTTTCCGTTTGCATTTGAGCTTAAGGACCCAAGTATGGCTGTAACCGTTGTGCCAATATTTGCTCCAATGGAAAGCTCCAGTGCATTATAATACTCAATCTGTCCAGCAGCTAAAGCGGTAATGATCAAAGCCATAGTAGCACTACTTGATTGTATGACAACAGTAGCAATAGCACCGATGAGAACATAAACTAAGACACCAAGATAACCATCTATCGCATAAGAGGCTAGATTTATCCCCTCTTTTAAAGCATCAAAGCCATCTTTCATGTAGGCGATACCTAAAAATACAAACCCAAGTCCAACTAAAATAGTTCCTAAGCCTTGATATGATTTGTTGTCTTTAAACCTAAAAGCCACTCCAAAGATTATCATAGGCATAGCAAAT
>JAERRX010000080.1 GCA_016735225.1 Sulfurimonas sp. | reverse complement strand
AAATTTTGTAAAATTATCAAGATTAATAAAGTTTTTATCATAATATATGGTACTATTGCTTTTATATGAATTAAACAAAAGAGTGAAAAGTTATGAGTATAAAAATAAAAAAAGCACAAAGTGCAGATGCACCTTTTTTAGCAAAAATGATTTTACAAAGTTCAAGAGCCGACAAACCATTTGGTATGTTTGATTTGATCTTTGGACATATAGGCGATGAGAGTATTTTGGCAAATTTAGAAAAACTTGTGCAAACAAAGGCAAAAAATCAATGTCATTTTAGTAATTTTTTGATTGCTGACATAGATGGTGAAAATGTAGGTACACTTTGTAGCTATGAACCAAGAATATCAACCACAGAGTCATTTCTAGATGCATTAACCGAGATAGACCTTGCGGATGGGCATGAGATCTTTTTAGAGATCACAGGAGCTTGTAGTTTTGAGCTAAACAAAAGAACACTAGTTTTTGACTTTATGGAAGAGCTAGAGGGCTATATGGATGTGGGAATATTAAAATCACTTATGCAAAAAAGTCTTCTAACGGCAAGGCTCAAAGGCTACAGAATAGTGCAGTCTATGGTTGAGATCGGCTCTTTAGAAAGATTGCTTTATTATAAAAAGCTAGGCTTTAAAGAGGTAAAACAAGAAGAGTGTGAACTATATAGAGAAAAGTTTGGTAGAGCAGGTCTAGTTCTTTTAGCATTTGAGTTTTAACACTTAAAGTATTAGTTGTATCTTGCTAGATATTGCTATCTTGGACTCTTCACCCTCTTGTAGTTTTGCTTTTGCATAAGGTAAAAATGTCTCAACACATCACCCAATCTGTGTAAAAGCATAGCTACAAAACTATCTTAATATAGCGATCTATTTTAAAAACATTAAAGACAAAGTTCTTAAATTGCTTGTAGGTAAAATCTTAAAATAAAAATAGACTGATATAATGCTGTCTTTATTGATACTCACATATTACGATACTAAGGTATATAATGGCTGAAGATGTAGCAGAAGAAATAATTATTATTGATGAAAATGATGCTGCTGGTCAAGAAGTAAGCACTAAAAAAAAGAAAAAGAAAAAGAAATTATTATCTAAGAATAAAAAAATACTTTTTATTGCCCTTGCTAGTATCGCTCTCCTTGTCATTATAGTAGTTTTTCTTTTTTTTATTTTAAATTCATCCGATGAAGAAAATTATGATGCTTCTATGGAGTTTATTGAAGAAAAATTAGATGAAAAAACACAGACAAGAATCAAACCAAGCAAACTAGAAAACATGATAGCAAAAGCCAACTATCTATACTCAACAGGCTCAAAAGGTGAAGCTCTTGTTTTATATGAAAAAATTGCACAATACTCTGAAGCGATTTCTGTATATAACCTAGGAGTCGCTCAACTCAAAGGTGCCGAATACTCTATGGCACTAGAAACATTTAAAAAAGCGATCATCAATGATGAGAAAAGATGTGTTAGTGCCATAAATGCCGCTGTTTGTTCTTTGCACCTAAAAGATAAAGAGGGCTTTAAATACTATATAGACTTAGCTTATGCTTACCTACCTAAAGAGAAAAATTCTCCTCTATACTCCTATTATTATACTCTTATAAACTACTATAAACAAAATTATTATGCTGCTTTAAATGCTTTAGAAAATCCAACTAGCAATGAGTACCCATCTTTTCAAAAACATCTCAGAGCTAAAGTAAATGCTTTTTATTCAAACAACTACAAGGCAATAGAAGCGATGGAGAAAGATTTTGATGGCGATGACTCTTTTAGCATAGCACTATTGTATGCAAGGATAGGAGATGTGACACTTGCTCAAAAACATCTAAAAGAATCAATCATTAGAAACATTGAACCTGTAAGGTCAGCTATTGCTCAGGCTCTTATAAATCTTAAGGTAGGGCAAGTAGCAACAGCAGGCAATCAACTAAGAAATATTACAGACATGTTTCCTAAAGAGGTATATAAGCATTATCCTATAAAAGTACTACTTAAAGACTCTATATTTGACTCACTTAAGGCACAAAAAAGATACAGAGAAAAGATTGTTCAGTCCAAATCATTTAACTATCAAAAAATATTTTACTATGCTCCATATAAAATATTTAATGCCGATAAAACAATAAGCTTTATACAAAAAGGTAATGCTAACATCTATATCAACAATACATCATCAGCTAAGCAATACTTAAAAAGGAGTGCTTCATCTTCAAATGTAAATAAAGGCATAGTTATAGCAATAAAAAATGCTCTTGCTTTTAAACTTAGGGATGCTAATGCAGAGCTACGAAGATTGGTAGAGATACAACCTAAACACTCTGTTTTACAGTATAACCTAGCTCTAACTTATGCCCAAATGGGAGATATAAACAATGCTAACAAGCATTTTATATTATCATTTAATTTAGACTACAAAAACTACTTAGCTGGTATTTTTGCTATTATGACAAGTCAGCTTATAAACAAGGATGCTACTAACTTAACTACGATTGTTAAAGATTCCCTTTCATTAGAACCTGAAAATGAAGAGACATTCCTATATAAAACTCTTTTAAATATTAGCGACAACAATATCCTCTCAAGTGCTGACTGGCTAGATAAAGACTATAAACAAAAACCACTATATTTGGTTTTAGATACGATTATAGCTTTAAAATTAGGAATTGATAAAGTGGCAAAAACTTCTTCTTATAAGCTAACACTTCTCTTGCCAAATGAGATACTTTCACATATGATCTATATAGATGCAAACTTTAAAGACTTCAAGACAAATATCTATGCGAAAAAGGTTTTAAACTATCTTAAAGTACAAAAACTTACCTTTAATGACCTATATTATGGTCCATATATTACGAGATATTTATATATACAACAAAATCTTATTATTGGTAGATTGTATTTTTTAAGAAAGCAACTTAGAGAGGTTTTAGAGACAACAAACGAGCAAACAGATGATATAGCAAGTGCTTTAGCACTTGCTTCATTGTACGATAAGGCTTATGAGGAGTCATACACTCTCTATAACTATCTCATAGATAATTTAAAAGTAAGGGATGCTAACACTCTTTTTCTCGGGGCAGTTGCTTCTACAGCAGCAAAACATCATGCAAATGCTATAGTTCTTTTAGAGCTAGCAAAGATAAAAGATGGTGGCTTTCTTGAAAGTAGATATGCTCTTGGCTTATTATATATGGAGGTAAGAAATAACGAGGGTGCCGCAATTCAATTTAGCAAAATTGGTGATATGGGTTTTAACTCTAGTTATTTAGATTTTCAAATAGATTTAGATAAGCTTCTATTTGAAAAAGAAAATAGGTAATACTCTACTTTTTCAAAAGTTTCTTTGGCATTAGAACAGCAGCTCTAAGAACTCCATAGAGAATATAAAGAACTGCCAACAAAGCAAAACCTTCAATCGGATACATATAAACTAAAAGTAGTGCAGCTAAGATAAATATAAAAGATTTCATAGCATGTTTTGGAGAAAAATCTACTTTTTTAAAGCTTGGATAACGAATATTGCTAACCATTAATATGGAGACAAAAATAGACGAAAGCATAATCACCAATCCATAATCGGTGTTTAGCCCATACTTATGAAAAAGCAAAACTAAAACAGAAACAAAAACAGCCGCAGTAGGAATAGGAACCCCTATAAATACACTAGGTTCACTACTAACTGTCATAACATTAAATCTAGCCAACCTAATGGCACCAAAAATAACAAATGAAGCAGATGCAACAACACCAAACCTGCCAAATTCATGTCCTATAAAAAGGTACATTAAAAGTGCAGGAGCTACTCCAAAAGCAACTATATCTGCTAAAGAGTCAAACTCAACACCAAATTTTGAACAAGTGTTTGTAAGTCTTGCAACTCTTCCATCTAGGCCATCTAAGACCAAAGATATCATAATAAGCCAAGCAGCCTTATCAAACTCACCATTTATTGCACTGATTATGCTAAAAACTCCAGAAAAGATGGAAGCTGCTGTAAAAATATTTGGCAGTATATAAATTAAATTAGCTTGTTTACTCTTCATTTGTTTAATCTTTATTAAGAATTTTAGCATCTTCTTTCAGCTCTTCTTTTATCTCATCGACAGATTCAACAACTTTAGATTTAAAATTGTTCTCTTTTTCAAAGTTTATAATGATTTCTCTTACTTCATCGCCTGTAATGTTTTCTTTTTTGTATAAAAGCTCAACCATGCCTTCGATAGCACCTTTATACTCTTGAAGTCTAGCTATAACACTATCATAATGCTCGCTTAGAGATACTTTTATAAAATCATCCATTTTTTCAGCCATTTTTTCACTATACTCACGAGATTGTTGTTGTCCACCACCAAGAAAAGATTGCCTACCTTTTTCTAGCACCATCAGTCCAGAAACATCACTCATACCATAAGTTTGAACCATTGATTTGATAATATCTGTTGCTCGTTCTAAGTCATTACCCGCACCAGTAGATATCTCTTCTATAAAAACTTCTTCAGCCGCTCTACCACCAAGTAAAACATCCACTTCAGCCCACATTTCGTAGCGTTGCATCATAAACCTATCTTCTTCTGGCTTGTTTAGAGTATATCCTAAAGCAGCAAGCCCACGAGGAACTATAGAGACTTTAGAAACTTTTTTTGCACCCTCAGTAGTTTCTGCTAAAAGTGCATGTCCACTTTCATGGTAAGCGACTATTTTTTTCTCTTTTTGATTTATACGACGAGATTTTTTAGCAAGCCCTGCTATCGCTCTTTCTACAGACTCAAACAGATCCACTTGTGTTACAGTTTTTTGACTTTTTCTACCAGCAAGAAGTGCCGCTTCATTTATAATATTTGCTAAGTCCGCACCTGCAAGCCCTGCTGTAAGTCTAGCAATCTCTTCTATCTCTACATCATTGTCGATTTTAACACTTTTCATATGTACTTTTAATATCTTAACACGACCTTCAAAGTCTGGCTTATCTACCAAAACTTGTCTATCAAAACGACCTGGTCTCAAAAGAGCAGCATCTAGGACTTCTGGTCTATTTGTTGCTGCTAAGATAATTACAGGAGTATCCGTCCCAAAACCATCCATCTCTGCTAAAAGTTGGTTTAGAGTTTGCTCTCGCTCATCATTACCACCCATCATACCACCAGCAGCACGACTTTTACCGATAGCATCTATCTCATCTATAAATATAATACTTGGAGCATCTTTTTTAGCTTGTTCAAAGAGATCACGAACGCGAGCTGCACCAACACCTACAAACATCTCTATAAAACTAGAACCATTTACAGAGAAAAATGGAACATCCGCTTCACCTGCAACAGCCTTTGCTAAAAGTGTTTTACCTGTACCAGGAGAGCCAACAAGTAAAACACCTTTTGGGATTTTTGCACCTATCTCAACATAACGAGCAGGGTATTTTAAAAAGTCGACTATCTCTTGAACTTCCTCTTTAGCTTCTTCAACTCCAGCAACATCATCAAACTTTGTATCTGGTTTTTCAGAGTTTATCATCTTTTTAGAGTTACCCATACCAAGGATTCCTCCACCCATACTCTTTTGCATGCGACCTGCAAAAAACATCCAGATACCTATAATAAGTAAAAATGGAAACAACCAACCAAACATATCAGTAAACCAATTTGTTTCACTAAAGCCAGAGTATTCAATACCCTTGCTATCTAAAAGTGTAACAAGATTCGGATCACTTGGAACTATTCTAGTTGTATATATTATTCCATCTGCGGACTTTGCTTTTATATAGGTTTGTCCTATCTCTACTTTAGCTATGTTTTTAGACTCTACTAGACCTTTAAATTCTGAATAGCTTACATGTTTAGTTTTTCTGCTATTTGCTCCGTTATCCGAACTGAAGGATGAAGTATCTCCAACCAATCCTTTAAATAGCAAAATAATTACAACTGAAAAAATTGCAAAGGTTATCAAGGGGTTGTTGTTAAAAAAATTGTTGTTCTTGTCTTTATTTGGATCTTGTTTTGGCATTATTTATCTCTTTTTTGTTTTCTTTTTAAAACAAGTGTTACCCACTCATCTTCTACTATTTTTTCTATAATATCACAATCTTTATAGAACTTTAGAACTTTTTCTTCATACTTGTCTAAAATTCCAGAGATTATTAAAACTCCATCTTCTTTTAAAGCATTTTTTAGATCTTTAGCTATGAAAGTAAGCACATCTGCCACTATATTGGCAACTACTACATCATACTTTAAAGAGCTTAAAGAACATGAACCCTCCCAAATCTTTGCAAATTTTAGAGAGTTCAATTTAGCATTTTTGATGCTATTTTCTACAGATATAGGGTCGGTATCGCAAGCATCCACAACGGCACCAAGCTTTATGGCTCCGATGCCTAGTATGCCACTTCCACAACCTACATCAAGAAGTGATTTACCTGCACTAACATAGGTAGAAATTGCTTTTAAGGCACTAGCTGTTGTTGGGTGATGACCTGTTCCAAATGCTAAGGCTGGGTCTATCTGTATGTTTATTAACTCTGGATTAGGTTCATCCCAAGCTGGATGAATATAAAATTTATCTACAACAAGTGGAGTTATACTTTTTTGATAAAGTTCTACCCAATCACTATTTTTAAGCTTCTTTTGAGTAGATTCTAGCTCTATGCTTTGACCTAAAGCTTTTGATAGGGCTTCACAAAACTGTTCTAATCCCCAAGCTATAGTGTCAAGTTCATCTTCACTTCTTATGATAAATCCTGTCTGAGTCTCTTCAAAAGCAATAGGAATAGTATCAACTAAAAAGTCACAAAAAAGAGCCTTGTGAGATGAAACTTCAACTACTAACTCGTAGTAGTACTCTTTCATTATTCGGCAACACCCATCACAGCACCGAGCTTCTCTTTTAAGACTTGAGGAGTAAATGGTTTAACTATGTAGTTATTTACTCCTGCTTTTAGTGCAGTAATCACTTCTGATTTACCACCCTCTGTTGTCACCATTATGATAGGAGTATCTATAAATCTATCGTCTGCACGCACTTTTTTTACAAGCTCTAGCCCATTCATCTCTGGCATATTCCAGTCTGTTATCAGCATCTCAACGTCAGGATTTGCATCCATTTGTGCCCAGCCTTCAAGCCCATCGGCACCTTCAAGTATATCTTTATAGCCTAAACGAGCTAAAGTATTTTTTATAATACGTCGCATTGTAGAACTATCATCAACCACAAGTAATTTCAATAGAAATCCTTTTTAAATATATTTATACCCTAATAATAGCAAAATTCTTATTATTTTTCAATTAATCCAGAAGTTTAAACATCTTAGGTAGATCAATTTTACCTTCATAATACGCTTTTCCGATGATAACACCATCTATTTCTTTAGTTGATATTAGATCTTCTATATCGCTTTCATCTTTAACTCCACCACTTGCTATAGTGCTAAGAGAACAAGAACGAGCAATCTCTAAGGTAAACTCTATATTAACACCTGATAAAGTTCCATCTTTACTCACATCTGTACAAATTATAGCCTCAACACCAGCAGATGCATACTCTTTTGCTAGCTCTGTTGCTTTCATCGTACTTACATCAGCCCAGCCCTCAACTGCTACAAAACCATCTATAGCATCTATACCTACTGCTATTGGATATTTACTTGCCATATCTTTAACAAACTGTGGGTTTGTAACAGCTATAGAACCTAAGATAATTCTGTCTATTCCAATATCAAGCATCTTTTTGATGGTTTTTTCATCACGGATCCCACCGCCAAGCTCTAACTTTACATTACAGTTTTGTCGAATTTTTATGATCTGCTCTAGGTTTTTTGGCTCTCCTGCAAAAGCTCCATTTAGATCTACTATATGAACCCACTCGGCACCCATCTCTTCAAATTTTTTCACCAAATTCCATGGTTCATCTGAATAGATCTTTGCACTATCCATCAAGCCTTTAGTAAGTCTAACCGCTTTACCATCTTTTAAATCTATTGCTGGGTATAAAGTCATTTTATCTATTCCTATAAGTTTATAAAATTTTTCAATATTGCAAGACCATTTTCATGGCTCTTTTCTGGGTGAGGCTGAATTCCAAAAATATTGTTATGAGCAACCGCTGAAGTAAACTCATAGCCATAATTTGTTTTGCCGATAATATCCTCTTTATCACCGCACTCTACATGAAAGGAGTGTACAAAATATAGATAATGCTCTTCATCCAAATTTTCAAAAAGTGGATGTGCTGATGTAAACATCTTGTTCCAGCCAATATGTGGAACTTTTAGTTTTTCTTCAAACTTAGTTCTATCAAAAGCTTTAACATTACCTTTTATAAGCCCTAGACCTTCATTATCTCCAAACTCTCTACTTGATTCAAATAGAAGTTGCATACCAAGACAGATACCAAGTATATTATTTCCACTTTTTGCATAAAGCTTGATGGCATCTATCATATCTCTATCTTTAAGATGCTCCATAGCATCACCAAATGCACCAACCCCTGGAAGTATCAACTTATCATACTCTTTAAACTTTTTAGGGTCACTCTCAACAACTGTTTTTTCACCCAACAAATTAAACGCATTTTGTACACTTGCTAGGTTTCCCATATTATAATCAACTATCGCTATCAATACTATTTCTCACCTTTGTAAATTTTATATAGATTGCTAAGCTTATTATTAAGATAGCAACACCTGCAATAATATATGTGGCATATATGAGTTTCTCTGGGTCTGTTATAGCAAACTTAAAGACCAACATCAATGCTTCTATAGATAGTGCGATGATGATAGAACCCAAAAACTTTACCATTGTTTTATGTGGACCTGATATATTTTGCTCTTTATGTCTGCCTAAAAATTCTTCCTCTATAAGTGTTTTAGCCAGATCAAAAATAGCTAAAGAGAGAGTTAAAAGAATAGTTGCTTTAAACATATCACCTATCATAAGATTACTACCTGATATCTCTTCTACAAAAAAACTTTTTACACCATTGAAAAAAAGAAACATTGCAACGGCTGTAAGAGCAAAAGCAAACATAGCATAAGAAAATTTGAAAAATTTAGAAAAGAATGCATCTGCCTTGTTTAAATGAGCGATCTTCAGAACCTCTTCTAAAGGCATATCTAAACAAACAACAAACTTGATCTCGCCATTTACATCAAAAATTGGCTGAGATGCTGTAACTGTTAGCTCTTGTGTTATCAAAGATGGATATGGGTCTGTTATAGTACATCTTTCTTCTCTAAAAGCACGATAGTAGTATGCTCTATCTGCCCTTATCTTGCCCTTGTCATCATCTATCTCTTTATGCTTTGCAAAAGTAGGTGTTATTTGAACACCTCTATGGTCTAAAAGATAGACTCCTTCACAGTTTTGAAGATCTGCTTTTATCTTTAAAAGAAGAGGTACAATCATCTCTGTCGATAAAGATGGCAACCTATTTGGAATATTTTTTGAAAAAAGATAGCAAAAGTAAGCTCTTACCTTTGTTCTACCTTCTGAAAAATTTTGAATATCTGAAGCAACCATTTTTAGCGAAATCCCTCTTTAGAGCTTGGCACATCTATAATCTCTGGGCGATGAGTTATACTTGGTCCAAATACTTTTTTTATGATTGATTTAAAGCCTTTTTCATTGTCTTCATACTCTTTTTCTGCTTCTTGAAGTGCTACTTCCCAAGCAGATGAAAAACCGGGTGCTTTTAACATCATCTTTCTAAGTGCTCCATCGTAAATATTTAAAAGTCTAAGCTCCGCTCGACCTGGTTTTTGTCCTAGTGTTTTTACTGAAATTCTTAAATTTTCATTTTCTTTTTTTAAATCTTGTAAATCTTGTTCTAGGTTTTTATTTCCTAAGTCTGTTATCTTCATCTGTCTGTTTAAGTGTTCTTTATACTCTTTGAGTTCTCGCTTATGAACTCTTAACTCAAACCTAGACCTTATATAATTTATAAAATAACCAACAACTAAACCAACAACTACACTAGCAAATATTAACAATATATCTAAAGTGCTAAATTCCATAAAATCTCCTTTTATAAAACCGATTATACCAAAAAACTCATCTACTAAGCTTTATTTATAAAAGGCTCTGATACTAAACCTGCTATAGATGCCAACAAAAAGAAAAATCCTCCACCAACCAACATTATATATATTGGAATTATCATTATGTTTTCAAACATCTTGCATCCTTTGTTTTTGATGTTCAAATTATAAGGAATTAAAATGTTGATAAAATGAGATTTTATCTCATCTGCTATCTACTCATTGTTGTAAAACTCATAACATCTTCACTAAGTTCTACATCATTACTCTTTATTCTTTTAATTCCCCTAGTTGTTGATAAGGCTTTTTTTATATCTTTTGAAATTACATAGTATTCACTTTTTTCGTCATATGCTACTGCTGGGAGTGAACTTATTTTACGGTTAGATGCTATAACTTGAAGACTCTCAACCCCAAAAGGTTCGCCAACTTGAAACTTTCCTAAACTTATCCACCTTGAAGCATCATCTGCATTTATAAACTTAACAAACCTACTATCTCCACTACCCTCACTTAGCTCGACTAAGTAAGAGAGTTTAATATTTTGAGATTGGGTATATCCTACAATATAGACATATCCCATCTTATTTAACTTTACAAACAGCTCTATCTCTTCACCACCGTGAAAAAGTAGGTTTTCGCTTCCTCTGTTTGAGTTAAGAGAAACTTTTAAAGAGCTAGAACTTATTACTCCAGAGTTGAGCAAAGCATCAAAGTCTATATTTTTTGGTTTAGTTTCTATATGTTCATAAGCTTTTTTATTTATGTTTATTGTCTTAGATGCAACAATCTCATTTGTTTTTCTACTTAAAAGTTCATAGTTTAACATCATTATATTTTTTGTAAGCACATACTCTCCCACAAGTATATAAGATGATTTCTTTAGGTTTTTTACATTTTTTAGATTGGGCTTAAATTTTTGTACAAAAACAGAACCAAACTTTGAAACCGTTGTGCTTCCTTTCATTAGAGGTGGGTAAACATATATATTTTTTTGCTTAAAGCTCTTAGCTAAAACTGTACATGCCATACCTATAGTGTCTATGTGTGAGTTAAGTTTTGCTAGTTCTAGTTTTATCTTTGATTTTGTTATTGATGGGCGAGAGGGGAGCTTTGAGCCCAATATCATAGCTACACTTTCATATCTGTCATACTCCTTTAAAAGCGAGTAAGCATCACTGTAAAGTTCTAACTTTAAAGAAGATAGTGATGTTTTTTTTGCCTCTGACTCTATACTCTCTAACTCTTTTTTTATATTTTGTAGTTTTTTAGTATAGAGTTCATTTACCTTTTGTGGGGAGAGTCCTACTCTTGCCTCAACCTTCCTAGCTCTATCTACAAAAGTAACATCTGCCCCAAGTATTGGTAAGTTTGAGCTTATTTTTATGTTTGATGAAGAGCTTGAACTTCCACTGCTTTCATTTTCTAAGGATCTTGATTCAAAACTGGAACGAACCTCACACTTTATGATCTGACTAAGATCAGCAAGTGCTTCTTTTTTTGCTTCTTTGTTTGTTTGAGCAATACCCACACCACTAATATCTGCACTTATGCTAACCGCTATACAAACAGCACTTATCCATAAACTTTTTATCATAAACAACTTCATATATCCACCTTAATTTTCTTTGCCTTATTATGCTATAATTTACATAACGATTTACTTATATAACTTATTTTAATGAAATATATCTACATAAGACAAAAAAGAGACAATGAAAAAGTATAAAAAAATAGCAATAGTTCGCTTATCTGCACTAGGTGATATTATAAATAGTGCCATTGTTTTACAGTTTATACACAGGGCATTTCCAGAAGCTTCCATCGAGTGGGTTACAGAGGAAGTTTTTTCTCCCCTACTTAAGCATCATCCTCTAGTAGATGCTGTTCATATTATCAATCTTAAAAAGATCAAAAAAGAAAAAAACTTTTTTCTTTTAAAAGAAAATATTTTATATCTTAAATCTTTAAAAGAGTTTGATATTGTTATAGATATGCAAGGTCTTTTAAAGTCTGCCATAGTTTCAAGGCTTATAGGTAAAAACACACATGGCTTTGATAAAAACTCTTCGAGAGAAGCTCTTAGTTCTTTTTTTTATAAAACTACCTCAACTATAGAGTATGAACAAAACATAGTTAAAAGAAACTGTTTTCTAGTCTCAGATGCTCTTGGGTTTAGGCTTGATGATGAGATGATTTTAAATAAAGAACCGATATTTAAGGTAGAAAAAGCATCTTTTGTTGATGCTAAAAAGACAAATATCGCTTTTGTTATTGGAGCATCTTGGGAGTCTAAGAAATATCCTAAAGAACAAGTCATAAAACTTTGTAATGAACTTAAAGAAAATGCTATCATAGTTTGGGGAGATGAGTATGAGAAAAAAGATGCTGAGTTTATATGCTCTGCTTCACCCTATGCAACACTAGCACCAAAGTTATCATTAGTAGAACTTTTATCTTTTATATCAAGTGTCGATCTAGTTATCGGAAATGATACTGGTCCAACTCACATGGCATGGTCGCAAAACATAGCTTCTATAACTCTTTTTGGTCCAACAACTTCAAGAATGATCTATGAAACACCTATAAACATTGCTCTAAAGTCAAGTTCTAAAGTTGATATAATGAAGATAGATAAAAATGATTTTTCTATCAAAGATATAAGTCTTGAACAAATTATTAAAAATGCTAAGGAGTTACTGCGACATGGGGTTTAAACTTTTTTTACTACTAGAAAAATTTCTAATGCTTTTACCAAAACAATGGAGAAAAGGTTTTTTTACTCTTCTTGGTATGATAGCTTATAGAGCATCTTCAAGATACAAAAAGGTCTCAGATCAAAATCTCGACTTTGCTTTTGATGGAAGACTAAGTCAAAATGAAAAAGACAAGATCACAAAGTATGCTTTTAAAAATCTAATCTATAACTTTTTACATGCGATGGAACTTCGACATATGAGCAAAGAAGATTTGCAAAGTAGAGTAACTATACAAAACATACAAGCCGTACAAAAAGTTCACAAAGAGGGGCGAGCAGTTATCTATGTAACAACTCACTATAGTTCTTGGGAGCTAGGAGGAGCTAGCATAGGAGCTTTCATAGAGCCTCTCATAGCAGTTTATAAAAAAATGAAAAATCAAGACTATCAAGAGTGGCTACTAGATGCTAGAGGTGCCTTTGGCAATATCTCTATGGAAAAAACAAATGTTGTCAAACCTCTTGTAAGAAACTTAAAAAAAGGTATGGCCTGTGGTCTTTTAATAGATACAAACATAAACCCCAAAGAGGGTTTAATGGTGGAGTTTTTGGGAAAGAGCATCCGCCAAACCTCTACACCAGCTTATTTAGCGAGAAAGTTTAATGCTGCTATCATTCCTGTAACTATAAGAACTGATGATGAACAAAACTATACACTTATGCTTTTTGATGAGATACCTGTAGAGACAACAGATGATATAGATGCTGATATAGCAAAAGCCACACAGCTTCAAGCTGACTGGCTAACAAGGCTCATAAGTAGTGAGCCTAAGTTTTGGTTTTGGTTGCATAGAAGGTGGAAAAATGATCATCCTGAGATTTATGATTAGATTACTTCACTTCGTTCGCAATAACGGTTATTGTTATTTCCTAGATTTCAAAGTTGTTGTTTGAATATTCCTCACTTCTAGCTTCAAAAAGTTTTAAAATAGTCAAGAAAAATGCTGTAATTGCAGGCCCTAAGATCATCCCCCAAAAGCCAAATGTAGCAAGTCCTGCTATGATAGAAAAGAAGATAACAAGCTCGTTTATCTTTGCATCATCATCTTTTAAAAGTCTTTTGTTTATATCTTTTATGATCAAAGGTTTTACAAAAGTATCGGCAATGATAGATATAACAACAATAGAGTAAGTTGCTATAAAGATAGCATTTTCATTGTTACCAACTGCAAACTCATATATCATAAATGGTAACCACATTATAATACCGCCAAGAACAGGAATAAAAGATGCAAAACCATACATGATGCCAAACAAAAGACCGTTATATCCTAAAAATGATATAGCTACTCCAAAAAGGATCCCTTCGAGCATCGCTGTTGCTAAGATAGAGTAAAAGACAACACTCATAACAGATGCTAACTCTTTTGAAAGCATAGTAGTTTCTTCTATAGACATCTGAACAACTCGTTTTAGAAACTTTATTGTATTGTCGCCATTGTACTGAGCAAAAAAGTAAAATATTATGATCAAAAAAGCATTTTTTAAAAACCCAGCACTAAAAGCTCCTATGGTTCCAGTAATGGAAAGTACATTTGTTGTAAGATTGTTTATATCCATCTCTCTTAAAGCATCTAGAGCATAAGGTTTTAAAAAGAGTAGATATTCTGGAGGTGTTTCTATAAAGGCTTTTATATATATTTCTATATTGAGATAAGTTTGAGTTTCAAGGGAGTTTAGCTTTATAGTTAAGGTTGTTAAAAAGTAACCTAAGGGAGCAAAAAATAGAGTTGCAAGTAAAAAACTAGATGCAAAAGCAGCCAAAAGTTTACTTTTTAAAATAGTTTCAAAATATGTTTGAATATTTACAGTAGATATGGCTAAAAGTGCTGCTATGGTTATAGCTAGAACAAAAGGAGCATAAAGTAAATACATCCAATAAAGCGAGGTTGCGAAAAGAATTGTTACAAAAAACTGTGGTTTCAAAACAAACTTCCCACTTCATTTACAATCGGAATATTTAAAACTTCATAAGTAGCTCTTGTAGCTCTTCTGCCCTTTGCCGTTCTCTCTAAATACCCATTTGCTATCAAGTAAGGCTCAAGAACATCTTCAACAGTACCCTCATCTTCACTAAGAGCTGCAGCTATTGTACTTAGACCCATGGCTCTACCTTTTGCTGAGGTTAAGAGGTTTAGTAGTCTTATATCCATCTCATCAAAACCATGTGAATTTATACCAAGCTCATCAAGAGCATACTTTGTGCGAGAATGGTTTATATCCACATCTTTGGCAACCTCAGCAAAGTCTCTCACTCTACGCAAAAGTCTAAGAGCTATACGAGGAGTTCCTCGACTTCTTTTTGCTATCTCAGCAGATGCTTCACTTATGATCTCTCTGTTTAGTTTTATAGAAGCTTGTTTAATGATCTTAGACAACTCTTCTGGGGAGTAAAACTGCATTCTAAAACTCATACCAAACCTATCTCTTAGAGGATTTGAAAGCATTCCAGCCCTTGTTGTTGCCCCTATGAGAGTAAAGCGAGGTAGGTCGATCTTCACAGTTTGAGCAGCAGGACCGCTACCTATGATAATATCTATACGAAAATCCTCCATAGAAGAGTACAAAATCTCCTCAACAGCAGGAGAAAGACGATGTATCTCATCTATAAAAAGTATATCGCCCTCTTCTAGGTTTGTAAGTATCGCAGCCAAATCTCCACTTTTTTCTATCATAGGGGCTGCTGTTACTTTTATATTTGCATTCATCTCATTTGCTATTATCAAAGCTAGAGTAGTTTTACCTAAACCCGGAGGTCCATAAAAGAGAACATGGTCTAGGGCTTCTTCTCTTAGTTTGCTCGCTTGTATAAAAACACTAAGGTTTTTTTTGATCTGCTCTTGACCTATGTATTGGTTCCATGCATCTGGTCTTAGAGTGGACTCTACACTCTCTTCTTCTGCTGAAAAAGTTTCTATCTCTACTAACCTATCCATCAATAAGTGTGTTCAACTTTTGGAAAATCTCTACTTTGAACCTCTTTTGCATAACTTTGAGCAGCCCCTCTAACTAAAGAAGCCCCATCTAAATATTTTTTTACAAATTTTGGAGTAAACTCTTCAAAAAGTCCGAGCATATCTGAAAATACTAAAACTTGTCCATCAACATCCACTCCTGCACCTATACCAACAACAGGAATATCTACACTTTGAGCCACCTCTTTTGCAACATCTGCCTTAACACCCTCTAAAACCATACAAAAAACACCAGCTTCTTCAACCGCTTTTGCATCTTTTATAAGTTCTATCCTCTCTTCTTCAGTCTTACCTTTTACCTTGTAACCGCCCTCGCCTCTTACAGACTGAGGTAAAAGCCCTATATGAGCGCAAACTGCTATGCCATTATCTACTAGATGCTTTATAGTTTGAGCTTTATCTTGACCACCTTCAATTTTTACACAGTCCGCATCTGTTTCTTGAAAAACTTTTATAGAGTTCTTTAGAGCATCTTCTTTATTTGTGTAGGTTCCAAAAGGCATATCACAGATCACGAAACTGTTTTTCGCTCCATTGCAAACAGCTTTTGTGTGGTATATCATCTGCTCTAGTGTGGAACTAAGAGTATCTTTTTTACCAGCGAAACTCATGTTTAAGCTATCGCCAACTAAAATCATATCAGCACTTGACTCAAAAAGCTTTGCAAACAGAGCATCATAAGCTGTCATCATCACTAAAGGTCTAATACCTTTACTTTTTTGTATGGAAGTTATAGTCATTTTTTTATTCAT
Source organism: Sulfurimonas sp. (assembly GCA_016735225.1). GTDB lineage: Bacteria > Campylobacterota > Campylobacteria > Campylobacterales > Sulfurimonadaceae > Sulfurimonas. The sequence continues at coordinate 3,727 of JAERRX010000080.1, read as the reverse complement.
AAAAGTATTTTAACTAAATATTGCTATAATTTTAACAATATTGGAGAATTTATTAATGGGTATAAGAACTATCTTAGATGCTAACTTTGATTTTGAAATTGTTGATGAGTTTTTAGATCATTATTCTATGATGGTTGAGAGCATGGAAGTGATGATACTGGACCTCAATAAACCAAATGGATATTCAAGAAGTGTTGATGAGCTTTTTCGTGTTTTTCACAATATTAAATCAGCTTCAAGCTATCTACAAATGCTACCTATGTCAAGACTTTCCGCATTTGTAGAAGATGCACTTGAGGAGCTTAGAACCACTGACAAACTAGTAAACGATGATATTATCACATGGTTACTTGCAGTTAGTGATATGTTTGCTCAATGGCAAGATGATTTAAGATTTGATAGAGACTTAACTCATATAAAATATTCTCTATTACAAAAACCAGAACTAACAAAATAAATAAAGAGAGATCACATGAAAAAACTTGTAGCATATATAACTTCTACTTACCCAGAAAAATCTTTTAGCATAGACTTAGGTCTAGAACTCGGTGAAAATGGAGTAGATACTCTTGAACTAGGTGTTCCTTTTTCTGACCCCGTAGCAGATGGACCTCTTATAGAAAAAGCGAACCATAAAGCCCTAGAACTTGGCTTTAAATTTAAACACCTTTTAGAAATTTCAGAAGCAATAGCCCCTAAAGTAGATACTCTTTGGATGGGATACTTCAACAGTTTTTATCAACAAGATATGAGTAAGCTCATCCCTCTTGCATCTAGCCTAGGTGTCAATGGTCTAATTATTCCTGATTTACCACATGAGGAGGCACTCTCATACTCTACTCTATTTAAAGAAAACAACATGAGCAATATAAGTTTTGTAGCACCAACAGATAGTGAGCAAAGGATAAAAGAGGTAGTTAGCGATGCAAAGAAGTTTATATATATGGTTGCTTATACTGGCATAACTGGCTCTGGAAAAGCGGAGGATCTACAACTATTTTTAAGTTCTATAAAAAAATACTCTAGCACTCCTGTTTATGTTGGTTTTGGTGTAAATGAAAAAACAGCAAAAGATAAAGTAAAGGGTGCAGATGGAGTAATAGTAGGAAGTGCTTTTATAGATATACTCTTAAAAGACTCACTAAACTACTCGCAAAAGATAACTAAATGTTGCGAACTAGCTAAAATCATAAAAAATGAGATAAATTAAAATTGATGGTATTTTAGGTAGATTTAAGATAAAATATTTTCAAATAAACTTGAGAATGAGCTAAAAGTATCTTATATCATCACTAAAAAATTCATCATCCAAAATGCCAACAAATTTTGAAAATGTATCTTTTTTTGAGTTTTGAGCTTGTTGTGTTGCAGAAGCCAACAAGCTCTGATACATCTCACAAGGGAGAATGACCGCTTTTTTGTGATCTACTTTTTATCAACTATTAAGACACTTTGGTTGATAATTTTGGTAAATTGTATTTGTGATATACCTAGCTCTATCATCAATCCTTTTATCTAAGATATTTATCATCTTTATTAAATCATTTTACACGATTCCAGCAACTCTAAGAGATCTTTTTACCTTGGGATCATCTTCAGATAACTCTTTTAGTGCCATTAAGAGTTTACTAATTTTATCGCTATTTTCTTTTGTCTCTCTTTCCACATGCTTATCATCTCTTCTTTGGAGATATATAGTAAAGAAAGGTATGCTAATAACTCCAGCTATAACAATACTTAACAATGTCTGAACATAAGATACTTGTTTTTGCATGGTTTTAATATCAGCAGAGTTGTTCGCTATTTTTTGACCATTTTGCTCAATTTTTTGACCATTTTGCTCAATCTTCATACCATTTTGCTCAATTTTTTGACCATTTTGCTCAATTTTTTGACCATTTTGCTCAACAAGTATTTTTATTTCTTCAAGTAAATCTTCTTGTGTATTTGCGAATGTTAGGCTATATGCCATAACAATTAAAAATATTATTCTTTTCATATTAAAATTCCTCGTATAATTTCTTTTAAGAGTAAATCTCCTTAATTTTACCATATATTTCAATCTTTCTTTCTTAAAGTATTCAATTTAAAAACCCATATCTCCAAACCTTGATATCTCGGCAAAATGTCTCCACAATATCCCCTTTTCTCTGCAACACCATCGCATTATTTTAAAGTATAAAGTCCCTACCAAAAACAAGCAAACCAACAAATCTTTTTATTCCTAAAATAGTGGGGTCATCTAGTATCTCATCGGCAGTAGATGGGTTTAACATTATCCATGTGATCTTTTTCTTTGATTAAGCCCATTTTCTATATAGTAAATACCTATAAATTTTATCTTTATCAAAATATGCTTTACTTTCTATCATTTATCTATCTTCTCTGAAAATCATCTTCAAGACGAACGATATCATCTTCACCAGTATATCCCCCAACTTGTGCTTCTATAAGAACTATATCTATCTTGCCTTGATTTTCAAGTCTATGCACTTCACCCATTTTTATATAGGTTGATTCATTTGGTCTTATAAGTTTCACACTATCCCCAACTGTTACAGTTGCAGTACCACTTACAACTATCCAATGCTCATTTCTATGGTAATGTTTTTGTAAAGATAGCCTTTTGCCTGGTTTTACAACTATTCGCTTTATTTTATAGCCTAAGCTCTCTTCAAGTACGGTATATGTCCCCCAAGGTCGATACCCTGTAAGATGGATATTGTGTAGTTGTGTAGTTTTTTTAAGTTGGGCTACTACTTGTTTTACTTTTTGAGAACTCCCTTTTTTAGATATCAAAAGTGCATCTCCACTATCAACTATTATTAAATCTTCTATATCTATTGTTGCCATTTTTCGTTCATCCCCATAAATTAAATTATTTTTACTATCTATTGAGATATGATTTTTATTTACTGTATTATTGTTTTCATCTTTTGCTAACTCTTCAAAAAGTGCATCAAAACTTCCAACATCTGACCAATTTATATCCGATGGTACGACTTTTACTTTTTGTGATTTTTCCATCACGGCATAATCTATACTATCATCTGGAATATTTATCATATCATCGTGTGAAATTCTTATAAGGTTTGAAGATGAGAGTGAAGTCTCATTTCCGATAGCTTTTTGTGTCGCTTCGTATATCTTTCGTGAGTATTTTTTCAACTCATCCAAAAACACCCCTGCTTTAAAACAAAACATTCCACTATTCCAATAGTAATTTCCTGCTTCTAAATAGGAAGTAGCTGTTTTAAAATCTGGTTTTTCTTTAAAGCTTAGCACATCTCTGGCACTAAATGCCGATACCCCCGATGCTAAAGCATGAGTGGGGTAAATATCTCCTCCTTCTATATATCCAAAACCTGTTTCAGCAAATGTTGGTTTAATTCCAAATGTTACTAAATTATCTTCTTGTGCCAACTCCTTCGCTTTTTCTAATACCTTTGCATATTCTACTTCATCTTTTATGAGATGGTCAGAGGGTGCAATCAAAACTATCTCATCTTTATCTAAAGCCATGCAAGCAAGAGCAATAGCAGGAGCTGTATTTCTTCCTACTGGTTCTAGTAAGTATCTGTTATTAGTTTTCTTTAACTCTTCAAGTTGGTCAAGTGCTAAAAAATATTGTTCTGTATTAGATACTATAAATTGACTATCACATACTTTTGAATTTCTTTCTACTGTAAGTTGAAAAAGTGATTTGTCATTAAATAACTTTACGAAC
>JAERRX010000070.1 GCA_016735225.1 Sulfurimonas sp. | reverse complement strand
ATTACCTTTATTTAGTTCTTGTACTCTGTATATCTACAATCTGATATATAAAAAGTCAAAAGAGAGATATTGTTTATCATGTACAGACTCAATATTTTTTGCTTTTTATATTATTCTAGTGAGTTTTTACAGACTTTATAACCATAGTCTATGATCTCTTTTGACTTATTAAAATCAAAAGTAGCGCATAGGTTACCAGGGATATCTATCTCTATATCTGGAGGGTATGCTGCTAGTTTTACTCTTGCTATTGAGCTTTGCATAGTTTCAAAAGACTTGTTTGCTACCATATAGATGCTATCTTCTTTAAACATAGATTCGGGAAGTGATAACTTTGCCAAATACTCTTTTAAAGTTGCTTTAAATTTATTTTTTTCTATTTTTTTCTCTAGTAGATCATATTTAGTATCTTTTGCACCTAAGTTTACCGCTATAGTTAAGTCTGTTTCATCATGAAAGGTTGGTGCTATTGGCACAGGGTTTAAGACACCGCCATCTACTAAAAGCTTGCCATTATGAAGATATGGAGTAAAAAATATAGGCAATGAAACAGAAGCTCTAATAGCTCCAAGAAGAGAGCCTTTGTTTATCCAGATCTCTTTTTCTTCATTTATATCGGTTGCTACTGCGGTAAACTTTATAGGTAGTGTTTCTATATCGCAGTCTCCCACTATATTGTGCAGTGTTTTCATTAGCTTATCGCCAGAGACCAAGCCACCACTACCTTTTAAGTCTAAAAGCTTTATCATATCAAAAGCATCTACACCTTCTAGCCATTTTACATATTCATCAAGTTTTCCAGAAGCATAAAAACCGCCTATAAGTGCGCCTATTGAGCAACCAGATATTGACTCTATCTTATAGTTATTTTCTTCTAAATATTTTATAATTCCAACATGAGCTAGTCCCCTAGCTCCACCACTTCCAAGAACTAAAGATACACTCTTTTGCTTCATCTTAATTACTCAATGCTATTGCATCTATCTCTACTAGTGCATTTTTTGGAAGTGTTTTTACAGCCACTGTTGCTCTTGCTGGTTTATGTGAGCCAAATGCCTCTTCATATATCTCATTTATAACTCCAAAATCATCCATAGATGCTATAAAAATAGTAGTCTTTACAACCCTACTCATAGAGCTACCAGCCTCTTGCAAAACAGCTTTTAAATTACTCAAAACTTGTTTTGTTTGCACTGCTACATCATCTTCTAGCATTGTACCATCTGGAGTGAGAGCTATTTGACCAGAGGTGTAAACCATACCGTTTGCTACTATTGCCTGAGAGTATGGTCCTATGGCTGATGGTGCTTTTTTTGTTTGAACAAATTTCATTTAATAATCCTTTATTAGTTTTGTGAAGACTTCATAAAGCTCTTGCACTTCTTTTATAGTAGTTCTTTCATCTACTGCATGAATAGTATCATTTATAACACCAAACTCTATAACATCTATACCAAAAAGTGCCATAAACCTAGCATCTGATGTGCCGCCTGCTGTTGAGTGCTTAGGTTTTATCTTTGTAACACCCTCTATGGCTTTATCTATCTGCTTTACTATCTTTGTATCTGTATCTGTTTTAAAAGGGTATGAACCTTGTGTTAGTTTTAGCTCAAAGTCAAGTCCTTCTAAGTTTTTTTCTACGAACTCTCTAACTTCTTTTTGTGTACTTAGAGTTGTATTTCTTACATTGAACATCATCTCAAGATGACTTGGAGTTACATTTGTTACCTGCATACCAGAACGAATATCAGTAATAACAAACTTACTAGGAGAAAAAAACTCATCTCCTTTATCTAAATCAACACCTGCCATATTTATAAGCCTAGATGCAAGGTTATGGATAGGGTTTATAGCTTTTTGGGGGTAAGCTGCATGACCCTGCTTTCCATTTAAAGTGATATATCCATTTATAGAGCCTCTTCGCCCTACCTTTATAGCATCTCCAAACCTATCTTCACAAGTAGGCTCAGCCACTACAACAGCATCTGGAAGCATAGAGTTTTTCTCTAAATACTCTAGCATTTTTATAGTTCCGTTTATAGCTTCGCCCTCTTCATCAGAAGTTAAAAGAAGAGAGAGTGTCCCTTTAAACTCCTTAGCCTCTTTTACAGCTTGAACAAATGCAGCTACTCCACTCTTCATATCTTGTGTGCCACGACCATAGATATAGCCATCTACCTCGGTTGCTTTAAAAGGGTCTGTTTTCCAGCCCTTTCCAGCAGGAACAACATCAACATGACCTCCAAAACATAGATGCTCTCCATCTGAAAACTTTTTATATATAAAGAGATTTTTAACATCTTTAACATCTACTCTTATAGCTTTAAAGCCTACTAAATACTCTTGTATAAAGTCTAAAAGCCCACCATCATCTGGAGTTTGACTTTTTCGTGATACTAAAAATTTGAAAAGTTCTATAGTGTTCATATATTATCTTGTATGTGGGTTATCATAAAATATATATGGTGTAGCATAGTCACTTATCTCGAAATAAATCTTTTTTTCACCATCATCTACTTTGAAGTTTTCGTTTTCATCTAAGACTCCATATCCATATCTATAAGTTCTTGATACTCTACCCTGTGTTGCTTCAGCGGTTGAGAGTTTGTCTATCTTTATAAATCTTTTTACAAGTTTATCGCCCATGTAAATATCTAAAACCCCATCTGTTCCTGTCCAGTTTTGGATACTTCTGCCTATCTTGTTTTGTGTTTCTTGTGTACAACCACTAAACATTATCGCCAACGTTATACTACCTATCAATATCATTTTTTTCACTTTTTTTTCCTTATTTTAGTTTAAATAATTAAAGCTTTCAGGAAGATATAATTATTCAAGAGCTTAATTATACTAT
>JAERRX010000116.1 GCA_016735225.1 Sulfurimonas sp. | reverse complement strand
AAAAGATGGCTTAGAAAAAGTAAAAACTCAAAAAGTAAATCTTATTATCTTAGATATGGAACTACCAGACAAACATGGCTTAGATATACTTGAAGAACTAAAAGAAGATGATGATTTTTCTCATATACCAGTTATCATAATTTCAGGCAACAATGATGCTGAGATAGTAAGAAATTGTTTTAAGTATGGAGCATCAGACTTTATCACTAAACCATTCAATATAGAAGAGTTTTCTCTCAAAGTAAATATAGCCATAGATTCTAACCGAAAATATATTGAAATTTTATGTAAGCAAAAGATTCTTGATGAGTATAAAAAAGCTGTAGATACTAGTACGATTGTCTCTAAAACAGACACCAAAGGCATCATAACATTTGCAAATGATAAATTTTGTGAAATATCAGGATATACACAAGAGGAACTGATTGGTAAGCACCATAATATTGTAAGGCATCCAGATATGCCATCTTCTGCTTTTAAAGATATGTGGAAAACAGTCCAAAGTAAAAAATCATGGACTGGAAAAATAAAAAATCTAAAAAAAGATGGTAGTCCATACTATGTACAAAGCACAGTAAGCCCTATAGTTGATTATAATGGAAATATTGTTGAGTATATCGGGATAAGAACCAATATCACAGAACTTGAGCTTATTAAAAAAGAGTTAAAAGATGATCTAAATATTTCAGATAAAAACTTTAAAGAAGCTTATAAAACATCACAAGAGTATCAAAAAGCAATAGAAGAAAGCAATATTTTATCTCGCGCAGATATAGATGGAAATATAACTTATGTAAATGATAAGTTTATAGAAATATCTGGTTATTCTAAAGAGGAGCTTATCGGAAATAATCACAATATAGTAAAGCATCCAGCTACCTCGAAACAAATTCATAAAAATATGTGGGAAACTATAACTTCTGGAAAAACTTGGAAAGGACAGCTGAGAAATAAAGCTAAAGATGGTTCCTCACATTATGTAGAGAGTGCTATCGTTCCTATTTTAGATGATGATGGGAAAATACTAGAGTATCTAGGTATTAGACATGATGTTACAGATATAGTAACTATCCATCAGGAGATGGAAAGCACTCAAAAAGAGATCATATATAAAATGGGTGAAGTTGGCGAGAGTCGAAGTGAAGAGACTGGCAACCATGTAAAAAGAGTAGCAGAGTACTCTAAACTTTTAGCACTCCTAGCAGGTTTAGGAAAGAAAAATGCAAACTTACTTTTTACAGCATCACCCATGCATGATATAGGAAAAGTAGGTATTCCAGATAGTGTGTTGAAAAAACCAGGTAGGTTAAATAGTGAAGAGTGGGCAATAATGAAAACTCATAGTGAACTAGGGTACAAAATATTAAAAGATTCCTCTCGCCCAATACTTAAAGCGGCCGCCCTAGTCTCTTATAGACACCATGAAAAATGGAATGGTTCAGGCTATCCAGGTGGTCTAGCAGGAGATAAGATCCATATATTTGCTCGCATAACTGCTGTAGCTGATGTATTTGATGCTCTTGGAAGTGATAGAGTTTATAAAAAAGCTTGGGATTTAGAGAAGATTTTAAATCTTTTTAAAGAGGAAAGAGGAGAGCATTTTGACCCTAAACTTGTTGATCTGTTTTTAAATAATATAGATAAATTCTTAAGCATAAGGAATAAGCTTCAAGACTAGAAGAGGTCAGTTATAGGGAAAATATGGAAAATTTTGCATTAATATTTGTAGCTATGCTTATAGGCTACATTATAAATAAACGAAATATTTTTCCAAAAAATACACCTATAATTTTAAATCGGTTTGTACTATATATATCTTTACCTGCTCTAGTTTTACTTAAGGTTCCACAACTTACTTTTTCTTTTGAGATAGTTATTCCTATTATCATTGCTTGGAGTGTTATGGGTGTAAGTGCTGTTGTAGTTTTTCTTTTCTGCAAAAGTATGAGCTTTTCTAAAGAGGTTACAGGAGCTTTGATGCTTGTCGCAGTTTTAGGAAATACTTCTTTTGTGGGCATTCCTGTTATTCAAGCATATTTTGGTAATAGTGCTTTGCCCTATGCTGTGATCTATGATCAGTTAGGCTCTTTTATTGCACTTTCAACTTATGGTACTTTTATCTCTACTTATTACTCAAATGAAAATAGTGTAGATATAAAGGCTATCCTAAAGAAGATTTTTACTTTTCCTCCATTTTTATTTCTTTTCATCTCAATGTTTTTTATAGGTCAAACATTTAACCCAGTAGTTATAAGTGTTTTAGAGTCCCTAGCACAAACCATAGTCCCTCTAGCTTTAGTGGCTGTTGGTTTACAGCTTAGGTTTAAGCTACCACCTGAAGATATAAAGCCTTTTCTTGGAGCATTGGGAGTTAAGTTAATACTATCTCCTTTGATTGCTATTGGCATTGCTAGTATATTTTTTTGGGAGGGAGAGGTGGTTTTGATATCCATCATGGAAGCTGGAATGGGTCCTATGATAACAGCTGGGGCATTAGCATCTATGGCAGGTTTAGCCCCAAGACTAAGCTCTGCTATTGTAGGATATGGGATACTTTTATCGTTTTTAACAACATGGTTTTTACATGCTTATATAACTAGCTGATACTAGAGTAGTCTATATTGAGATTAAGTCATGAGGAGGTCCTGTAAATGTATTTGAACCTATTTGCACACAATACTTCTAAACAATATTCAACTAATAAAGGGGAGGTTTTTATAAATCATGAAATTTACTTTACAACAACAAGAAACACTTTTTGATATTATTGCCCATAGGCGAGATATAAGAGGTAACAATTTTAGATCTAAAAAGATTAAAAAACGATATATTAAACTTATCCTAGATGCTGCTTTACATGCTCCTTCAGTAGGTTTTTCGCAACCTTGGAAATTTGTGGTGATAAAAAATACTAAAATCAAAGATAAAATTTATAATAATTTTACCAAAGAGTATGAAAAGAGTAAAAAGTATTTTAGACATAGGGAGTTATACAATCATCTTAAATTAGAAGGGATAAATGAAGCACCTATAAATATAGCAGTTTTTTACAAAAAACCTACAAAAAAAATATTGGGGCAAACAAGTGCGAAAAACATGGGAAAATACAGTGTTGTATGTGCGATACAAAATATGTGGCTAATGGCACGCTCTTTAAATATAGGGATGGGGTGGGTAAGTATAATTGAGCATAAGAAAGTATGTAAAATCCTACAAGTAGATAAAAACTACAAACTTACGGGATACCTCTGTTTGGGTTATCCTAAAATATTTCCCAATTCCCCAGAGCTTGAAACACTAAAATGGGAGAAAAAGAAAAAGAAGAAAAAGCTTATATCGTGGATATAGCTTTTTCTTCTTCTGTATAAAGTTGTCGTGCTGTTTTATACTCAGAACCACTTACTTGCTATTAACTATACTTCATAATAAACCTGATACAATACTCAATACACTTCATAAGGATAGATGATGGATCTTCAAATATTACATAAAATATCTGCTCAAATTTTATCAAAAGAGACACCAAAATATAAAAGATGGTTATATTATAAAATAGATTTTTCTGGAAAACTAATAGGTATAAAAGGTCCAAGGGGCTCAGGTAAAAGTACTATTTTGCATCAGTATGCATCTAATGTCAATATTGTATCTTCAAAGATTTTATATGTAAGTTGTGATCATCCTGCACTTAGCGGTGTTAGTCTTTATGATATTGCGGATAGTTTTTATGCTAGAGGTGGAAAACTGTTGATGATTGATGAGATACATAAACGAGATAATTTTTCAAAAGAGTTAAAAGCGATATACGATGTTTTTGATTTACAAGTTTTATTTTCTGGCTCATCTGCACTACAGATAGAAAATTCGATTGCAGATTTATCAAGAAGAGCAGTTGTTCATAGTTTAGGAGTATTGTCATTTCGAGAATTTTGCGAATTACAAATACAGCAGGATTTTAGAAGTTACACCCTAGATGATATTGTTGAAAACCATTATGATATCGCCAGTGATATTATGTCAAAAATTAGACCACTTGAGCAATTTAGTGATTATCTTAAATATGGATGCTACCCTTTTTATAAAGATTCTATAGTTGATTATCCACAAAAATTGATCGAGGTTATAAACCTTACTATACTGTAAACTTCGGAAAACTCAAACCCCATCTCCTATCCCAGCATAAGCCTGCATCTGCTTAAACATCTCCTCTGATATATTATTTTGAATTTTAAAATTTTCAAGGTGCCAAGCTGTTAAAATTACCTTTAGACCTTCTAAAAAGAAACGACGACTTATTATCCCTTTGTTCTTTGCTAGATTACAT
>JAERRX010000172.1 GCA_016735225.1 Sulfurimonas sp. | reverse complement strand
AATTAAAACTTTCACTTTATCCCCAATCGATAAATGCAACTCCTGACTTAGGACAAAAGCACCACCCCAACATTTATCAAACCCCCTAAAATAGGGAAATAGTTTTTTAGCCAAATTTGTAGTGCCTAGTTAAAATATAGCTATTGCTTTATTATTTAAAATATGCTATAATGCTTTTTATGTTTATAAGAGTAAAAAGCACACCAAATAGTCCAAGAAAATCAGTACAAATTGTTCACTCGCAAAGGGTAGGCTCTAAAGTCAAACAGAAGATTATAAAACACGTAGGTGTTGCAGTTGACGATAAGGAGCTTGAAGAGTTAAAATCACTTGCTGTATCCCTAAAAACAGAGTTAGAATCTAAAAACCAGTTGCCACTTTATTCTCCACAAGAGATAGAAGATATGATACAACGAACACTAGAGAAAAAGAACAATGAGTCAGTTACTAAAAATGATGAAGTCAATAGAGATGACTATGCCGTAAATCTTCTTGATCTATTAGAAGAAGATAGAGTTATTAAAGGTATCCACGAAGTATATGGGAAACTCTATGATGAGATAAACTTTAAAAGTATAATTCCTAACCCCAATAGACATGTAGCAACATCTAAAGCACTTAAAGAGATAGTGTTAGCAAGAGTTGCAAACCCTGATAGTAAAAGTGGTAGTGTTGATATGCTCTCTTCAAAGTTTGGAGTCAATCTAAACCTAAAAACAGTTTATCGCATGATGGATATGATAGATGATAAACAGATAAAAAAACTAAACAAACTAGTCCTTACTCAGACCAAATCACTTCTTGATGATAAGATAGATGTAATCTACTTTGATGCTACTACCCTTTACTTTGAAAGCTTTACAGAAGATATTGATAACCCAGAAGATAAAGATGAAGCAATCAGAAAGAATGGATACTCTAAAGATGGTAAGTTTAATCAACCACAAGTTGTATTAGCACTACTTGTAACTAAACAAGGCTTACCTGTAGGGTATAAGGCATTCAGCGGTGACACCTTTGATGGTCACACAATCATACCTTCACTCAAAGAGATAGAATCTGAGTTTAAAGTAGATAAGATAGTATATGTAGCTGATGCTGGTATGTTTAATAAGAGTAATCTTGAAGAGTTTGATAAAAATGAGAATATGACTTATATAGTTGGTGCTAAAATAAAGACAATGTCTAAGGTTTATAAAGAACAGATATTAAAAACAGATGACTTTGTAGAACTCAATGATGATACTAAAGTAAAAACACTTGATTATAATGGTAAAAAACTACTAGTATCATACTCTAAAAAAAGAGCTAGAAAAGATAAGCATGATAGTGAAAAAGCTATCATTAAACTTAAAAAAAGATTAGAAGCTTCTAAGTCTGTTAAGTCTCAACTATCAAATAATGGATACAAGAAGTATCTACAACTCAAGAGTAATGATAAAAACTCATCTTGTGACTTATCTATAGTACTTAATAAAGATAAAATACTTGAAGATGAAGCTTGGGATGGGTTAAAGGGTATAGTAACTAACAATACAGCTCTATCAAGTGAAGAGCTAATTCATCAGTACTCTAATCTATGGCAAGTTGAAGAGAGTTTTAGAATCACTAAACATGATTTAAAGATTAGACCAATATATCATTGGAAACCTAGTCGTGTTAAAGCTCATCTTGCTATATCTTTTATGGCATATGCACTTGTTAGATATTTGGAGTATAGAGTAAGACTTCAATATAAAAAAATATCTCCTGAAAAGATAAGACAAATACTGCTGTGTGTTCAAACATCAATATTATATGATACTTCAACAGACAAAAAGTTTGCAATGCCCTCTAGAGTATCTGATGATGCTAAAAAAATCTATAAAATTATGGAAGTTCCTGTTGTTACTAAACCATCTATCTTAAAATAATCAACTGGGTGTAGTGCCTAAAATAAATGTTAAACATCGTAATATAGGCGTTTGTTTGGAATTTGTGTCCTAAGTCAGGAGATTGTATCAAATTCCAGGGATGTTACTTTAAAGATAGATGTGAATATGTAGATGAGGAATGTGATGTATATCCTGCCCAAAAAGAGATAGATGGAAGGAGAATATT
>JAERRX010000134.1 GCA_016735225.1 Sulfurimonas sp. | reverse complement strand
TTTAGCTATCTCACTATCCTTATCTGTTTCATACTTTCTAAGATATATAGATAAAAGTCCATCTACATTGTCCTCATTTGAGTAAAAACCTATAAGTCTATTGCAAATTATCTTAGAGCATCCATGTATTCTTATATGTGTTTCTAGCTGTGCTATTGCATCTTTTTTTCTTTGTAAATTAACATATAAGATTATCGACATTTTATCTAGTATATTTTCATTATACTCTTTTGAGTATGCACTTTCTAGGTATTTTAATGCTGTGTCAAACTTTTTTTGTTTTATATACACTTCACTCACTATAAGATAATCAGTAGTATCTTTTGATATTTCTACTAAGCTTATTGCTAAAACTCTAGCCTCTTCAAATTTCGACTCCCCTATTAGTGCAACAATCTTAAGCCTAACAAGAGTGTAGTCATCAAGTTTTCCACCTGAAACCTCATCAACTATAGTAACAACTTTAGAGAAATTTTTCATTGCTATATCGTTTTGGAGAGATTCATAAAGGTACTCTTTTTTACCTGACTTTTCCCAAAGTGTATTAAAAATACTAGATGCTGACTTATAATCTTCAAGTTGCTCTGCTCTAAGTGCAAGTAAAATAAAGATATCTTCTTGTGCAAAGGCTTTTTCATTTGGTTTTATTGATGGCTTAGAACCTACACACCCACCTAAAATAAATACAAAAAATATTGCCATAATCGTTTTAAAAAACATCTTTGCCTCTCACTTTAACTCCTTGACACTCTTCTTGTAGCTCATCAACTCTTGTTTTATAATAATCCCAAAATGGAAAAGTTCTACATTGAGATGGTCTCACATCATAGATGCTACAAACTTTTGTATCTCTTTGGTAAAAGATACAATCATAAGAGGCATTATACTTTATCTCTTTTATAGAGTACTTATAGCTTTTTTTAAAGAGATATTCTTTTACAAAAGTTTCTTCATCTAAAGATAAAAGTTTACTAATATTTTGTATCTCATCTTTTGAAACATAGATATATCCACTCTCTCCAGTGCAACATCTACCCTCACAACTAGCACAAGCACTAGCATCAAAGCTATAGTTAAAACCTTCTTTTTTTGTTATAGCTGACATTTTATACTCTGTGTAGATGCTTTTTTAAAGATAGTCTCTACTTCTTTTGTATATTTATCGCCTTGCATTGTAACTAAAGGTGGCAAAACATTCATAAGTGACTTTGAAGAGTTTCTAACATGTATAAGCACTAAGGAAGCCTTTTTATCTAGTCTTGAGTGAACAAATCTTACATCAACTACTTTTAATTTTACTCTATCTAACTCTGCACACACAATAGAAAACTGTGATGCCTCATAGCAAAATATAAAATGAGCATGAGGCTTTAATAGTCTTGATACTTTTTTAAAAAACTTATCTATTGGTAAGTTGATATTATACCTTGCATTAAACAATATACAGTCTTTACTTTGCTTAGCTCCTTGCTTGTAAAAAGGAGGGTTTGATAATATAAAATCAAATTTTTGACTTTCATCAAAGTCTATAAAATCTCTTTTATATATTTTATAGTTGATTTTATTTACTCTTGCATTTATAGTGGCAAAATTCACAAATATATCTTGTTTTTCAACTGCTTCTAAGCTTACTTTTGGGTTATCTCTTGCTACTAATAGCCCCACTATTCCACAACCTGCTCCAACATCTAAAAGCCTGCCACGAGGTTTAAAAGTGTTTATGAAGTCATATAAAAGAAGAGAATCGCTATTGTAAAAGTAACCTGACTCTGGCTGATATAGAAGCATATTTTGCTACCTTGTAATATTTAGATATAATTTTGTAATTATACCAAGATAATTAAGGAGACTATTAATGATTATTATTCCTGCACGATTGGCATCTACAAGATTTCCACAAAAAGTTTTAGCTGATGTTGGCGGTTTGCCTATGGTAGTAAGAACGGCTAAAGCGGTTGAACATATAGATAGAGTCGTAGTTGCTGCTGATGATGAGAAAGTTATAGAGGTTTGTAAGGAGTATGGCATCAAAGCAATGCTTACCTCTACTACACATAAAAGTGGAACAGACAGAATCCACGAGTGTGCAAATATACTAAATCTTGATGATGATGAGATAATTGTAAATGTTCAAGCAGATGAGCCGTTTATAGAAGCAGAGGTTGTAAAGATGCTTATAAAAAGACTAAAAGAACTCCAAAAATCAAATGAGCCTTTTATCATGGGAAGTTGCTACAACTCCATAAATGCCGAGTCTGCCAAAGACCCAAACCTTGTAAAAGTTGTCTTAGATGCTCAAAACAATGCTATATATTTCTCTCGTTCACTCATTCCATACAACAGAAGTGGAAGAGCAAACTACTTTGGTCACATCGGCATCTATGGATTTTCTAAGAAGAGCTTAAAAGAGTTTTGCAACCTTAGTGATGCTCCTGTTGAAGATATAGAGGGGCTAGAGCAACTTCGAGCCATACATCATCAAAAAAAGATAACTATGCTAAAAGTTTCTTCGACAGGTTTTGGAATAGATACCAAAGAAGATTTAGCAAGAGCTAAGCAAATATTTCTTAGTTAAACTATTTTGACTTAGCTTTTTTGGGCGACTATTGAAGCTACCTTAATTCTTTCGCCTCTTAAGTTTATATCTATTCTCTCTTCATAATAAATAATATCTAAACTTATAAAAGAGTGCAAAAGTTCATTTTTACGAAGTAGATAGTCTAAGTTCATAGTTGGCAATTTAAAATCACCATGAGCTATGATAAATGTTTCAAATATCACTACTCCACCCTGCTTTAGCCCCTCTTTCATTTGAGAAAGTAAGCGACGGTTTAGATAGTTGATATTTAAGATGAGATCATACTTACTTGGAGTTATATTGTACTTGTCCAAATCTGTTTCTATCTTGTTTATAGTTGGTGTATTTTTCACCTTACTTATCGCATAGTCTGAAATATCAACAGCATCTATATCAAAACCCTTGTTTGCTAAAAAGTGTGTATTTCTTCCTGTGCCACAAGCCACATCAAGGGCTTGACCAATATTAACATTGTCTATATATTTCTCAAGAACCCCACTAACACTTTGTGGCATTGGGTTTTCTTCATATCTTTTGTTCCATCTTTGTTTATCTTCTAACATATTTTCTCCTATTGTTGTTTTAAGTATTCTAGCAGATGCTCTTTTGTAAGTGGCTTAGAGTAGTAATATCCTTGAAAAATATCACAGTTTAGCTCTCTTAGTTCTTTTACTTGTCGTCCACTCTCTACACCTTCTGCTAGGGTTGTCATATTGAAATTTTTACCTATATTTATGATACTTTGTACTAGTGCTTTTTCACTTTTGTCGTGTAGTATTTTATCTATAAAGCTTTTGTCGATTTTTAGCTCATCTACTGGTAACTCTCTTAAAATACTCAAAGATGAGTAGCCAGTACCAAAGTCATCTAAAGATATCTTAATATTATGCTCTTGCAAGGCATAAAGTATCTTTAGTATATCATCTAGTTTTCCTATAGATACACTCTCAGTTATCTCCAAGGTTAAAGACTCTTTATCGAAGTTTGCTTTTTCTATATGTGCTAAAAAGGTCGTTAAAAAATCTGCCTCCATTAGTTGTACTGCGGAAATATTTATAGATAAACTAAAGTTTATTTTCAACTCTTCTTTAACAGAGGTTATTTCTCTTAAAGCTGTTTCTATTATAAAGACACCTAGCTCTCTGATGATTCCTGTTTCTTCAGCGACCGATATAAACTTATCGGGTCCAATGAAACCTAACTTTTTGTTTTCCCATCTTACAAGAGCCTCTACACCATATAGGCTTCCATCTTCTTTTATCTGTGGTTGATACACCATCCAAAGTTCATCTTTTTCTATAGCACTGCGAAGCTCTTGCTCTATATCTGTTTTTATAATATTTTCATATCTCATAGTTTCTGAGAAAAAGCAGTAAGAATTTTTTCGTTTTTTTGCTTCATACATTGCTGTATCTGCAATACTTAAAAGTTCTTCACTCTCTTTAGCATCTATTGGATACCTAGCTACACCAACACTAACTCCTATTCTAAACTCTTTTGCATCTATATGATAGACTTTAGATATAAAACTTATAAGATCTTGTATGCTTTTTTCTATCTTACCATCACCAACACTCTCTCTTAAGACAATAAACTCATCTCCTCCTTGGCGAATCAACATCTCATTTCTTTTAAAATATGCACTTAACCTATGAGCAACTTTTACGAGTATCTTGTCTCCAACACTATGACCAAACTTATCATTTATGTTTTTAAAATTATCAAGATCTAAATAAAGAACATAGTAGTTATTGCTATGACTTTTCTTCCAATTTTCAATATTTGCATACATATAGTTTCTATTTGGAAGTTTTGTTAAGATATCATGTTGTGCCTGATATATAAGTTCATTTTGTTTTTGCTTATCAGACATATCAAGCTTTCTAAACAATATATAAACTATTGTAAAACCTACAATAAAAAGTGCTATATATATGTATAGGTTGTGAAAGAAATCACTCATAATATCAATATGGTTCTCTTTTACTATGATCCACATATTGTAGTCTTTGTTGTAGGTCAGTCCCGCAGTTAGGTTGATGTTTAAAATTGTTTTCATATCTACACAGAGTGTTTCTTCACTCTCTCTAAGCTCATCTAAGCTTAGCCCATGGTTTATTTTAAGTTCTTTTCTTAGGGCTTTTATAGTTGTTTCTTCCATGGGAATATCGTAAAGCTTATTCATAGGAATCTCTTTTATTTTACTTACATATTGTCTATACATTTTTTTTTCATGATCATAGTCTTTTACTACTAAAATAACTTTATCGTTTGAAATTCCTAAGTCATGAATAATCTCGCTGCTCTTGCTATTGTTAAGGGCTACTGCCATTACAGCGATAAAATTTCCATCTTCATCAAAGATAGATTTTCTCAAAGGGATGATCCACTCATCAACATTTTTAAACATATATGTTCGACCAGCTATCATTTTGTGGCTTTTGAGAGTCTCTCTAAAGCTATGCTCTGTTTTTTTATTTTTTAAAAAGCTATAGCCTTTGGGAGCATTAATATTTGAACTTACTGAGATAAAAGAACCGTTTATATCTACAAGACCGATAGCTAGATAGTTAGTTTTTTGTTTTAAAAATTTATCAAAATAATCTTGAATGTTTTGTTTATTTTTATATCTATCACTAGTTAAAAGTTGTTTTCCTATCATCGTCAATAACATATCTTCTTGAAGCAGGTTGTTATGTATCGTTCTTGATACAACTCTTGAGTAGTGCTTAAGTTCTTTGTGATGCCTACTCTTAATATTTGAATAGTTTAAGCCAACAAGAATTGATACCAATATCAAAGAGGCAAAAAATATTAGATAATATATCCGCCATATACTGCTTATTTTTTTCATACCTTAATTATACCGAAATACTCTCAAGAGAGTCTGTTTTTATAGTTTTCATATCCGAAGCTTCTTATAATGTTTACTTTTTTTTCTTTACTTAAAATTGCTAAAGAGGGTAGTTTGATGCCGTTGAAGCCTGTATTTTTTACAAAAGTATAGTGAATTTGATCTAAAAATACCACCTTGTCCCCTACTTCTAACTCTTTATCAAAAAAATAATCACCCATTATATCACCTGCTAAGCAAGTGTTTCCAGCAAGTTTGTATCTGTATTTCTTGTCATCTTTTATAGATGCACCCTCTACCTCTGCTCTATATGGCATAGCTAAAGTATCTGGCATGTGGGCTTCTGCTGATGTGTCAAGTATCGCTATCTTCATTTTATTTTCTACTATATCTAAAACACTACTTATCAAAACTCCACTTTGCCAAGCGACCGCTTCACCTGGTTCTAAATATATCTCTACACCATACTTAGTTTTAAAATATTTTATAAGTTTTATAAGTTTTTGAACATCATAGCCCTCTTTTGTTATGTGGTGACCACCACCAAAATTAAGATATTTTAGATCTTTAAAGTATTTTGCAAAATCCCTCTCAAAAACCACTAAAACTTCCTCTAACTCATCTGCACCTTGCTCACACAAAGCGTGAAAGTTTAGTCCATCAATATGCTCTAAAACTGACTCATCAAAGTTTTGTATAGTTGTGCCTAGGCGACTATGCAAGGCACATGGGTTATATATCTCTTTTGGAGATGCTGCGTGTTGTGGGTTTATTCGCAAAGATATACTTATGTTTGGGTTTATAGCTTTTACTCTTTGAGAGTATTTTAAAAGTTGTTTTGATGAGTTAAAAACTATATGATCTGAGATCTTTGCTATCTCATCTATCTCCTCATCTTTAAAGGCAGGAGAGTAAGTGTGAACCTCTTTAGAGAACTCTTCATGAGCGAGTTTAGCCTCGTAAAGACCACTTGCAGTGCAACCATAAAGATACTTTGAAACTAGAGCAAATGTACTCCACATCGCAAAACCCTTAAGAGCCAAGATGATTTTAGCTCCGCTTTGTTTTTGAACATAGTCTAAAAGCTTTAAGTTGTTTTCTAAAAGCTCTTCATCACAAAGATAACAAGGGGTTTTTATACTGTTTAGTATTTTACTATCCATCTTCAAGGGCGATCTCTTTTATCTGCCAAGGTAGTCCCTGTTTGTTTAGCTCATCCATAAACATATCGGGGTCAAACTCTTCCATATTGTGAACCCCTTTTTTGCTCCATCTACCCTCTAGCATAAGCTTTGCTCCTATCATAGCAGGAACTCCAGTAGTGTATGATACCCCTTGTGAGTTTACCTCCGCAAAACACTTTTCATGATCGCTTATTTGATAGATGTAGATTTTTCTTTTTTTACCATCTTTGATACCCTGTGCAACTATACCGATATTTGTCTTACCAGTTGTTCTCTCTCCTAAAGTCGATGGGTCGGGAAGAAGGCTAGCTAAAAACTCCATCGGTACTATTTTCACACCCTTATGCTCAACCTCTTTGATACCTAGCATCCCAACATTTTGCAAACATTTCATGTGGGTTAAATAGCTCTCGCCAAAAGTCATAAAAAACCTTATGCGCTTGAGTCCTTTTATATGCTTTACAAGACTCTCCATCTCTTCGTGATATAGTAGATATGAATCTCTTTTACCTACTTCTGGATAGTCCCAAACCATCTTTATCTCCATAGGCGAAGTTTCTATCCACTCTCCTACGCCATCTTTGTTTTTTTCCCAATATCTACCATTTGAAGAAACTTCACGAAGGTTTATCTCTGGGTTAAAGTTTGTTGCAAAAGCATAACCATGATCACCATCATTACAATCAAGAATATCAATAGTATGGATCTCATCAAAGTAATGTTTTTGAGCATAGGCACAAAATACATTTGTAACCCCCGGGTCAAAACCACTTCCAAGAAGCCCCATGATACCTGCTTGTCTAAACTTCTCATCTCTAGCCCATTGAAGTTTATACTCAAACTTTGCCTCATCTGGATGCTCATAGTTTGCAGTATCAAGATAGGGAGTATTAGTAGCTATACAAGCATCCATGATAGTTAGGTCTTGATAGGGAAGTGCTACATTTATAACTATATCTGGGCTATATTTTTTTATGAGTTCTACTAAGGCATCTACATTATTGGCATCTATAGATGCTGTTTGTATATTTGCATCTGGGAGTTCATCTTTAATATCTTTGCATCTCTTAATAGTTCTACTTGCTAAAATTATACGACCAAAAGTATCTGAATTTTGTATGCATTTATGTACAACTACTCGACTTACTCCACCTGCTCCAATGATCAAAGTTGTTTTCAAAATTTTTCTCCTAAATATAGATAAAATGATTTACTTCCATCTTGTGCAAAACCAAATGCTAGATATAATGGTCCTAAAAAAGTATCTGCCGCTCCATAAACTGTTCCTGATTTTTTAACATCGCTTAGACTCTCACTCATCCCATCATCCCAAGCATCCCCTGCTTCAAGGCTAAAACCTGCGTACAACGGTGTATCTAAAGAGCCAAAAAATCCACCATCTTTTATGCGATACCTGTATTTTACTACTCCTAAGAACATGTGGTTTCCGATAAGAGAATATGGTGCATATCCTGACATGTTAAACAACCCACCAAGAACAAACATATCATTTAGCATAAGTTTATCAGGGTCGTTATGATTGTTAAAAACTGTACCTGCTTTTATATAGGTAGTAAAATTATTATTATATACACTAAGAGGTTTTTCTAAATCAAGATAAATCTTTGTATGTTCATAATCACTCCCTAACTCTTTCATCTCTTTTGTTATCTCTATAGTTGACTTAAGCCCAGTATCTGGAAAGTTTAGATCGTCTAAGTTATCAACCGATATAGAAGCATATATAGGTCTAGCATTGTAATCTTCTCCTGAGTCATCTATAAGCTCGGCTACTACATGATCTTTATAAGCACCTATACCAACTTCAAACTGATAGTAAGTATTGATATATGCTCCCGCTGAAAAAGATGCCCCATATCTTCTACTTTCAAGCTCCGCAGAAGCTTTTTTTCCCTCTTGTATAGGGACTAAGTCAAGAATATTTTCATATAAAAGTGCTGGTTTTACATAGTATCTTTGTGTAGTGTCAAGAGGTTGAAAAAACTCTGTATAAGCTTTTTGTCTTTTGCCTATTTCAAAGTCATTTTTCCACTCTGCTCCAAGAGAGTTGATGCCAAACTTTGTATATCCAAATTTAAGAGAGTATGCGGAGTGACCTTTAGAGTCATCTTCAATGCCAAAAGCAAAGTTCATCTCTCCGTGATTGTTCCAACTAGGTGTTGTGATAATAACTAGTGTATTTTTACCATCAAGCTCTTTTATATCATACTCAACACTATCAAAAATTGTCATATTGTAGATATGCATGAGGTTTTGTCTCAAAAGGCTTCTATCAAGTCTATCTCCAACTTTCACCTTCAATCTTTTTAGTATAGACTCATCACTAATATAGGTTTGGTTTACTATCTCGATAGCATCTATGATGGGTGCTTCGACTTTTTTAAAAACTCTATGATCTTTTTTATACTTGCTATAATCCTCATCGCTCATACTTAGGTATTTTAGTTTTGTAGCATATATTTTATTTGTAGCATCTAGCCCTCTTTTTATGATTTGAGGGTATTTTTGAACATCAAGACCAGTAAAACCATCCAACTCTGGAGTTATTAAGATATCTTTATCAGTTAGTTTTTTTATAGACTCATTTGCATTTTTTCTCATCAAAATATTGACCATTTGACCAAGAACTACAAAGTATGAATTTACATCAATATCATCTTCAAAGTTTTCACTAACATCAACCGCTATGATAATATCTGCACCCATATCTTTGGCTGTTTGTATAGGAATGTTGTCGCTAATACCTCCATCAACTAGATCTATACCATCTATAAGGATGGGCTGAAACCCTCCGGGTATAGAGCTAGATGCATATATAGACTTAGCTAAAGAACCAGACTTTAAAACTACTGCTTCACCATTTACAATATTGGTAGCCACTGCTCGAAAAGGGATCGGAAGATTGTCAAAATCTTTAATATTTCTGGAGTCCTCTGTAAGTTCTGAGAATTTCATAAGCATTGGTTGTCTTTTTAAAACACCTGTTGGAAGAACTATTTCATTTTTTACATTTACTCCAAGTCCAAGCCGACCTTGATAGGTATATTCAACCTCTTTAGTTCGCATAGGAGTATCTTTTCTGTCAAAATCTGTTCTAATATTCTCTTCCCAGTTAGTTGTAATCAACATCTCTTTTATCTCATCAGCTGACATTCCAGATGCATAAAGCCCTCCAACAAATGCCCCCATACTTGTCCCTACTATAAGGTCTATGGGTATATTATTTTTTTCAAGAACCTTAAGCACTCCAACATGAGCACCACCTCTTGCTCCACCACCACTTAAAACCAATGCTATCTTAGGTCTAGTGTCTGCAAAAGAAAAACCGATCGTTAAAAGTAAAACTATAAATATTTTCATAAGTATCCTAAAGTAGGTCAAAGGCAACTATTAAAACACTTATCCAGATAAGCGAAGTAATAAGAAGACCTAAAAGAACCATGGTTGCACCAACATCTTTTGCTTGTTTGGCAAGTATGTTATAGTCTAGGGTCACTAAATCAACTACTCTTTCTATAGCACTGTTTGCAACTTCTGCTAAAACAGGAATAAAAAGAGATAAAAAAAGTATGCTTGAGTGCGAAAAACTAACAGGTAGGCTCCAAGATATTACACCCATAACAAAGAGCATAAAAAGTTGCCACTTAAAAGATGTTTCGTTTTTTACTATATCTTCAAAACCCTCAAGGGCATAGCCACCATTACGAAGAAGTGAATGTTTTGGTTTATTTAGTTTCATGTGTGTCCTTTAGTTTTTGAATTATACTCTTTAACTCATCAGTTTTTGTATCATTTGAGATAGGTTTTGAAAAATAGAGAGTTATTTTTCGTCTTTTAAAAAAACTTTTTTTATTTTTAGGTTTATATTTTGAAAAAGAACTTCCAAACATTCCATCTATAAAGTAGGGAACGATAACACCCTTATAGTCACTTTTGATAAGCTCATAACCTCGATGAAACTTGCCTAGTTCTCCATCTCTACTTATGCCTCCCTCTGGAAATATCGCTACTATTTTTGCATTTAGAAGTCGCTTATGTGCTTCTTTTAAAGAGTCCTTAGATGCCCTAGAAGAAACAGGAATAGTTTCACCTTTTTTAAAAATGGTATGAAAAAACTTCCAATAGTAAATATCTTTATCCATTAAAAAGTTTACTCGTCTAGCAAGAGGTAGCTGAATAATAACCCAGTCTAACCAACTTACATGGTTACCTAAAAGTAAAACTCCGCCTTTTGAGGGTATATTTTCTAAGCCAACATAAGTATAGGAGTGCCTGAGGCTGGACACGAGTTCCATAACTGCCCAAAAAGTCATAACTGAGTATCTTCTTAGAAGTAAAAAACTCAAAATCATCCCAACCCCAAACATAGAGTAGATTAAAATACCACCACTTATTGAGTAGTAGGCAAAGATAGTTGTTATGAGTAAAAATGAAAACATAAAGATATTTTGTATAAAATTGCTTCCAGCCAGTATAGTACCTAGATGCACCCTAGGAGACAAAAACTGAATCTGTGCATTTAAAGGTACCATCAAAAAACCGCTAAATATTCCAAAAAGCATAAAAACTATAACTAACTCTACTAAAGAACTAGAACTGGGAATGAGAAAAATCACCAAACTTAAACCTATAGCACCGATAGAAGCTAGACCTGTATTGATAAAGTACTTTGAAAATCTCGCTGCCATTGTAGAGCCTACAACTATACCGATGCCAGCTAAAGCCATAACACCTTGAATATAGATAGTATTTGTGATGCCGAGGTTTGTTTTTGCATATTCTCCAAAAACAGCAAGAATAACTTGAGATATAGACCAAAAAAGACTAAGAGCTATGATGGCTTCAACAATCTCTTTTTTTCTTCCTATGATTTTCAAATTTTTTCTTAGATATGCACCTTTGAGATATCGTTTAAGCTTGAAGTTTCTTTTACTAGCTTCAAGCATCTTGTTTGGAAGCTTAGATGCCAAAAACCACTCCAAAACTGAGCTAAAAACCAAAAGCCAGCCAAGAGGTGCAACTGCTATAAGTATATTCTCTTTATACACAAAAGAGTCGCCTATCATTCCCTCAAACAATACTGTATAAAAGATTATTCCACCCAATATAGCAACTGTTGTTACAGCTTGTAATGCTCCATTGCCCGCACTTATAAACTTTACACCAACTAACTCTTTGATATATCCATACTTTGCAGGTCCATAGATAGCACTTTGAAAAGCTAAAACAAATGTCATAGCAAAGGCGACATAAAAATATCCATGATAGTAGGAGTAAGTTATACCTAGGGTTGTAAAAACAGCAAAGATAGAAGAGTACTCCATGATCTTATTTTTAGGAAATCTATCTGCTAAAAAACCAGAGGGGGAAAACATCAAGATAAATGGTAAAAGTATCAAAGCGTTTATGATAGCTGTAAGAACTATAAGTGTATCACCATCATAAACTTTAAAGATAGTATTTTGGATGATAATCTTATGACCTAGGTCAGTAAAAGCATTTAAAAAGATAATTATAAGGTAGTTTACAAGCCCTACGATACCAAAAAAAGTATCTTTTTTTTGCATCTACTCTTCTTCTTCTTTGACTAGAACTGTACTCCAACCCTCATAAAAGCCATTGTCTGCTTTTATCTTAACAAAAAGTTCATTAACGATTTTTTCTAGCTCTTTTTGTGTTACATTGTGGTTCTTAACAATAGCGATGCCATGCTCAAAATCTTGTGTGCTTATATCATCTTTAAAACTAAAACCTTCTAGGTCTAGCGTATTTATAAACCTATTTTTACCAGTTGGAGTTTCAAAAGATATATAATGCTCAACATCTCTAGCTATACTCAAGTCCTCACCCTCTTCTTGAAGTAAAAAGATGATTTTGGCGCTTTGGATATGACAAAGCTCAAGCTCGGTAGGTTCTAGTTGAGCCTCGTAAAATCCCCACTTTGTATCTCTTACAATATTACTCTCAAAAACATACCCAGATGGTGCTAAAATATTTTTAACAATAACATCTAGTCTTTTTGAGTCGTAAGAATAAAAATACAGCTCACTCCAGCCATCAACTACCCTACTTCCTGCATAGATAGCTCTTTGGCTATGTTGGAGTGAGATGATCAGAGCCTCTTTTGTTTCTAAAAACTCTTCAAAAAGCTCCTCATCTGCATCTAGTGTTTCACTTTTTATAAACACACTAAGCAACCAAGGGTTCATCTCTTTTACATCTAAAGCCTCTAAATTTACTTCTATACTAGCTTCGCTATCTTCAAGTCTATTAAATATTTCTCTCATCAGTTTCTCTTATGTTTTATTTTATATATTTATGACTTCGTTAACCTCAAGCCCAAAGCCACCAAGACCAACAAAGGAGTTCTGTTTCATAGATGTTATAAGGTTCATTTTTGATACACCAAGGGCTTGTAAGATCTGAGCACCTGTTCCTATCTCTTTTATAGTTGCATTGTCTTGATGGTTTGTTTTATTTATAAAAACTAGAACTCCACTGTTTTGTTTTAAGTATTCTATGGAGTTTATAAGGTTTTTGTATTTTTTTTGGTTTAAAAGAAGCTCAATATCTGGAACAACATTGTGAACTCTTACATTAGCAACTTCTCCAGCACTGTAAAAAACTATAGCGGTATGTTCTATGTCTTCATGGTCTTTAAAAGTGTGTTGGTTTACTTTTACACCAAAAAACTCTATCTCTTTTACCTCACTCTCATGCACAAGTCTTTCATTTGCTAGGCGGTACTCAACTATATCAGAGATAAAAACAGTTTTTAGCTTATGCTCTTTAGCAAAAATATCTAAGTCATCTCGTCTAGCCATAGTTCCATCTTCTTTTATGATCTCACAAATAACTCCAGCCTCACTAAGACCTGCTAAACGACATATATCTACTGAGCCTTCTGTGTGACCTGTTCTAAGTAAGGTCCCACCATCTTTAGCGATAAGAGGAAAGATATGCCCTGGTTTAACTAGCTCCATCGCATGAGATATAGGGTTTGCTAGTATTTTTATAGTATCATCTCTTTCGCCAGCAGATATACCAGTAAGAGCATCTTTTGCATCTACTGAAACTGTAAAAGCTGTTTCATAAGAAGATGTGTTTGAATTTACCATAGGGTTTAGGTTTAGTCTTGTAGCTATTGTACTACTTAGAGCTACACATATCAAGCCACGAGCATGTGTTGCCATAAAGTTAACACTTTGGGGTGTTGAAAAAGCAGCAGCATAAACTAAGTCACCCTCATTTTCTCTATCTTCATCATCACACATTATGATCATACGACCTTTTTTTATCTCTTCAATCGCTTCTAGTACTCTTTGTGTAGGTGTCATATATTCTCTTTATATTTATTTTAAGATTGAGATTATACATAAAAGTTGACTTTATTGCAAAATATACCAATATTATTAGACCGCCTCTAGAACAAAAGCCTAAAATATCTATATTAGGCTTAAGAATATAT
>JAERRX010000002.1 GCA_016735225.1 Sulfurimonas sp. | reverse complement strand
TAACGCTTCGCTAGGCGAAGGGTTTGCCTTGTTAAAGGCGTCAGTGCATCTATATTGTGATCTATCGCTACAACAAAAAAGTATCTTTTTAATAGATTAAATATTTTTTTATCATAGTAATATTTATCATTTAAAATATAGACTTCAATTATATCGGCTATCCCATAAATATCTCTAGCTAAAACACACTCAAAGATATCTATCTCGGCACTAAAAACACTTTGAGTTAACTCTTTTTGTTCCTCATTAAAGTAAAAAGCTTTAAAAGTGACCTGAGGTAATTTTTTAGATAATTTTTTAATATAATCAACAAAGTCCTTATCTTGAAGGTTCTCCTCAACAGCCATAAATCCTATAGCATCTTTGCCTTCTAAATCTTTAACTTTTTCTTTGTCAAAGTGATCTAAACTATCTAAAAATATATGCTCATTCAACTTTTTATCATCTTTGCTTATAGTATTTACACAACCATCCATAAGTGGCTTACCACTTTTTCTCTCTTTAAACTCTAGCAAGTGAGACTTATCAAAGTATTTTTCTTCAAGCACAAATTCAAATCCATTACTATTTACATCAAAAAATTCTTCTACTTTTTTTAGCTTTTTATCAGATCTTAAACTCTCAATGCACTCGCCGTCTAAGTAAACATTTATGTCGTAAATATTTTCACTATCTGCCTTTTTATAATATCCTATAAAAGTGATACCATACTCGCTTAGTACTGCTCCATATTCTTGTTTTTCCTTATCTACAAACTCTACGGTATCTACTCTCAGAGGTGTTGTGTCTTCAAAGTATGCACCATCACTAAGGTTGTATATATTTTGATCTTTAGACCTATACTTTTTAGTTTGTAGATTCATAAGTCTTATCGACATTGTAAAGAGCGGAACAGTTACTACTGTATCTCTAAAATTACCTCTTACTCTTAGTGCTGTTTTTCTAAGATCTGCTACATCATCTATCTTCTGTGTCTGTGAGGCATCTACCTTGTTTTTTGTAGAGTGGGTTTTTGAGTGACTTGAGCCATCATCTCCAAGAGCCATATCAAGACCGAGCATATATATATCTTTATGTGAAAGTGAAAGGGCTATGGCATAGATAGCTTCACCAACACTTGCTACCTCTATATAGTTGTAATTTAGTTTATACTTTGTTCTGTCCTCTAGCAAATATATAGAGTCTTTGTCAAAAGTATCGAAAAAAAGCTGAGGAACAGAGGCATTAAAAACAAAAGAAGAGTTTTTAAAAAAGTCTTCTTTGCCTTCATATAGTTTTATATCAAGATTGGCAAACATATCTGCCTCATCAATATGCACAATAATATCTGGGGCTATGTTTAGGTGATACAAAACCCTAAGTGTTGCAAATGGAGCGATAATGATAAACTTGTTTTGATGTTGCTTTATCCACTCTTTGTTTGCACCCAAAGATGGACCAGCCCCTAAAATAAGTATGGGCTTATCATCAAAAAATTTCTCATCTTTTTTTAGCATACTTAAAAATTTATAATCTTGGTTTATTTTTTCTAAAACTCTTGCATCCTTTTCTAAAAGTGCAGCATGAGAGTAACAGTGTTCAGATCTATTTAATATAGCGGTTTGTATATTTTTTATATGTATCTCATCTTTGGATGAAAAAAGTGAAAACTTAAGATAATGGTTTCGTATGAAGGCATACCCATAAAAGAGTGCAAAACTGTCTTGAAACTCTGTGCCATTTTGAGCTACACTAAAAAAAGCCTCCCTACCTTTAAAAGCTTCTTCATAGTTACAAGTAAACAAAGAGAGTCTAAACAGTTCTATATCATCTTCTAAGATTAAAAACACATCAGCATCTGTTTTTTTTACCATATCTTCTATATGAAGTCCTAGTCCAACACCTAAAAACATAAACTTCTGTATTTTTTTCATGGACATAGACTTATCGATATATTTATTGTAGTAGTTGATCATCGGGGCAGTTGTTACATGTGTGTGGTTAGCTGTTAGTTTTTTAGCATTTTGCACAGACTCTTGGCTAAAAATATGGTTGTAAAAAGTCTCAACAACATGCTCATCTTTTTTAAAGTTTATATCATCTACGAGTTTATGAGAGTACTCATAGGAGTCTCTGTTGTAAAGCATATTGCCAGAACCTAAATCTACAATATCGAAATAGCCATCTTTATACTCTAGGTCATATTTTTGCGGATATTTACCCTCATCTAATAATATTTCAAGTGCTTTTAGTTTATTGAAAAGAGAAAGATGCTTGTTCTTAAAGTAAAGCATACTTTTTTCATAATTTTGAATAACTATAGATTCTATATTTTGCATCTCACTACCTAATAATCATAATTGAATGTATTATATCCAAAATCTATAAAATTTTAGATGCCTAGACTCATATCATACATGAAGAAGACTAGAAATATAGACAATAGAAACTTAATATTGTTGCATAATATCAGGATAGTTTCTCATAGATTTGTGGTGCAGAGGGCTTTGAGTTTGTTGAGTGAGGCAATAGGAGATAATATTTAAAGATGATTTTAGATACAATAGTGCAAAGAGGATATTATGCAAGAAAACTTAACTATTAATGCAAATGATTTTACACAAAAAGATCTAATGCTCCACCTTTTACAAGTAACACAACATAGTGCTACAAGAGAAGATGTCAAGTCAGATATACACGAATTATCAACTCAGATAGATAAGCGATTTGAGCAGGTTGATAAGCGATTTGAGCAGGTTGAAAAACGATTTGAGCAGGTTGAAAAACGATTTGAACAGGTTGATAAGAGGTTTGAACAAGTTGATAAAAGTCTTGAAACTCTAAATCTTAAAATAGACAGAGTAGATAGTAAGTTTGATAGGCTTCAATGGCTTATCGTGGCAACAATTGTTACTGTATTATCAAAAGATTATTTACTGGAACTTATTCAAGGTCAATAAAAGAGACCGACAGATAAAGAGCAAGGAGGAGAAAGGAAGGTTAGATGCAAGTTTTCTTTTTTTTCTTCGCTCTATAAGATTTGGAAAAAGTTTAACTATCGCTATGCTGTGTGCTTATTATGATGTTTATTTTAAAAATGAGTTTGATAGCATATTCAAAGATACTTATGTTTTAGAGCATCCAGCTCCTCTAAAAAGTAGCTTTTATATTTAACGATTTGATTTTTCTGATGTTGATATTACCGACTATGAGAGTAGTTTTAGAAATGCTACAAATTTTGTAGAAAGATATAGTTTACCAATGTATATTTTAGTTGATGAATATAATAACTTTATAACAAAACTTTTAGTGAGTGATATGGATAGCTATAAAATATGCCACTTTTAATGATATGGTTGGTATCACAAAAGATGAACTAAAAGAGATGACACGGTACTATAATCTTCACGAGCAAGAAGAGAATATTATAGAGAGATGTGATGAATGGTATAATTCTTACAAATTCAATGAACATGTAAAGCATACTATTTATAACAGCGATATGATTTTATATTATACGAGGAAATACAGATGAAAAAAATAGTATATGGAGTGAGTAGCTTTAAAAAGTTAATTTTAGCAAATGGTTTATATATTGATAAAACTCGATTTATTGAAAAGATGGAAGAGGATTTAGTTTTTTATCCAATATTTTTAAGACCACGGAGATTTGGAAAGTCCTTGTTTATCTCAA
>JAERRX010000173.1 GCA_016735225.1 Sulfurimonas sp. | reverse complement strand
GACTTTGAAAAAGGTTTTATTCGTGCAGAGGTTATCGCTTATGATGACTTCATTACATGTAGAGGTGAAAACGGAGCTAAAGATGCTGGCAAGATGAGACTTGAGGGTAAGGATTATGTTGTTGAAGATGGCGATGTGATGCACTTTAGGTTTAATGTGTAGTTATTATATATAAACCATAGAGTGTTGTATGAAATGAAAAATTAATTACCTTAAAATAGCTAGAGTAGATAGTAAATTTGATAAGCTACAATGGCTTATCGTGGAGGTCAATAAAAGAGATTGACAAATTTTAATCTAAACAATATAGGAATATTATGACTACAAAATACAAACTTTTAAATACAATGATTTCAGATATGCAACAACAAGAGACCCTATATAAGCCCACAACATTTTGGGAATATGGATCAAGATTGATCATTCAAGAGCTAGAAAAGAGTGACATTGGAGATTTTAGGAAGCTAATCATAAGTCGAAACTTTTTTGTTCCAGGATATACTTCACCTGAGTACTATGCTGATCAAGATAAATATGATTATCTAATAGATGAATTTGATAAAATAGTTAGTGATAAAAGATTTACTACTCGAATAAAAAGAACTTTTACTGGATACACTAGTGCTTTTAATGATTATAGAGTCCTAATAGCTAGCAATATTGATAAAAAACCTTTTACAAATCTAGCTTCAGAAAGCACAGTAGGCAATCCTATAGAACAGCATGAGTTTGATAATAGAAAATTTTCGAGAAGTTTCCTTAACTACTCTCTTGGATTAAATTTTTTAAAACAAACTGTAGATACAAGCAGTATCAAAACTGTTATGGAGATTGGTGGTGGATTTGGAACTTTAGGGGAGATACTTTTAAAAGATGAAAGAAATGAAGCATTCTATATAAATGCAGATATTCCTCCTGTTGGTTTTGTCTCATCATATTATCTGCAAGAGGTATTTGGTAAAGAGAGTATTGCTACTTATGATGACACAAAAGATTTAGGTGTTTTAGATATAGAAGAGTTAAAAGAGAAATACAAAGCCTTAAATATCTGTTCATGGGAAGTACCAAAACTTAAAGGTAAAATTGACTTGTTTGTCAATTTTATATCTTTTCAAGAGATGGAGCCAGATGTAGTGCAAAACTATTGTAAATACATAGAAAAACTAGAGCCTCAATATATACTTTTAAGAAATATATTAGAAGGTAAAAAGAAAAAAAGTGATGTGCATTTTGCTGGTGTCACAGAGCCTATTTTAGGAGAAGACTACAATGCATTCCTGCCAAATTACAGGCTTATCGTTCAAGATAGCGAGGTGTTTGGCTTTGTAACTGAAGATGGATTTCATTCTCAACTAAGAATCTATAAAAGAGTATAATAGTAAAGCAGATGACTCTATAAGAGATGGAGATATAGACCTATATTTAGTTCCCAAAGAAAAATTTAGTGACGAATCAGAAGAAATTTTGTTTATTAGAATTAGATGTAAAGGAAGAAAATGCAACTACAAAAATTACCGATAGGGATACAAACCTTTCAAAAGATAAGAGACAAAGAGGAGAATTATCTCTATATTGATAAAACAGATATAGCTTTAGAACTTATAGATAACAGTAGCTATATCTTTCTCTCACGACCAAGAAGATTTGGAAAATCTCTTTTTATGGATACTATTCAAGAGATATTTCAAGGAAATAAAGCACTTTTTGAGGGGCTTTATATCTATGATAAATGGGATTGGGAAGTAAAATATCCTGTTATTAAGATAAGCTGGGATGGCAATATGCGAAATCTCAAAGAGATAGAGGATGTTGCATTACGAAATCTTGAAAAGAATAAAATAAGACTAGGGATTGAGTGTAAAAATCATAGTAATATCTCAATATGCTTAGATGAAATTATCGAAAAAGCTTATGAAAAATATGGTCAAAAAGTGGTTGTTTTGATAGATGAATATGATAAACCAATTTTAGACTCTATTGAAAATATCGAACAAGCTAAACTTAATAGAGAGTTTATAAAAGGGATTTACAGCATCTTAAAAGGGTGCGACCAGTATCTAAAATTCACAATGCTCACAGGGGTCAGTAAGTTTTCAAGAGCTTCTATTTTTAGTGGGCTAAATATGCTTAAAGATATTAGTTTAACTCCTAAATATGGCAATATTTGTGGCTATACTCAAGAGAATATAGAAAATGAATTTCTCCCTTATTTGGAAGATGTGAATTTGCAAAAATTAAAGATTTGGTATAACGGCTATAATTTTTTAAAAGATGATGTGTATAATCCTTTTGATATT
>JAERRX010000038.1 GCA_016735225.1 Sulfurimonas sp. | reverse complement strand
TGACTTTGAAATCAACATATTCGATATAGCTCGCATCTCTTTTGAAGATAAACTCTCATCTATCATTATCTCATAAGCACTTAGAGAAACAACTAAGCTAGTTGCTAGTAGTATTTTTTTTATCATTTTATTTTTTCCTAATTGTTTATTAGTATTGCACTATTTGCATACTTAAAAATATCTTTTGCTATATCATGAAATATGATAGCATCACCAAGAGTTGGCTTACCATACGGCAGTAATCCAAAATTACCAGGATACCTAGCATCTATATACAACTTATCTAATGAAGCTCTGACCCACTCTCGTGCTAGTTCTCTACCCATAAAATATCTCCTGTTGTTTCTATCTCTTTAGAAAAACTACTCTCTAGTGATACGAACTTTTTATACATCGCTTTTGTATGTGTGATTATATCTATTGGTATTATTTTTTGTAAATCTCTTATTTTTTGTGAATATTGAAGGTATATCTCTGATTCTTCTTTAAAATTTTGAGGGATAAAATCATCATTTGTAACAATATACAAATCTATATCACTATGTTTTGTGGGGACTCCATAAGCATAGCTTCCAAATAGTACAATTTTATGCGGATTGAGTGGCATTAGTGAAAACACTATTTGTTTTTTTATATTTTCAATATCTAACATCTTTTTATTTTTCCTTGTTCTTTATCGCAACATTATATAATGTTTTTGGTTCAATATCTAGTATTATTAAACTCTTAACTACCCCAGTTTGTATCAATGTGAGTATATATTTACCTAGTCTATGCTTGTCATCTTTTATCAACTCATCTAGCCTGCTTGTTAAAAATACAAGAACTTTATCTTTTATTCCACTTATTTTTTTCTACTTTTGATAGTATTGCACTAGACATCTCTTTGACAGTAAGTGCTATTTTACTTGTGTCATCTGAAGTTTTAGCATTTTTTTGTGTGCTTTTGTTTACTTTATCTATGGAGTTATTTATCTGTACGATTGATGAGCTTTGCTCTTCAATACTTCCGCCAATTTCTACTATTGATTGTGCGAGTATATTTATACTAGCATTTATCTCAACTAGAGACTTCTGTGTTCCTTCTGCTAGTTTTCTTACCTCATCAGCAACAACTGCAAAACCTCTTCCATGTTCAGCAGCTCTAGCCGCTTCAATAGCTGCATTTAAGGCAAGTAGATTTGTTTGGTCTGCTATATCTCCAATCATTCCAACGATAAGCTTAATATCATTTGACTGAGAAACTACCTCGTTTGTTTTATCTGATGTATCTTCTATAGATTGTGTTATCTTCATCATAGTGTCTGCTGTTTTTTTAAGAGTAGAAGACTGCTCTAGTGTCAATGAGTTTAGGCTCTGCATCTGCTCTTGTAAGAAACCTGACTTGTCTAGCAGTTGAGTAGAAGAATTGTATGAATTACTTATCATATCTACTAAAGAATCCCCAAGTGCATTTATGCCAAGTATAAGCTCTTTGCTTTCTCCTTTAACATTATCATGTAGATCTATAGAGTCAGTATAGTCATGCTCTGTATATTTTTTTAAACCAGCAAGAATATTGCTCATTATTTTTGATTGGACATCTAGCATCTGGTTGATAGTAGATGCAAGTGTTTGTATTTGAGAATTTGAAGCTTTTGACTTTACTCGACAACCATAGTAGCCCTGTGCAAGCTTGTTAAGAGTTAGTATAGACTCTCCAACACATAGCATGTCTGACTCTATATTTTCATTAAGCTGAGTTACATTTTCGTTTATCATTTTTGCAACTACTGCCAGCTCGTCAGTTCCATCAAGTTTTATGAGATCTATCTCATTTTTCTTATGATCTAAAAACTCTATGAAGTTTCGTACCCCATTATATATTTTCTTTACAGATATTGAAATATCCCTGCTGATTAGGTATGATAAAATAATTGTTACCAATATAACTATCATCATAATAGTAGAGTAAACCAATAAAAAAGCCTGTTCATTGGAGTATTTACTAGAAGCAAGTTCTATTAAGTTGTTTGATATATAATCATCAACTTTTTTAAGTAGATTTATTTTGTTAGTGATCTGCTCAAACCAGTAACTACTTTTGACATCAAAGCCACCTATCTCTATAGAGTTTTGTGCAATATCTCGCATCCTTTGTACTTCTTTTATACTTTCATGTTGCATGATTTTTTTATAGTAAGATATGGAGCCATCATTTGCGGTTGCTAAAAATGATGTAATAAAGCTTTTTTGTTCAACTATAAGTGTGTTTAGTTTTCTTTGCATTCCAAAAGCAAACCTATTTCTTGAAAAGGTATTTGCTAAAACAGCACGCTCCATTCCTACTCTCTCTTTTGCCATCAAAAAGTTATAGTAAGCGGCTGCCTGTCTTGTCTCTTTGTTGCCCTTGACTTCTGAAGCCATCGCTGCAATAGATGCCAAGAAAGTAGAGTTCATACTTGTGTAAAAGCTTAGTGCTGTAGATGTTTTTATTTGAAGTGCATCTATTCTTCTTCGTTGATCATTTAAAGTTTTAATGAGCTTTAGTGAACTATAAATATTTTTCTTTATTTTTTTAGAATAATCACTATACTTAAAGCTTGAGAGTTTATTTTTGAGTGCAGCTATTTTTTTGTCTGTTAGCTTTCTTTGTGTAAGCATCCTTTTAGAAAATTTCTTAGCTTTTGAGCCTAAATATCCTGCAGTTGCCCCGCGTTCCTTTTGTGTTTCATGAAGTAAGTCTGCTATGGCTTTTGAGATTTCTATCGCTTTTTTTGCTTTTTTTGAAGAAGATGTTAAGCTACGAGCGATCTGATTTTCAACTTTTTTTAGGAGTTCTATCTTTTTACTAATAGTTTCAAACCAATATGAAGAGTCGATGCCAAAACCTCCAACCTCTTGAGCATCAAAAAGAATATCTCTCATCTTGTTTACTTCTGTAGAAGCTATATTGTTTAATGCTTTATTTTTAAAATCAATAGTTTTTTGATCGGACAAAACCTCAAAACTTCCCATATATGAATCTTGTTCAGATATTAAAGATCTTAGTTTTGCTTTTTCTCCATTGGTAAACTTGTCATTTGCAAAAACAACACTAGCCACGGCTCGCTCTATCCCTGCTCTCTCTTTAGACTGTAAAAAATTATAGTATGCTAATGTTGAGTATGTTAGCTCACTATCTACTGCTTGCTGAGAAGTTTGTGCTATAAAATTTAGAAAAAATGCATTCGTATTCGTGTAGTAGCCTATAGCTTTTTTTGAATCAACAACTAAAGAAGATATACTTTCTCTCATATTTTTAATATTTTTTAGTTCAGAGAGTGACTTGCTAAGTGACTTAGCTATATTTGGCAATAATTTTTTTTCTATATCTGTACTTTTTATGTATGATTGTAACTCGGCAATTGCATGATCGGTGTTTTCTCTTTGAGCCGAAAGTTTTTGTGCAAACTTTTTTCCTTTTGAAGACATATATCCTGCTGTTACCCCTCTCTCTTTTTGTGTTTCGTGAATAAGTAAAGATATCTTAGTATCTAGCCCAATAATAGTGTTAAATATTGAGTAGTCTTCTTTGCTTTTATAGTGATCTACAATGCCAACAATAGTAGCAATAACAAGAACTGTAATAGGCACAGCAACATTTAAAAAAAGTTTATTTTTTATTGAGATGTTTTTTAAAAAATTCATTATCGCTCCTCATCTTTCATTTTTTTATAAAGCTTTGTGTATTTTTCTTTTTCGAGATCAGAAACCATTCTTCTACAAGAGATATAACCACGGGAACCATCACAAGAAATAAAGGGGTAAACGGTCGCATAAACCCAGTAGAAAGCTCCACTTTTTGATTTGTTTTTTATAAAACCTCTCCACTTATGAGAACTTTTTATAGTTTTCCAAAGATCGACAAATGCAGCTTTTGGCATATCTGGATGCCTAGCCATATTATGCTCATTGCCAACAAGTTCTTCAAGGCTATATCCAGAGTATTTACAATAGTCATCATTTGCAAACTTTATCGCACCATTTAGGTCTGTTTCAGAAACAAGAAATGATTTGGAGTCTAGTTTTATTTCACGGTTGTTCATATAGTTATCCTTATGATTGAGTAAGATTAACAGATGTATCTTTAAAGTAGCATAAATTATGCTTATGTTGCTAAAATTATATCATCAAAGCAATAGGTTTGTGATAATCATCTCTTGTGTTATAAAACTATATCTATCTTATCTCTTTTGATTTTTAAGCGACGAGGGCAGTTTTATGTATAGGTAAAGAGCTACCAACATACCTAAAAGTTCACTAAATACAGTCGTATATGCAGCTGCTTCTATGCCATAGAGTGGTATATATATAGTGTTTAAAAGGGCATTTGCTATAAGCATTGTAGAGGTAGTATATAGATAATATATGGACTTTTTATGTGCTATAAACCCTGTAAATAGATAGTTGTTTATCATCAAAAACACTATGCCAACACTTAAGATCTGCACTAAAACGACAGCATCATCATAGTTAGGAAAAAACAAGCCAAGCATATATGGAGCAGTAACTATAAAAATAGCACCAATAACTAAGCCGAGTATGAGCTGTTGGAATATTCCATGTGAGTTAAACTGTTTAGATTTTATCATATTTGGTAAAAGAAATGTAGAGATAACTATGGGAAAAATCATAGCCAACTCTATAACTTTTGAGCTAACTCCATAAGATGCCACACTAGAGCTACTTAAAAAATACTCGATCATAAAAAGATCTAAACGCAGATAAGCGATAGTAAAAACAGCTCCAAGTACCAAAACAAAACCCTCACCAAAGAGTAGCTTAACTACTTTGTACTTTAGAGGAACTAGTTTTATCTCCAGATGCTTAAAATATGGCAAAACAATAGCCCCATATAAAACAGCCACTATCACCAATGCACTATAAGCATCTATGCTTTGATAAAAATATAGCAATGCACTAGAAAACAGATAGGCTGATGCGATAAAAAATTTTATCTTGCCCTCTATAAAAAACTCTTCTCTGGCTCTATAGATGCTATAAAACATCTCAGAGATAGCATCTAGGAAAAAAAGCACTCCAACTAAAGATACTAAGGCATAGCCTCTTTGAAGTATGATAAAAAGTATTGCAGTAGCTACTACGAGGAGAAGTAGCCGCATCCAAAACAAAGGCAACAAATCAAACTCTTTATCACTAGACAACTCTTTAGTAATTATTTTTGATATACCAAAGTCACTAAGCACAAAGACAAGAGCAAAACAAGCAGTAAAGTAGATATAGTCTCCAAAGAGTTCAGGAGTCAGAAGCTTGGCTAAAAGAAGAAAAAAAACAAACTTACCCGCTCTCAAAAACATCTCGGCGGATGAGAGGGTAAAGAGTATTTTAGTGGCTGAGCGAGGCAACATCTACTAGTACTTTGTTTAACTTTTTAGCAGAATCTTGCCAGTTGAACTTTTTAGCTTGAGTAGCACCGAGTAGCTCATACTTTTTTCTTTTTTTTGCATCTGCATCTAAGTCCAAGATAGCATCTAAAAGTTCTTTTTCATTGTTGGGGTCTATAAGGATACCAGCATCTCCGAGAACCTCTGGTATAGATGAGCTACTAGATGCTATAACTGCGGTAGCACTTGCCATAGCTTCAAGAGGAGGCAATCCAAAACCTTCATAGTGCGAAGGAAATATAAATATTTTTGCTCCTGCATAAAGCACAGGCAGATCTTCACTACTCACATAACCAACTTTTTTTACACTTTTGAGTAAAAGAGCCTCTTTTAAAAGAGCATCAAAAACATCACTTCTCCATCCTATCCCTCCTGCTAAAACAAGGGGTGTCGGAACCTTAACTTTTTTGCTATATTTAATATATGCACTCAAAAGTAGGTTGAGATTTTTGCGGGGTTCCATCGTTCCTACAAAAAGAAAATATGACTTTTCTTCTAAGTCGTACTTTTTTAAAATATCATGGGCATCTAGATGCTTTTGTAGTGGCTTAAAAGCATCACTCACTCCATTGTAGATAACCTCTATCTTGTCTTCACTTGCCATACCTAAAGATACTAGGTCTTGTTTTGTAAACTCCGATATTGCTATGATCTTTTTTGAGTTATCAAGACTTCGCTGTAGCTCTTTGTTGTAGTGGTTTATGCGGTCTTGTGGATGGTAGTGTGCATAGTGAATATGTGAAAGGTCATGCACCATAGTAACAGTGGGTACTTTTTTTAGCATCTTAAATGATATATAGTTTGGCTGAAAAAAAACATCTGGGCGTTTTAGTAAGATAATAATATTGAAAATAACTGTTTTAACACTATGTGTGACTATATATGGACGAGGGACAAACTTTTTTATCCAATCGACCGCTTTTTCATAAGAAACTAAAGGTCGCTCTTTTAACTCCGATGAGGCAAACCAAGCATAATAATATATATAGTCATTAGGAAATTTTCTCAACTCCTTAGCATATATATAGGTCACATAACCGATGCCTGTAAGGTTTTTAAGTAGTGGAATTGTGTCTATTAATATTTTTAGTTTTTTTTGCATTATAGATTTTTACCTTAAAGATTCAAGAAACTCAACGCTAGCATATATTTCGAGACCACAGTTATAATATTTAGTGAGTGTGTGAGCCTTTATCATTTTTACTTGTAAAATATACATAGAGTCCAGCAACAGCACTAAATGATAATAGAATAAGTGATATTTGTGTTAATTCAGTCATCTTTGACCCCTTTGTTTGTGATATATAAGCCGATGCCAGCCATTCCAACAGCTGATAAAATCGGTATAATTTCAACAGTTCCACCTTTTACAAAAGGTGCAATAACAACAATAGCGATAATAATCTTAGTTATGTCCAAGATAAATTTACCAAGCTCTTTAGTCGTTTCTTTTTTCATTGTCAAAGTATAACACACTTTAGAACTTTTTTTTACTATTTTTAAACCTCACGATATTTTGATAGAGTTTTATATAGCCGATGGTAAAAGCTAGTATGATCACTAAAAGAGCTATGTCGTTGTTGTAAAAGTATGTGCTTAGTATCATAAAAGGTAGAACTCTTTTCAATATAAATACAGATGTATTCGGATTGTTTCTAGTGATTCTTTTTTGGATTAACATATGCAAATGTATGCTATCTGGTAGCATTGGGGACATATTTCTTAGTATTTTTTTTCTGTACATGCTAAAAAGTACCTCTGTGATTGGGTATATTAATACAGCTAAGGGATAATACTGACTAATATTACTTGCATGATTGACAACCAAAAATAAGCCTACACTAGATGCTATAAAACCTAAGTAAAATGCTCCTCCATCACCTAAAAATATTTTTCCTTTTGGAAAATTTAAAAATAAAAATCCAATTGTTGTAGCAAGATTAACCGCTGCAAGCTCTAGTATAAGCATATCTTGAACTTGCCAACTAACATAGATATATGAAGAAAATATCAAAACTACTGTTCCTGAAGCTAGTCCGTTGAAACCATCTATAATATTGATGGCATTAGTGATGCCTACAATAAACATAAATGCAATAAATACACCTAAGTAAGAAGGCATTGCAATATCAAAGCCGAATGAAAGAACAGTTAGCTTAAGAAGAACAATGGCTAAAAGTGCAGAAAAAGCTTGAAACAGCAGTCTTGTCTTGGCTGAAAGTGAAGAAAAATCATCTAATAATCCAGCAACAAAAGATGGCAGGGATGCTACTATGAATGTCCAGCCTATTGGATTGAATATTAAAAATAAATTTCCTAAAAAGATGCCTATACCACCTGATCTAGGGGTAGGAGTATCATGAAAAAGTTGAGGCTTATCATTTTCATGATCATCGATAAAAAGCCCATGATAATGTGCATGCAATATAACCTTTCTGTGTATCCAAAAAGATATAACAATAGATAAAATACCCAACCAAAGAGCACTCATTACAATATACAATGATGCATCCACTCCAAACATAGGAAGAAGAGCAGTTATCTTACTAGCTAAAAACTCTCGTATGTAAGATATATATAAGATATGAAAAGGTAGAAGTAGTAACATAAAGTAGAGCAGGTATTTGCCTATGTTCCATAGCTCTTTTTGTTTAAGTTTGGACTGTTGGTAGTTGTGAGTAATACCTGCTCCTATGAAGATGATGATCCAAAAGACAATAGCGACTGGTTGTGTGTAAAATATCTCTTGAACATTAGCATAGATAAGAGTAGCATTTAATGAACCTAAAACTATAAGTGTAAGTATAGACTCCTCAAGTGAATGTTTTTTAGAAGAAAAAAACTCTTTTTTTATAAGTTTATAAACTAAAACAAAAAGAAAAGACAAGAGAAATATAAGACCAAAAATACCCTTACCTGTAAGTGTTTGCAGGTACAAGTTGTGTGCTGTTCCAAACTGTCCCATTGCTAGTGTATGCTCTGGTGTGTTGTGATAACGAGCTTCAGGCTTGTAAAAGTACTCCTTATATTGCCAACCAAAACTATCGCCACCACCACCATATATAGGGTTTTCTAAAAAAAGCTTTATAGCTGGAGGCCAGTGTATCTTGCGGTTGCCAGTATCTGAAACTTTACCCATGCGAGTAGATACATCGTTAAATGTGTTGGTAGCACTTTTTATATTGTGCGAAGAACGATAATCCTTGATCTCATAAACAAGAGTAGCCGATATGATGACTGTTAGAGGAATGGTTACAAATATCTTTAGCCATGATGTTTTTAAAAATTGTTTCAAACTTATAGTGTTGTCTTTACTCCTAGCAAATACATAGTAGATGGTAACCCATATCATAAGCAAAGTTGGCGGGTAGGTTAGCCATGCACCCCTTTGCATAGATAGTAAAAGAGCAACTTCACCGACTACTATAAGAAAGACCATAAGAAAAAGCATCTTTTTGTTTATCTTGCTTAGTAGTAAGACTATTGGAAGCAAAGGAAGAGTTACTGCTAGGTACTGTGAACTCCATGAAGAATTTGAGAAAAATGATGTAAAACGATGAGGAGTACCATCTAAGAAATGATAATCAAGCAGGTTGATAACACCAAAAAAGTCAAGATACCCTACTATGATAAACAAAAACCACCCTCCAAGAAGAGCAAAGAAAATATTTTTAAATAGTTTAAACTGGTTAGATGCACGAGTAGTTCCATATATGTAAAGACCCACAAGATAGCCCTGTAACAAAAAGAAAACTGACTGTACAGATGAGTATAGTGTAGTCTCTCCAACTATAAGTATCTCTTTAAATATATATAAACTATCTTCTTGGATGCTATGCTTTATAGCTCCAAGTATAGGAAGTCCGACTAGACTTAAAAATGAGGTCAATATATAAAAAATAGTAAAAAATAGTACAAGATTGCTAGAGCGAAGTTTTACTAAAAAGACCTTAAGCTCAAAGCCTTTTTTTATAAATAGATGAGCATAAGAGCCAACTATCCAAAAAGCTGTTAGCACTATGAGGTAGTGTGTTTGCTCCATGGGAGGTCGTGAACCAAAGACAACCATAAAAACTAAGAGTATGTATAGTGTGTTTTTAGGTTTGTAAAACGACAAGACCCCAAAAAGCGAAGCGAAACCTATGAAAAGTGGAGAAAGAGTAAAGCATGCCCCTAAAATCAAGAAAAACTGAATAATAAAGATCGAACTGAAGATTAATTTTTGATACAAGAAAGAGACCTTTTAGTAAATTTTGTTATTTTAATATCATCATCATTATATGAGAAAGACTATAACACAAGTAAGCAATAAAATACCTTTATCTACAATCTTCATAGGTTTACTTGAGGCTAGAACTTTCTCTATATTTTCTTAAATGCTATCTTTCACAACTATATGCAATATTTGTAACTCTTAAAAGATAGTTTATGTTTTTAGCAACACTCTTGATTTTAAATTTACAAGAGTGAAAGTAAAACCAGTAGTAAAACAGGAGGTGTTACTATTAGACCAAATTTTGAGTATGACCAAAAAGAGATCTTAACACCTTTTTTATCTAGTGTGTGAAGCCAAAGTAGAGTAGCTAGAGAGCCAAAAGGTGTCATCTTTGGTCCTAGGTTACAACCTACGATGTTTGCATATATCATAGCTTGATTTGAAATATCCTCTAGTGCTATATTCATGACCATAATAGTTGGCATATTGTTCATCACTGCACTTAAGATGGCTGATAAAAAGCCTGTTCCTACAACCGCAACAAGCTCACTTTGAGAGTTTAAAAATACTAAAACTTCGGTTATATACTCAGTAAGTCCTGCATTTTTAAGTCCATAGACAACT
This sequence comes from Sulfurimonas sp., assembly GCA_016735225.1. Taxonomy (GTDB): domain Bacteria; phylum Campylobacterota; class Campylobacteria; order Campylobacterales; family Sulfurimonadaceae; genus Sulfurimonas. Next base: position 38,253 of record JAERRX010000038.1, on the reverse strand, counting down.
ATATAAAGCCCTAGAGAAAACCACACAACTTGCCAAGGTGCTTCTTTGATGATGACTTTAGCATCTACTGTTTTTGTGTAAGAAGCTATAAGTAAAAACAAAACTCCTCCACCAAGAGCAAAGACAGAGACAGGGATATTGTAAGCATCTCCTATAAAGTATCCAGCTAAAAGCAGTGCTATAAAAAACCAACTAAAGTTAAAAAGTCCTTGATGTTTTATGGCATCTTTAGGGTTTTTAAGTAGAGTTATATCTACAGTTTTTGGTATATCTTTCCTTAAGACCACCCATAAAACAAGCATACTAGCCAATACGCTTACAAGATAAGGAAGGATCATATTTGATATAAACTCACTAAAACCGATATTAAAATAGTCTGCCGTAACTATGTTTGTAAGGTTTGAAAAGACAAATGGCAAAGACCCGCTATCGCTTATAAAACCACCTGCAAGTAAAAAGGCTAAGATAGTCTTTGCATTTAGCTTAAGTACTTTCATCTTAGCAAGTAGTATAGGAGTTAAGATAAGAGCTGCTCCATCATTTGCAAAAAGAGCTGAAACTATCGCCCCTAAAATGATAGAGTAGAAAAACATTCTATGCCCACTTCCATTTGAAAGCTTTGCCATCTTTAGTGCTGCCCACTCAAAAAAGCCTATCTCATCTAAAACCATAGAGAGTATTATGATACCTATAAAAGCAAGAGTAGCATTCCAGATGATGTCATAAACTATCCAAACATCGCTCATAGTTACAACCCCTGCTATAAGAGCCACAACAGCACCAACAATAGCAGATGTCCCGATCTGTAAACCACGAGGTTGAACTATAATAAAAAGAAGTGTAACAAGAAAAATAGTAGATGCTAATATCATGATAGTTCTACCCTTACGATAGGAATAAGTTCCATCTTTATAAGTTTTAAAGTTTCCTCAAAGGCTGAGTAACTTTTTCCATCAGGGTCTTCATAACCAACATGTATAACTTTTGTTTTTTTGGGAAACATAGGACAAGACTCCATCGCATTATCACAAACAGTTATGACTAGGTCGAACTCTTCATCTTCTACATCTTTGAGTGTTTTAGAGTGATATTTATCATCCCACAAATCATTTTTTTGCAAAACTTTAATGGCATCTGGGTTTACTTTCCCAGTCGCTTTTGTGCCAGCACTCATAGCATCTATACCGTGGAGATGTTTGTTTAAAACTGCTTCAGCGATAATAGAACGACAACTATTTCCTGTGCATAATATAAGAACTTTTTTTGACAAAACTTACCTTGATTTTAATATAATATTTAGTTGTGCAATTATACATAAATTCTATTACTTTTTTATTACAAATCTGATATAATCACGACAATGAATAGAAGAATTTTTTTAACAGCACTAGCACTAACACCACTTTATGCCAAAGATTTTAGTAAAAACACTAAAGATGTTTACTTGTCATACAGAGAATACCAAACTCTAAAAAGCTTAAACATAAGACTTGTGAGATTACGAAAATTTGTTGGTTTTGCAAATTTTAACCTTATCTCCTATAAAGAGGCTATCCACTATGGAAGAAACTACTCTCGCATAGGTAGCTTTACAAATATTGAGCTATCTTTAATAGAGAAGTTATTTTTTGAAAGCACCGAGCAGTATGGTTTTTTTGGTTCACAAACCTGCTTTAACATAGAAAACAAAATATCAACAAAAGAGGTGGTTAAGATCTCAGGTACTGGACACTACCTCTTTAAGGGCAAGGCAGAAGAAGACTACAAAAAACTAAAAAAAGATGTCGGCAATACTTTGGTCTTAACATCAGGTGTTAGAAATGTCATGAAACAACTAAATCTTTACTGCAATAAGCTATATAGAAATGGAGGCAATATTACAAAAGCCTCTTTAGATATAGCACCACCTGCTTACTCTTACCACACTATAAGTGATTTTGATGTTGGGAGAAGAGGATGGGGATATAAAAACTTTACTGCTGATTTTGCTTCGACTTTTGAGTTTGAAAAAATGAAAAAACTTGACTATATAAGTATGAGATATAACAAGAGCAACAACGATGGAGTTCGGTTTGAACCGTGGCATGTTGAGATTATATAGCTTACTTTTTGTGTTTTTACTTCCGCTTTTTTTAAATGCTCAAAACAATTTTAACTTCAATATTATAAAAAAAGGCACACAAGACAATAACACTCTGTTGGTAATTGGTGGTATTCAAGGAGATGAACCAGGTGGTTTTATCGCCGCATCTATACTCTCTACTCATTATCAAATAACAAAAGGCTCTGTTTGGATAGTTCCAAATCTTAACTTTTACAGCATCATCAAAAGAAGTAGAGGTCCCTATGGCGATATGAATAGAAAGTTTGCCCATCTCTCAAAAAAAGACCCTGAATATGAAACCGTTAAAAGAATCAAAAACTATATAAAAGATGAAAGTGTAAAACTTGTAGTAAACCTTCATGATGGAAGTGGTTACTATAGAAAAACATATATAGATAGCTTGCACTCGCCATTAAAGTGGGGACAATGCTCTATAATAGACCAGTCAAACATAGATGTACCTGTGTATGGAAACCTTGAAGAGATAGCATCTCAAGTCGTAAAGCATATAAACCAAAAGCTTATAATAGAAAAAGATTTTTATAGCCTGCACAATACAAGAACAAGAGAGGGTGATAAAGAGATGGAAAAAACTCTCACCTACTATACTATCAACCAAGGCAAAGCAGCTTTTGGCAATGAAGCAAGCAAAGATTTGCCAACTCATAAAAGAGTTTACTACCATCTTCTTGCCTTAGAAAAATATATGAATATTATGGGCATAGAGTTTAAGCGAAAGTTTAAAATGAATCCAAATGGTGTTTATAATGCTATTAACAACGATATTTATATCTCTTTGTATGATGAAAAAATAAGACTACCACTTTCCAAAATTAGAAATATACTAAAATATTTTCCTATTAAAAAAGATGGAGAGTTGAGCTTTAAAGCAAGCAACCCACTTTTGACCATCATAAAAAAAGACAATAGTTATACTATTCAGTATGGAAATAGACGACTTACGAGACTAAAAGCAGACTATAGAGAGTATGAAGATAGTAACCAAAGTATAGAGATACTTATAGATAATGAACTAAAAAATATTAAGTTTGGAACACTCGTAGAAGTAGATAAAAGTTTTTTGATCAAAGAAAATAAAAAGTATCGTGTAAATGTTATAGGTTTTACAAACAAAGGTAAAAAAGAAACAGAGATAAAGATAAAAAATATCGATATTCCTAAACGATTTTCTATAGATAAACGAGGCAGCATCTATAGAGTAGAGTATTACACTAAAGACAAGTTTGCTGGTATGATTTTGGTTAAGTTTAAAATTTAATTTTTTTACTAAGTACTAGGCAAGTAAAGAGTGCTAATATACGAAAAAAAAGGAAATAAAATGTTTAAAATTATAGTAGAAAAAGAGTGTGGCTGTTTTAAAAAAAGCTCACTAGAAAATGGTATAGAAGTTGTTTCAAAAGATGATGCACTTATGAAGTCCTTAGAGATGAAAGACTACATGAACGATGAGTTTTGTGATAAACATGAGTTTAAAGTTCAAGAGGCTGGAGATAACTTTGTCATAGCTTTTAGTGACTCAACAAGCAATGGATGCTGTGGTGGCGGATGTGGAAGTCATTAACCACTCTCGCATCTAAGAACTACTTATCATATAGATAAAATTTGTTAAACCTGATCATAGCCGTTAGTTCCTTGCCATATTCTGCACCCATCTCAGAGTAGCGGTCTAGCTTTTTTACTAGTTGGTAGGGGTCATCGGTTTTCATTTTAAGCTCTCTAAACTCTACAAATGCATGTGAGCGTGCTAATGTTTTGTAATAATCCCTTATAGAGTCCTCTATAGAAGAGTATTTTTTTAGCCAGATAGTCTTAGAGCCTCGTTTTTCTCCAGCAGCTATTCTAGGTTCATTTTTATTAAAAGACCAAACTCCGAAAATATTTGTGCCTTCACGAAAAAACCTTGATGTCGCCCAAGCACTCTCCATAGCAGCCTGTGCAATAGCGATACTTCTAGGATGTGGTTTTAAAGCCATAAGCAGTTTTTCATCGGTTTTAACCCCATAAGTTTGCATAAGAGATGATACCTTCTTTGCATATTTAGGATTGTTGATATTTTTCTTTATATCTTTATATTGAGCATCTAACTCTTTATATATATTATCTACTGCTGGTACTATAAGCTTTCTAAAGTTAGCTTTTTTTTGAACACTTGTCGATTTAGCAGGACTTTTTACACTAACTTGAGCGGATAGTATCAGAAGTGGTATAACTAGTATTATTTCTAGTAGATTCATATAAGAAACTCCATGTTTAGTTTTTTTGCATAGGAGCTAAGCATCGCTCTTTCAAAATCCTTATTTGTTGCATACTGATAACCAAAGGTTTTACTCCACATATCATGCTCTTCCATGCAAAGGTAAAAAAATATATCTTTATGCCAGGAGCTAAAACTTTCATAAGCATGTTTAAACATCTCTACTTTAATAGCATCTGGATAAGAACTTTTCCCACTTGCATCTTCAAATGGCATCTGTGTGATTTTACTTTTAAACTCTCTTCTTCTAAGCTGTTTTATAACAGGCTTTATAAAGGTAAGTGTTCCAAAACTTACAAGTGCAACCTCTTGTGCTGTAAATGTTTTTGTAAGTCTATCGTAAACTTTGGCATATTCACAGAGATAGTTTTCATACTGCACTATTGGGTGGAAGTGAAAGCCAACTTTTATACCTTTATCTGCCATCTTTCGTGCAGCATCTAGGCGTTTATCAAGTGAAGTTGTTAGATGCTCTTCATTTTTTATAATAGTAGGGGTGTTTAGAGACCAAGTGCAAAGTATATTTTTAGGAACTTCATTTTGCAAAAAATACTCTATATTGTCTGATTTTGTCTTAAACTCTAAGATAATATTTGGGTTTTCCTTTACAAACTTAAACAGTGCATCTAAGATACCCTCACGATTTCCCCACATCAAAGAGTCGGATGCTTGACCTGTTCCTATATGATAAGTTCTATTTTTATCAAGCTTTAGTTTGGAGAGTTTATCTGCAAAGTTGCTATCAAAAGTGATGGTGTTTTGATTGTAAAAAGACTGGATAGAACAGTAGGAACAGTCAAAGCCACAACTCTCAACGGCATCTAGTGTTAAAAGGTTACAGCATCTTGTTTTCTCAGATGCAACTGGACAAAGCCCTAAGCCAAAACCATCTTTAGCTTCTGTTTTGAAAGTAAACTTTTGCTCTTTTGAGATATTTTTAGGCTTAAAATCCTCATAAGAGTTAGGCTTGCTTCGTAGTTTTTCAAATCTTTGTTTTAGTCTTGAAAAAACAACTTTTTTTTGCTCATGCTCGGGAAATATTTTTATAATACTCGGTTCATTCCAAGTTTTTAAATCACGAGCAATATCTACAATCTGCTTTATCTCTTGAAAAGAAAACTTTAGTTTCAGTGACCTTTCTTTTATAAACTCTTGTTCCTCTAGGGGCAGTTTAAAAAAAAGTGTATTTTTTATAGAGTCGTTAAATTTGTTTAAATATAAATTCATAGTCTTATTATACTAGTTTCAAGAAAAACAAACAACTATTTAAAATGCAATACTAACATATTGAACAATTATAAACCAATATCAAAAACTATTTCCGTGTGTAGTGCTTTTTTTATTATCTCTTTGACAGATAAGTTTTCCATCTCCATTTGCATAAACTCATCTATAGACTCTATCTTGTTTTGTGCTATCGCTTTTAGTACTAGACCTCTATAAGCCTTTGCCCAATGGCTTACAACTTTATTGTTTTTTAAAAATTTCAATGTAGTATATTGTGAGTTTGGCTTATAAAATTTATGATAAAAACCAGCTCGCAAGTCGAGATATGGTTCATCTCCTAGCATAGCATCTAAGCTAGGAGAAAAATATTTTTTATAAAATAGCTCAGGAGCAAAATCACCTATCTTTTCACCTTGTTTTAGTTTGTATTCTGGAATACCGACATCACCTGCTAATAGTGGTCCAAATAGATTTGAAAATATAATTGTATTGGTATCGATATACTCCTTTTCCTCTTTTTTTAATGAGTCATAGTCTAAATAATCAAAGGCTACTCCATCATATCTTTGTATAACTTTCATTAGCTCTAATGTGTATATATCAGTTTTATATTTTTCAAATTTTTTTATATCTTTAATACCAAACAATTTACTTAGTTTCTCATCACTCGATGTTTGTATAAATAATTTGTATCTATCTATAAGCTCTTTTCGGTATTTAAATAGTTCTGGAAAAATAAAACTATTGCTAGCGATCTCTTTGTCAATGCCACCACTCTTTTTTGCCTCTGCTGGTGAAAATAATATCTTTAGCATCTCTGTATCCTTTTGTTTTTATCTAATTGTAGCAATTTAAATGCTATAATGAGTAAAAATTATAGGGGTTTAATATGAAAAGATTTTTACTGTCTATCTTTGTGATATTTGTTTGTACTACAAACATATCGGCAAGTTCTATTATAGCAAGTGTAAAAAGTGTCAATGGAAATGTAAAGGTAAAAAGTGAAGGCTCATTTAAAAAGAGTAAAGTCGATGTTGGCTTAGAGATAAAAAAGGGCGACTTGATCACAACAGGTAGAAAAGCAAGTGCTGTCATATCTCTTAATGATGGCTCAACCCTAGTTCTTGATAGGAGTACGACTCTTCTGTTTGAATCAGTCAAACTAACACAACAGCAAAAAGGCAAAGTTTACTACAAGATAACATCAAGAGATGCAAAAAATGCCATTAAAGTTAAGACTCCCTTTGCAATTATTGGTATCAAAGGGACAACTTTTGTAGTAACTGTAGGAGAGAACTCTTCTGTAAAACTAAAAGAGGGTCTAGTTGGCATTCAAAGTGTTAAAGAGGAGTTTGAGCTATACAAAAAGCAGATAGAAACAGAGTATCAAAACTATCTACAAGAGCAACTCGCTAAATATCAAAGGTTTTTAAACGAACAAGAAGAAGGGCTAGCTGAGATGACAAAAGAGTTTGACCTAAAAGCTGGTAACACCGTCTCTTTTAATGGGCAGAAGGTTGATGAAGAAGCATTTACTGAAGATGATGAGGCTGAGTTTAAACACTTTGAAGAACTAATAGGCTCTATAAAGTAGATAGATATGAAAGAAAAAGTTATTTATCTTTTTGTCTTTACATCTATAATGATAGCAACCTTCCTGCTTCACCTATATAAGGTAGAACCGTTTGAAAGTTTTTCTCTTCGCTTCAATGATATAAACTTTGCACTTCAAGAAAAGAAGCCAGACTCTAACATAGTCTTTGTAGCAGTAGATGAGCCTAGTGTAAACGAGTATGGAAGATGGCCGTGGGATAGAGAGAAGTTGGCTAAGGGGATAGATGCTCTCTATCTCTCAGATGTAGTTTTGATGGATATGATATTTTCAGAGCCAACCACAGCTACCAAAGATGCTATCTTAGGAGAGTCTCTTAGCTCTTTAGATGCAAGTGTTTGTGGCTTTTTTTTAAGACATAACTCTACACAGCTTATAAGTGATGATGAGCTAGAGGTTTTAAGCGATTCATCTCTTGACCTTCTTCAGTCACAGATTGCCGAGCACTCTAAACCAAGCTTTGCTTCAGCAGAATTTGCAGAGATGAATATTTTAACTATTTTAGAGTCATGTACAATGTCTGGAAGTTTTTCTACTATCAGAGATAGCGATGATAAGCTTCGTACCTATCCAGTATCTATCTATTTTCAAAACTTGCTATATCCATCTTTGGGTGTTCAAGGTTTGAGACTAAAACTTAATGAAGATATTCAAAGAGTTGATGACCATCGTGTAAAAATAGGTGACAGAGAGATCTCTTTAGATAAAAATGGCTTAACAAGACTAAACTTTTACCAAAAAGAGCAATACAAAATAGTTTCATTTATAGATGTAGCAAAGGGCAAGATAAAGCCAGAGTATTTTAAAAACAAGATAGTTATTCTTGGCATAACAGATGTTGGTGTTGGCGATATTGCAAACACTCCCATAGGTTCTATACCAGGACCATTATTGCACTATACTTTTATGTCAAACTTTTTGCAAGACCATCTTATAAAAGAGCCAAAAAATGCAACTTTATATCTAATAACTCTTATGGTTTTACTTCCTTTTATTTTAATTTTTTTAGTTAAAAAGATTTTGTATAGGACTCTTTTAAACATAGGAGTATATATTCTTCTTTATACCTATGTAAAATACTTGTTTATATCACAAATGATATATATTGACCTTTTTTATCCGCTTGTTTCACTACTTCTTAGTCTATCTGCAGTAGAAGCTATAGCTTTTAACATGCAAGAAAAAAGCTCAAAGTTTATGAGAGGAGCTTTTTCCTCCTACCTTTCTAGTGATCTACTAGATCAACTTATTAAAAATCCAGATTCACTCTCTTTAGGTGGAGAAAACAAAGAACTTAGCATACTCTTTAGTGATATTCGTGGTTTTACAACTATTTCAGAGTCTATGGATCCCGTTAGTTTGATCAACCTGCTCAACAGATATTTTACCCCAATGACAAACTCTGTTTTAGAAAATGGCGGAATGCTTGATAAATATATAGGCGATGCAGTAATGGCATTTTTTAATGCACCTGTAGATATAAAAGAGCATGCAGATGCTTCATGTAGATGTGCCTTAGAGATGATAGATAGACTAGACACACTAAACAAAGAGCTAGAAGCAGAAAATATAAGTGCTATTAAAATCGGTATAGGGATAAATACAGCAGATGTGGTTGTTGGAAATATGGGCTCAGATAGTAGGTTTAACTATACCGTCATCGGCGATGGAGTAAACCTAGCTTCTAGGGTTGAGGGCTTAACAAAAAACTATGGTATAGATATTTTAATAACAGAATTTACAGTAGCAAAGATAAGTAAAGAGTTTATATATAGAGAGATAGAGCCAGTTAAGGTAAAAGGTAAAGACAAGGCGGTTCTTCTCTATCAACTGATGAAAACAGATGATGAGTCAAAAAAGATTAAAGAGTTATATGATAAAGCATTGAGCATCTATAAAGATGATGATCTAAAAACTGCAGAGAAATTATTTAGTACTTTAGTTGAAAACTATGATGATAATCCATCAAAGTTTTTTCTAAAAAATATTATAAATGGACAATCGTGGGGTGTTCATAAAATGACAAAAAAGTAGGAGAACTAAAGATGAAACATGCAAGAAGCTTAGATGCAAATGAGATACTACAACTTATATTTACCTACTTAACAGAGGTGTCCTCTCTAAGAAAGTATGATGATATTATAGGTGTTTTAGCAAATATGGGAAGAGCTTTGACCTCCTCTGATAGATGCACTGTTTGGATTGTCGATAAAGAAAATAATGAGATCTGGACAAAAGTATCACATGGCATAGATGCAATAAGAATGTCGATGGATTCTGGAATTGTAGGAAGTGCGATATCAACTAGAAAAAAGATCATTGTAGATGATGTGCACAATGACAGTAGGTTTAACCCAGAGGTAGATAAGCAAACAGGCTACACTACAAAAAGTATGATGGTTATTCCTATGTTTGATAATAATGATGAAATAATAGGTGCATTTCAAGTGATAAATCACAGAGGAGCTAAGGGTGTCTTTGATGAAAAGGATATGCAGCGTCTTATGTTGGCAAGCACCTATGCTGCTGAGACTCTAGTATCGGCTAGTTTAACAAAAGAGATAGAAGAGACTCAACAAGAGGTTATCTTTACTATGGGTGCTATTGGGGAGAGTAGGAGCAAAGAAACAGGAAACCATGTAAGAAGAGTAGCTGAGTATTCTAAAATTTTAGCTCTTGCTTATGGCATGGATGAAAAAGAAGCAGAACTTTTAAAACAATCTTCACCTATGCACGATATAGGAAAAGTAGCCATTCCAGATGCCATACTTAAAAAACCAGGTCGTTTCAATGAAGAAGAGAGAAAAATAATGGATACTCATGCTGAACTAGGTTGCAGTATGATAAAAAACTCAAAAAGACCACTTTTAAAAGCAGCATCTATAGTAGCCTACGAACATCATGAAAAATGGAATGGGAGAGGATACCCAAACCATCTAAAAGGTGAAGAGATTCATATATATGGTCGTATTACAGCTTTAGCCGATGTCTTTGATGCTCTTGGCTCAGACAGGGTTTATAAAAAAGCATGGAGTGATGAGAAGATATTTAAACTCTTAAAAAAAGAAAGAGGAGAGCATTTTGACCCAAAACTTATAGATCTGTTCTTTACAAACTTAGATGAAATAGTTGCAGTTAGAGAGCATTTTAAAGATAAGTATAAAGATATTACGATAGATAAAAATATTGATAAAAACAAGATAAAAATACTTGGAGCTTATGGAACAAAAGCAAAAGGTTTTGGCACAAGTTCTTTTTACTTAAACGATAAAAATGTTATAGATGCTGGAAATCTTCTTTCCACTATGAATGATCAATGTGCAGATATTCAAAATATTTGGCTAACTCACTCTCACCTAGACCATATAAGTGATATTGCCTATATACTTGACAATTATTATTCTAACAGAGAGATAACATTAAATATTATGGCTCTACCAGAAACTATAAAAGCTCTAAAGAAGCATTTTTTCAACAACCTGATTTGGCCTGATTTTTCAAAAATATGTTTAAAAAATTCTACTAAAGCTTCTCTATCATACACGGAAATAAGATTGGATAAAGAGTATAAAATTGGAACAAATGAATCCATAAGAGCATTTAAAACAGATCACACAGTTCCTAGTTGCGGGTATATATATAAAAAAGAGAGTAGTTCGGTACTAATTACAGCCGATACCTATGCACTAGATAATGTCATAGAGATATTAAATAACAATAAAAATATTAAATCTATGGTTATAGAATGTTCATTTCCATCTATCATGGATAAGCTGGCAAAAGACTCTAAGCATCTAACACCAAAGCTACTCTTTAAAGCATTAGAGTGCTTAAAAAGGGATGATATAGAGCTTTATATAAACCATATCAAGCCAACATTTTTAATTCAGATAGCCAAAGAGATCAAAAAATATAGTGGCAGGTGGGAGCCAATAATCTTAAAAGATGATGAATTTATAAACTTCTAGTAAATACCCTTGACATTAAAAACAATTTTTACTATAATTCTGACTCAATTTCGATGCTGACATAGCTCAGTTGGCTAGAGCAGTTGATTTGTAATCAACAGGCCCGGGGTTCAAATCCTCGTGTCAGCACCATTGAAATAGAATATTAGAAACAGTGTTAGACCAGATATAATAATTAAAAATGGTGAGATAGTCAAGTGGCCAACGACGGCAGACTGTAAATCTGCTCCCTATGGGTTCAGAGGTTCGACTCCTCTTCTCACCACCATCAATGAAGCTGCGGGAGTAACTCAGTGGCTAGAGTTCCTGCCTTCCAAGCAGGCTGTCGCGAGTTCGAATCTCGTCTCCCGCTCCATTGAACCAATTATCTTCTGGAAGCTGAAGTACAATTTCAACAAATTAACTTCACTTATAGTATATTTAATATAACTATAAAGCTTTAAATCTAATCATAAACTAATAAATAAAATACAACTGTTAAATAAAATTATGCAATTATTGCTTGTTAATTACCAATGCTGTCGTGGCTCAGGGGTAGAGCACTTGCTTGGTAAGTAAGAGGCCGTGGGTTCAAATCCCACCGTCAGCACCACTAAATATAAAATAATAAATTTTAAGCAATAATTGAATGATTTTTGGGTATAATCCCGTTTCAATTCACAATTAAAGTCGGAGGACACTATGGCAAAAGAAAAGTTTGAGCGTAATAAACCGCATGTAAACATTGGTACTATTGGTCACGTTGATCATGGTAAAACAACATTAACGGCAGCAATTACTGCAGTATTAGCAGTAACAAATGGTGCTGAACTTATGGACTATGATCAAATTGATAATGCTCCAGAAGAAAGAGAACGTGGAATTACTATCGCTACTTCACATGTTGAGTATGAAACTGATATTCGTCATTATGCGCATGTTGACTGCCCAGGTCACGCGGATTATGTTAAGAATATGATTACAGGTGCTGCTCAAATGGATGGTGCTATTTTAGTTGTTTCTGCAGCTGATGGTCCTATGCCACAAACTCGTGAGCATATCCTTCTTTCTAAGCAAGTTGGTGTACCATATATCGTTGTTTTCATGAACAAAGAAGATATGGTTGATGATGAAGAGTTAATGGAATTAGTTGAGATGGAAATTCGTGAACTTCTTGACCTATATGATTTCCCAGGTGATGATACTCCAATCGTAGCTGGTTCTGCAACTATGGCTCTTGAAGAAGCTAAAACTGGTGCTTTAGGTGACTGGTCAGCTAAAATTATTGAGTTAATGAAACAAGTTGATGAATATATTCCTGAGCCTACTCGTGAAACAGATAAAGAATTTTTAATGCCTGTGGAGGATGTTTTCTCAATCTCTGGTCGTGGAACAGTTGTTACTGGTCGTATCGAGCGTGGTGTCATTAAGATTGGTGAAGAAGTAGAAATCGTTGGTATTCGTGATACACAAACAACTACAGTTACTGGTGTTGAGATGTTTAGTAAAGAGATGGATCAAGGTGAAGCTGGCGACAATTGTGGTATATTAGTTCGTGGTATAGGTAAAGATGATGTTGAGCGTGGTCAAGTACTTTGTAAGCCAGGTACTATAACTCCTCACACAAAATTTACTGCTGAAATCTATGTTCTAAGTAAAGATGAAGGTGGAAGACATACTCCATTCTTTAACGGTTACCGTCCTCAGTTCTATGTTCGTACAACTGATGTTACGGGTGCAATCACTTTACCAGAAGGTACAGAGATGGTTATGCCAGGTGATAATGTAAGCATAACTGCTGAATTAATTCACCCAATTGCAATGGAACAAGGTACTAAGTTCGCTATCCGTGAAGGTGGTAGAACAGTTGGTGCTGGTGTTGTTGCTGAGATTGTTGCATAATTAGCCTTTGGCTAATTTGCAAAATCCTTTAATACTAAGGTAGAAAAATGAGAGAAGCAATTCACTTAGGTTGTGAGAAATGTACTAGACGCAATTATCACACAACTAAAAATAAAAAAATACATACTGAAAAATTTTCAGTAAAAAAATATTGCAAATTTTGTCGTGAGCATACTGTTCACAAAGAGATGAAACTGTAATAAAAGTCCGAAACCTACTTTTTTTAGGTTTCAACTTTAGGCGTGTAGCTCCAATGGTAGAGCACCGGATTCCAAATCCGGGTGTTGGGAGTTCGAGTCTCTCCACGCCTGCCACCATTAATTATTAGTAAAGCTTAAGAGCTCTAATAATAATTAATGCACCTATAGGAATATTTAATGAATTTAAGTTTACATATAAAAAATGCAAGGTCAGAACTAGCAAAGGTGATTTTTCCTACTAAAGGTCAAGTGAAGCAAGCTTATATTTCTGTAATTATTGTAGTTACCGTAATAGCCTCTTTTTTAGCACTAGTAGATCTATTGATGTCCTCAGTAATGTCTGCAATTTTAGGTTAAGGAATAAGTATGGCACATCAATGGTACTCAATACAAACTTATGGAAATGACCGTTTAGTAAGAGATGCTATTCTTAATATGATTGAAGAGATGGGACTCCAAGACTTTATAGCAGAGGTAATTGTTCCTACTGAAGATGTTATTGAAGTTAAAGATGGGAAAAAAAAGATAACAGAGCGCTCTTTATACTCTGGTTATGTTTTCGCAAATATTGATCTAAATACAGAAGTTCAACATCTAATACAATCTCTACCAAAAGTTTCAGGATTTATTGGCGAGTCAAATATACCAACACCTCTAAGCGAGCATGATATTAATGTAATTTTAGACCGTGTAAACAATCGTGCAGCTCCAAAACCAAAAGTATTTTTTGAAAATGGAGAAACTGTTCGTATAAACGAGGGTCCATTTGCAAACTTTACTGCAACTGTTGATGAGTATGACTTAGAACATGGAACACTCAAGCTTAATGTTTCGATTTTTGGAAGAGCGACCCCAGTTGATATCTCATATACTCAAGTAGAAAAAATAATTTAATTTAAACAAAGGAAATAAATATGGCAAAGAAAATAACGGGTTATATCAACCTACAAATTGATGCTGGAAAAGCAAACCCTGCTCCACCAGTTGGACCAGCACTAGGTCAGCGTGGTGTTAATATCATGGAGTTCACTAAAGCATTCAACGAAAAAACTAAAGACTTGATGGGCTTTAAAGTTCCTACTGTAATTACTGTATATTCTGATAGAAGTTTTACTTTTGTTACAAAACAGCCAACAGCGGCCGCATTGATAATGAAAGCAGCAAACCTTAAAAAGGGTACAGACAATCCTCTTAAAAATAAAGTTGGAAAATTGACTCGTGCTCAACTAATGGAAGTTGTTGAGAGAAAAATTGTTGATTTAAATACCGATGATTTAGAGATGGCTGCAAACACTATTTCAGGTACAGCAAGATCAATGGGTGTTGATATAGTTGAATAGGTAGTTGGAACTTTTGTACCGCTATTGATCATAACCACAGTGATTTAAAATTTTGTGGAAGAATTTCATAGGAGAATTTGAAAATGAGTAAAAGATTTAAACAATTATTAGAAAAAATTGATAATACAAAAATGTATGGTGTTACAGATGCATCAGGCTTAGTTAAAGAGCTAAAAAGTGCTAAGTTTGATGAAACTGTAGAGATTGCAATGAACTTAAATGTTGATCCAAGACATGCTGATCAAATGGTTCGTGGTGCGATTGTACTTCCTCACGGAACTGGTAAAACTGTTCGTGTTGCAGTATTTGCTAAGGGTGTTAAAGCTGATGAAGCTAAGGCTGCTGGTGCTGATATAGTTGGTACTGATGATTTAGTAGCAGAGATAAAAGAGGGAATATTCAACTTTGATGTAGTTGTTGCTGCTCCTGACTGTATGGGACTTGTTGGTCAAATAGGTCGTATTCTTGGACCAAAAGGTTTGATGCCTAACCCTAAAACTGGTACAGTAACTCCTGATGTTGCAACAGCAGTTAAAAATGTTAAGGGTGGTCAGGTTAATTTTAGAGTTGATAAAAAAGGTAATATCCATGCTGGTATTGGTAAAGCTAGTTTTGAGGCAAATCAAATTGCTGAGAACTTAACTTCTTTTTTACAAGCAATAAACAAGCAAAAACCAGCTTCTGCAAAAGGTAGATATATTCAAAATGCTGTCTTAAGTTTAACAATGAGTCCAGCGGTAAAGCTTGATCTTAATGAACTAGCAGATATAAAATAATCTAGTAATTTTTAGTATTTCACTTTAAGTGAGATACTATAAAGTTACTACTTTAGTAACTGCATTTTATGGACTAAAGATAACGGGTGCTGTAAAGCTTAATATTCCTGTTTGAAGTGTTGTCTGGGAAGGAGAAATTCTATGACAAAAACACAAAAAGCTGAAATTATTGAAGTTCTTTCAAGTGAATTCAAAACTGCTCAATCTGTAATCTTTTGTGATTATAAAGGTTTAAGCGTTGTTGAACTTGAAAGTTTAAGAAAAATCGCTCGTGAAAAAGAAGCAAAAGTACAAGTTGTTAAAAATACTTTAGCAACTATATCGTTAAAAAATGCTGATTTAACAGGAGTTGAATTACAAGATACAAATATTCTTGTCTGGGGTGAAGATTCTGTTGCTACTTCTAAAGTAGTTTCTGAATTTGCTAAAGATAATGAAAAATTTGTAATTAAGTCTGCTTATATTGATCGTGAAGTTGCTGATGCATCTAAAGTTGAAGCATTTGCTAAACTTCCAGGTCGTGATGAGTTACTTGCAATGCTAGCTGCTACTTGGATGGCACCTGTTGCAAACTTTACTATCGGACTTAATGCTCTTAAAGAGAAAAAAGAAGAAGAGGAAGCAGCTTAATTTTAAGCATAGCTTTTAACAAATAAGAGAAGATTGCTTCTCTTAAATATTTATATATAAGGAGCCTAATATGGCTGTAACTAAAGAAGATGTATTAGAATTTATTTCAGGACTTTCAGTTCTTGAACTTTCTGAACTTGTAAAAGAATTTGAAGAAAAATTTGGTGTATCTGCACAACCTGTTGCTGTAGCTGGTGGAGCTGTTGCTGGAGAAGCTGTTGCTGAGAAAACTGAATTTGATGTAGTATTGACTGATATTGGTGCTAAGAAAATTGGTGTTATTAAAGCTGTTCGTGCTTTAACTGGTCTAGGACTTAAAGAAGCAAAAGAAGCTTGTGAAGGTTTACCATCTACAATCAAAGAGGGTGTAGATAAAGAAGCTGCAGCTGAAGCTAAAGCCGCTTTAGAAGCAGCTGGAGCTACTGCAGAAGTTAAATAGAGCCTAATGGCTATGCATAGGAAAATATATTTTCCTATGCTTCTATCATATTTTTGGGTGCTTTTACAATAGGATTTTTATCCTTTTGTAAAAGTGCCCTTATGTCGTTTATAAGCACTGTAACTAAATCTATGTCTAAGGACGCTTAAGTCATAGATACCCCTCTTAATCAAAATGATTAAGTTAATTAACAATTCGAGGTAGCCTAATGTTAAACACTTTATACTCCGGAAATCGTCTTCGTGTAGACTTCTCTAAAACTCCTCAACAGATAGAAGTACCAAACTTACTACAACTGCAACAAAGTTCTTATGATAAATTTTTAATGCTAAAAGCAAAAGATAGATCAGCAAGTGGTATCGAAACAGTATTTCAATCAGTTTTCCCAATACATGATACTCAAAATAGACTCACTGTTGAGTATGTCGGAAGTGAAATAGCCAACCAAAAATACACAGTTAGAGAGTGTATGGAGCGTGGTCTTACTTATGCTGTTAGTTTAAGAATGAAAACCCGTCTTGTGCTATGGGATAGAGATGAAAATACTAAAGAAAAACTTGGTGTAAAAGATATTAAAGAGCAGAGTATTTTTGTTCGTGATATTCCTCTAATGACAGATAGAACATCATTTATTATCAATGGTGTTGAGCGAGTTGTTGTAAATCAACTTCACCGTTCTCCTGGAGTTATCTTTAAAGAAGAGCAATCAACTACTGCTGGTAATAAGCTTATATATACTGGTCAAATTATTCCAGACCGTGGCTCTTGGCTCTACTTTGAGTATGACCCTAAAGATATTTTATATATGAGAATAAACAAACGCCGTAAAGTTCCTGTTACAATTATGTTTCGTGCTTTAGGCTACTCTAAACAAGATATTTTAAAACTCTTTTATCCTATTCAAACTATCAATATCAATGACAATCAATTTTCAATGGATTTTAATCCATTAGATTTTTCTTCAAGATTGCCTTATGATTTAGTAGATTTAGATGGAACAGTTCTTATTCAAGCGGGAAAAAGACTTTCGACTAAAAAAGCACAAAAATTCACTGATGATGGTTTAACATCTATAGAGTATCCCCTTGAAGTTCTTATAGAGAGATATTTGGCTGAACCAATTATCGACCCAGAAACTGGTGAAATTCTTTTTGATACAATGACTCAAGTTGATGAAACAAAGCTTAAAAAGATGGCAGAAATAGGTGTTAGTGAGTTTAAAATTGCCAATGACTTAGCTGATGGAGTTGATAACTCTGTTATAAATGCATTTAATGCAGATGCCGACTCTCTTAGACTTCTTAAGCAGACAGAAGAGATAGAAGATGAAAATGATTTAGCTGCTATTCGTATCTATAAAGTTATGCGTCCTGGTGAGCCTGTAACAAAAGAAGCTGCTAAAATATTTGTAAATCAACTCTTTTTTGACCCTGAGAGATATGACCTAACTAAGGTTGGTCGTATGAAGATGAACCATAAACTTGGACTAGATATACCTGAATATGTGACAGTTTTAACTCATGAAGATATTATCAACTCTGTTAAGTATGTTATAAA
Source organism: Sulfurimonas sp. (assembly GCA_016735225.1). GTDB lineage: Bacteria > Campylobacterota > Campylobacteria > Campylobacterales > Sulfurimonadaceae > Sulfurimonas. Next base: position 20,244 of record JAERRX010000038.1, on the reverse strand, counting down.
AGTTAAAAATGGTCAAGGTCATATTGATGATAGAGATCACCTTGGTAATCGCCGTATTCGCTCAATAGGTGAACTTCTTGGCAACGAGCTACACAATGGTCTTATCAAGATGCAAAAAGCTATTCGTGACAAGCTTTCTACTATGAGCGGAGTTATATCGGAGTTAATGCCACATGACTTAATAAACTCTAAGATGATAACTTCAACAATTATGGAGTTTTTCTCTGGTGGGCAACTTTCTCAATTTATGGATCAAACAAATCCACTCTCAGAGGTTACTCATAAGCGTCGTCTTTCAGCACTAGGAGAGGGCGGTCTTGTTAAGGAGAGAGCTGGCTTTGAAGTTCGTGATGTTCATCCAACTCACTATGGTAGAATTTGCCCAGTTGAAACTCCAGAGGGACAAAATATTGGGCTTATAAACACTCTAGCAACATATTCAAAAGTAAATGAACATGGTTTTATCGAAGCACCATACAAAGTGATGAAAGATGGGAAAGTTACAGACGAGGTTACCTATCTTACTGCGACTCAAGAAGAGGGTGTTAAGATAGCTGCCGCTTCAAATGCTCTTGATAAAGATGGTCAGTTTGTAGATAATATACTCACAGTAAGACAAGATGGTGAAATCTTAAACCGTCCAGCTAGTGAGTGTGAATATGCAGACCTTTCTTCCAATATGGTTATTGGTGTAGCCGCATCACTTATCCCATTTCTTGAGCATGATGATGCCAATCGTGCTTTAATGGGTTCAAATATGCAACGACAAGCAGTTCCACTTCTTAGACCATACTCTCCAATAGTAGGAACAGGTGTTGAAAAACTTGTTGCAAGAGACTCATGGGAGTGTATAAAAGCTCAAAGACCTGGTAAGATAGAAAAAGTTGATGGAAAACATATCTATGTTATGGGAGATGAAGAGGGAGAGATCTATATAGACTATTATCCATTACAAAAAAATCTTCGTACAAATCAAAACACATCTTTTTCTCAAAAACCCATCGTTAATGTTGGTCAAAGAGTTAAAAAAGATCAAGTGATCGCAGATGGTCCAAATATGGATCAAGGAGAGTTAGCACTAGGTGTCAATGGTATGGTTGCTTTTATGCCTTGGAATGGTTTTAACTTTGAAGATGCTATTGTCATTTCAGAGAGATTAATCCGTAAAGATGCTTTTACATCAGTGCATGTTTATGAAAAAGAGCTTGAAGCTAGAGAGCTTAAACATGGGGTTGAAGAGATAACTAGAGATATTCCAAATGTTAGAGATGATGAGCTAGTTCATCTTGATGAGAGTGGAATAGTAAAGATCGGTACTAAAGTAAGCGGTGGTATGATTTTAGTCGGTAAAGTTTCTCCAAAAGGTGAAGTGAAACCAACTCCAGAAGAGCGTCTTCTTCGTGCAATATTTGGAGAAAAAGCAGGACATGTTATAAACAAGTCTCTTTATTGTCCTCCATCTATGGAGGGTGTTATTGTTGATGTTAAAATCTTTACTAAAAAAGGTTATGACAAAGATGCTAGAGCTCTTGAGCTTGAAAAAGAAGAAAGAGACTACTTAGAGCGAGAGCATTACGATCGTCTTCTTATGATAGATAAAGAGGAGATGCTCCGCATAGCAAAACTTTTAACTAAAGAGGTCTTGATATCTGATATAAAAATTGCTCAAACTGAATATAAAGCTGGAGATATTATCAATGCTGATGATCTAGTTGAAGTAAACCGTTTTGCGATGAATGCTATTGTAAAGTCTTTCTCTCAAGCGATTCAAGATGAATACAACAAGACTAAAAATTATTTTCAAAAAGAAAAAAGACTTTTTAGAGATGAACATGAAGAAAAACTAACTATTTTAGAAAAAGATGATATTCTAGCTAATGGTGTTGTTAAATATGTAAAAGTTTATATAGCTACTAAACGACAACTAAAAGTGGGCGATAAGATGGCTGGTCGTCACGGAAATAAAGGTATAGTTTCTATCATAGTTCCTGAGGTTGATATGCCTTATATGGAAGATGGTCGTTCTGTTGATGTTTGCTTAAACCCTCTAGGTGTTCCCTCTCGTATGAATATAGGGCAAATTTTAGAGATGCATCTAGGTATGGCAGGTCGTGAACTAGGCAACCAAATCTTAGAGCAGTTTGAAACAAAACAAAAAGATTTTATAGAAAACTTACGCTCAAAAATGATCTCTATTGCTGATGTTGCTGGAATGATGAATGCGGTAAAAGTTATAGGTGATATGAGTGATGAGAAGTTCTTAAAATATGCTAGAGATTGGGCTAAGGGTGGTGTTAGATTTGCTACTCCGATTTTTGAGGGTGTTAATCAAGCTGAGTTTGATAAGCTTTTTGAGCTTGCAAAAATGGATGCCGATGGTAAAACTGTTCTTTATGATGGAAAAACAGGTGCCCAAATAAAAGAGAGAGTAAATGTTGGGTATATGTATGTACTCAAACTTCATCACTTAGTTGATGAAAAAATTCATGCTCGCTCAACTGGACCCTACTCTCTAGTAACTCAACAGCCTGTTGGTGGTAAAGCACTATTTGGTGGTCAGAGATTTGGAGAGATGGAAGTATGGGCTTTAGAAGCTTATGGAGCATCTGCTGTTCTTAAAGAGATGCTAACGATTAAGTCAGATGATGTTGATGGGCGTGTTCGTGCTTATAAAGCGATAACAAAGGGTGAGTTGATTCCACCTTCTGGTATTCCTGAAACACTATTTGTATTAACAAAAGAGCTTCAAGCATTGGCTCTTGATGTAGAGATTTTTGACGAGGTGGAAGACGATGAGTAAATTAGTACCTATTGAAGTAACAGAAGAGAAAAGACCAAAAGACATTAAGCAGCTACAGTTTCGTTTAGCTTCTCCTAAAAAAGTGATGTCTTGGAGTCATGGTGAAGTAAAAAAACCTGAAACTATTAACTATCGTACTTTAAAACCTGAGCGAGATGGTCTTTTTTGTGCAAAAATATTTGGACCTGTTCGTGATTATGAGTGTCTATGTGGTAAGTATAAAAAGATGCGTTACAAGGGTGTAGTATGTGAAAAATGTGGAGTTGAAGTTACTTCAACTAAAGTTCGCCGTACTCGTATGGGTCACATCGAACTTGTAACTCCAGTTGCTCATATCTGGTATGTTTCTTCATTGCCTTCTCGTATTGGTACTCTTCTTGGTATCAAGATGAAGGATTTAGAACGAGTGCTTTATTATGAAGCATATATTGTTGAGAGCGGTGGAGAAGCATACTATGATGCTGAATCAAAAACACCAGTATTACAATATGATGTTTTAAATGAAGAACAATACCGTACTCTTATTCAAAGGTTTGGTGAATTAGGCTTTAAAGCTCGTATGGGTGGAGAGGTTATTCGTGATCTTCTTGATTCTATCGACCTTGTTGATCTTTTCACTGACCTTAAAGAGGCTATAGAACTTACAAAGTCTGAAGCAAAAAGAAAAACTATTGCAAAAAGACTAAAAGTAATTGAGTCATTTTTAAATAGTGGAAACAATCCTGCTTGGATGATGCTGACAGTTTTACCTGTTCTTCCACCAGATTTACGCCCGCTTGTCTCACTTGATGGTGGTAAATTTGCAGTTTCTGATGTAAATGACCTTTATCGTCGTGTTATTAACCGTAACCAAAGACTTAAAAGATTAGTTGAGCTTGAAGCTCCTGAAATTATTGTTCGTAATGAAAAGCGAATGCTTCAAGAGTCAGTAGATGCTCTCTTTGATAATGGTCGCCGTGCAAATGCTGTAAAAGGTGCTAACAAAAGACCTCTTAAATCTTTAAGTGAGATTATTAAAGGTAAGCAAGGTCGTTTCCGCCAAAACTTACTTGGTAAGCGTGTTGATTTTTCTGGTCGTTCTGTAATTGTTGTTGGTCCATCTTTGGCTATGGATGAGTGTGGGCTTCCTAAGAAGATGGCACTAGAACTATTTAAGCCACATTTGATCGCAAAACTTGAAGATAAAGGTTATGCTACAACTGTAAAAGCTGCTAAAAAAATGATAGAAGCTAAAACAAATGAAGTTTGGGAATGTCTAGCGGAGATAGTTGATGGCTACCCAATCATGCTTAACCGTGCGCCAACACTTCATAAGCTTTCTATTCAAGCATTTCACCCTAAACTAATTGATGGAAAAGCTATTCAACTTCACCCTCTAGTTTGTGCTGCTTTTAATGCCGACTTTGATGGGGATCAAATGGCTGTTCATGTACCTTTATCTTCTGCTGCTATTGCTGAATGTAAAGTACTTATGCTTGCATCTATGAATATTATGCTTCCTGCATCTGGTAAAGCTATTGCTACTCCTTCTCAAGATATGGTTCTTGGAATATACTATATCTCTTTAGAAAAAAATGGTGTAAAAGGTTCAAATAAACTTTTTGCAAATGTTGATGAAGTTAGAATAGCATTAGAACACGATGCACTTGACCTACATGCAAAGGTTAGAACTAGAATAGATGGTAGAATTATTCATACGACTGTTGGTCGTATGTTACTTAAAGCGATCATTCCTGACTTTGTTCCTATAGAACTTTGGAACAGAGTGATGAAGAAAAAGTATATCAATGAAGTTGTTGATTATGTTCAAAAACATGGTGGTATTGGTGTAACTTCAGGCTTTTTAGACAAGTTAAAAGATCTAGGTTTCAAACATGCAACCGAGTCAGGTGTATCTATCTCTATAGATGATATTAGAGTTCCTGTAACAAAAGTAGAGAAGATAACTTCATCTAAAAACAAAGTTTCTGAGATTCAAAAACAGTTTGATGCTGGTCTCTTAACAGAACAGGAAAGATACAATAAAATCATAGATGTTTGGACAGACACAAATAATACTCTTGCCAACCAAATGATGGAGCTTGTTCAAAATGATAAAGAGGGTTTTAACTCTATTTATATGATGGCTGATTCTGGCGCTCGTGGTTCTGCTGCACAGATCCGCCAACTGGCTGGTATGCGTGGTCTTATGGCTAAGCCTAGTGGTGATATTATTGAAACACCAATTATCTCTAACTTTAAAGAGGGACTTAATATTATTGAGTACTTCATCTCAACTCACGGTGCTAGAAAAGGTCTTGCCGATACAGCACTAAAAACAGCAAATGCTGGTTACCTTACTCGTAAGCTTGTTGATGTTGCACAAAATGTTAAGATTGTTGAACATGATTGCCATACTCATGAAGGCATAGAGATTACAGATATTCAAGACCAAAATACTCTAATTGAGTCACTTGAAGACAGGCTAATCGGAAGAGTTTTAGCCGATGATATAATTGACCCTATTTCCAATGAAATACTTTTTGCTGAGGGAACTCTGCTTGATGAAGTTAGTGCGAAAGTTATTGCAGAAGCTGGAATAAAAACGGCTCATATTAGAACTCCTACTACTTGTAAAAGTGAGGGTGGCATCTGTGCATTATGTTATGGTGTAAATCTTGCAACAGGACACATAGTTCGTACTGGTGAGGCGGTTGGAATTGTTGCGGCTCAGTCTATTGGTGAGCCGGGTACTCAGCTGACTCTAAGAACTTTCCATGTTGGTGGAACTGCATCTTCAACTGCTCAAGAGAGACAAGTTCTTGCATCAAGAGAGGGTTTTATTCGTTACTATAATGTTAAAACATATATCTCTAAAGAGGGTAAAAATATAGTAGCAAACAGAAGAAATGCTGCTGTACTTTTAGTAGAGCCTAAGATAAAAGCTCCATTTGCAGGTAAGATTGAGATTCAAACAATTCATGATGAAGTAGCTATCAGTATCATATCTAAAGATGAAACAGTTCGTTACTCTTTGCGTAAAAATGAGATGGCTAAGCCAAATGAACTAGCTGGTGTAGCTGGGCAAATTGAGGGAAAATATTATTTTCCTTATGAAAGTGGTTCAGATGTATCACAAGAAGAGTCAATAGTTGAAACAATTAAAGATGCTTGGAATGTACCTTCACGTATCCCTTATGCATCTGAGATTTCAGTTAAAGATGGAGCTCCTGTTACTCAAAAAATATTATCAAAAGAAGAGGGTACTGTTAAGTATTTCTTACTTAAAGGTGATTATTTAGAAAGATTTGAAGGTATGAAAGCTGGATATGATGTAGTTGAAAAAGGTCTCTTTGCAACAGTAGTTGATGCAAACAATCGTGAAGCTATTAGACATTATATAGCTCGTGGTTCAGTTATAGTAGCAGATGATGATTCTCAAGTTGATGCATCTACACTCATAGCAAAACCAGGCAGTGATGAGTCAATAGTTATAGCAGAATGGGATCCATACTCAAACCCAGTTATTTCTGAAACAAATGGTACTGTTAAGTATGAAGATATTATAGTTGGAACTACTGCAACTGAGCAAGTTGATGAGCTAACTGGTAAAACTCGCTTAATGATCAACGATCATATATCAGCCGACTACAAGCCTTCTATTGTTTTAGCAACAGAAGATGGAGAGTTGTTAAGATATGCTATTGAAGCAAAATCATCTCTATTTGTTGAAGATGGTCAAGCTGTTAAAGTCGCAGACCTTATCGCTAAAACACCAAAAGCACTTCAAAAATCATCAGATATTACTGGTGGTCTTCCACGAGTAAGTGAACTGTTTGAGGGTCGTCGCCCAAAAGCAACTGCACTTATATCTGAAGTTGATGGGACAGTAAGTTTTGGAAAACCTCTTCGTGGTAAAGTTCGTATAGTTATCTCATCAGAAAATGGCATCGTTAAAGATTATTTTGTAGATAAATCTCATGAGCCTGTTGTTACAGTAGGCGACTTTGTTCATGCTGGAGAGCGCTTAACAACTGGTATCATCTCTTCTCATGAACTTCTTCGTATTATGGGTGTTAAAGCACTCTACAACTACCTTGTATCAGAGGTTCAGCAAGTTTATCGTTCACAAGGTGTAAATATATCCGATAAACATATAGAGGTTATCTTTACTCAGATGCTTCGTCAGATAAAAATTGTAAAATCTGGTGATACTAAGTTTATACAGGGTGACCTAATTTCAAAAGCTAAGTTTAAAGTTGAAAATGACAAAATCATCCGTCTTGGTGGTCGTCCTGCGATAGCGGAACCATTCTTGGTTGGTATTACAAGAGCAGCAGTTGCAGCTGACTCTATCATCTCTGCGGCATCTTTTCAAGATACTACAAAGGTATTGACAGAAGCAGCGGTTTCTGCAAAAATTGATTATCTCAATGACCTTAAAGAAAATGTTATTATCGGTCGTACTATTCCTGTTGGAACTGGTATATATAAAAATCAAGAAGTTATATTTGATACAGAAGAAGACTAGGCTTTCTATCATTAGAGGTCTATAGTTTTTACCTCTTAGCCTCGACTTTAGTCGAGGTTCCTACTTTAGAAGTTCTCTCTCTTTGTTTATTTTGACAATATCAATGTTAATTGTGAAGCTTTTTTTGCATCCATTTTAGTTAGGATCTTCCCAACTGTTTTTGGTTTTAAAGAGCTTAAGATAGATGCTGCTTCTTTTGTGTCCATATCTGAGAGTATATTTGCAGATGCTGATGGTTTCATTTTTGCAAAAGTTTGGGCTACTTTGTCCATCTTTATATCTTTGGTCTCTTTTAAAACATCTTCATTTCTTTTTAACATTTTTTTAATATTGTCTTCTTTTGCACTTATCTCATTTAACTTACTTTGGACTAGCTCCTCTTTTTCTTGAAGTCTATTTTCTTTTTTTGTAAGAAGTTCTTGGGTTGCCGTTTTTAAAGCACTTAAAGCTTGTTTTTGCTCATCTATCCGCTCTAGTTCCACTAAAAGCTCACTCTTTCTTTCTTTAAATATTTCAGTACAATCAAAAAGTCTATCGCTTGTTTGAATCGCTGTGAGAGATGAAAAGCTTAGTATAAAAAGTATAACTATTCTCAATATTTGTCCTTTTGTGATTTGTGATGTTCAATGTTTTGATTTGCGAGCATGTGTCATAAGGGCAACTTCATCAAGCTCTTTTGCCTCTTGTATCTTTGCCTCTTGTATCTTTTTTTGTATCTCTTGGAGTTCTAGGTAGTTAAATTTTTCAAACTCTATCATATCTGCTTTTAGTTTTTCTTTAGCACTGTTTACTTCATTTGTTGTAAAGTTTACCCACTCTTTGTTGTGTTGTATCAAGCCTCTTCCAGAAGAAAGCAAACTCCTAGATGCTAAAAAGTCAGCCATTGTGCCGCCTTGAGGTGACTCTATATCATCTAGTGCATCGTAAGAGGTTTGCAAAGCCATATTTGCACTTAGCAAGTCGGCATTTGCTTTTTGAACTAAACTCTCACTTTTTTCCATCGCTGTTTTTTTTAACTTGACCAATGGAGTAAAGCGAGTCTTCACGATAGTTCCCTATAGACAACTAAAGTATAATAGTATCATCTCTTTCAGGCGAAGTTGAGATGATCCCTATCTTTGTTTGTGAAATCTCTTCAATCACTTTCACATAATCTTGAGCAGATGCAGGAAGCTCTTCAAACTTTCTTGCTCCAACAGAGTTATCCCAACCTTTAAATGTTTTATAGATTGGTTTTACATCCTCAAGATTTGATGGAAGATAATCTATCTCTTTGCCATCTAGCTCATAAGCAACACATATTTTGACCTCATCAAAACCATCTAAAACATCAAGCTTCATCAAAGCCAACTCATCGCATCCATTTAAGCGACTAGCATATCTAGTTGCTATGGCATCAAACCAACCGCATCTTCTATCACGACCTGTTGTAGTTCCAACCTCATGACCTTGCTTTGCGAGTCTTTTGCCATCTTTAGAAAAGTCTTCACTTGGAAAAGGTCCATTGCCAACACGAGTACAATAAGCCTTAACTATACCTGTAACCTTTCCTATATCTTTAGGGCTTATACCTAGTCCTGCACAAGCACCTGCGGATACTGTTGGAGATGATGTTACAAACGGATAAGTCCCATGGTCTATATCAAGAAGTGTTCCTTGAGCGCCCTCTAGCAATATCTTTTTCTTAGCATCTAGAGCTTTCCAAACCATCTGTGTTGTGTCTGTTATGTGTGGAGCAAGTTTAGTTTTGAAGCCCTCTAGTTCTAAGAGTAGTTCAGACTCAAGAGGAGTATCTATCTCATAAATATCAAAAATCTGTCTATTTTGCTCAAAATACTCAAGTATAGATGCACAAAGCTTAACAGGGTTGAGTAGCTCGCCTACACGAAAACCAGTACGGTTGATCTTATCTGCATAAGCAGGTCCGATGCCCTTACCAGTTGTTCCGATAGCCTTGTCGCCTTTGAGTCTTTCTTTGGCTTGGTCTATCAAAGCATGATAGTAAAGGTTTAGATGTGCCTTGTCTGAAATATAAAGACGACTCTCTAAGTTTTCAAACTGAACCATCTCTTCTATGATAGACTCAGGAGACAGAACAACACCATTTCCAATAACATTTATAGCATTTGGGTTTAAGATACCAGAGGGAACGAGATGCAGTGCAAACTTAACTCCATCTACCCATATAGTATGTCCAGCATTGTGACCGCCTTGGCTTCTACAAACCATATCGTACTCTTGTGCTAGCCTATCAACTATTTTACCTTTACCCTCATCACCCCACTGAATACCTACTATTAAATCTGCTTTTATTTTTTTCATAATTTCCTCTTTTCTTAATATTATTTAGTTAAATTTTCACAAAGTGCATCTGTATAGATAGCAAAGCCAACCGATGTTAAGTCTTCATTTTTATATCTTCCACCACTTGCATAAACTTCATTTTTTTCTATGCATCTAAAAAACAGCTCATCATAGTAAAGCATTTTTGCATAATACATAGGTGCCAACACTCTGTTTTTGTATGAAACCTCTGAGCATAACTCTTTCATCTTTGTAAGTTCTACTTTTATAGCATCTGGTGCCATCTCTATCACCTCATCTATCTGTTCTAAATGTTGAAGATAGACTAGCTTAGTTAGCCATTTTACTTTTAAGTTTAAAAATTTTTCTATATTTATATGGCGAAAATCCTCAAGTTCTAACTCATCAAACATCTCAACTAAAAGTTTTGGTATCTTTATGTTTGAGACTTGCATAAGAGGTTTTATCTCTAGTTTGTTAAATATCTCAACTGCTAAGTTAGCAACTGATGAGAGGTTTTTCTCGTCCATAAACTCAGCACCAACTTGATACTGCTCTTGAGTTGGGTAGCGAAAAACAGGCTGGATATAGAACCACTTTTTTTGTGTAGTGTTTTTACCTAGTCTTTTTTCTATGATTCGCACTACATCGATAGTAGAGTCGCCACGAAGAGATAGAGAGTTGTTTTGAGCATCATTTACCCGTACTAGCTCTTTGTTATCTGCTATGCTTAGATGTTGATGATATGAAAAAAGAGGAGTTACTATCTCTTGAAATCCATTGTCATAAAGTATCTCACTAGCGATATTTTCTATATCTCTTTTAACCTTTGCACTATTTGCAAAGTACAGTTTTGTTCCGTTTGGTATCTCATGATCTAGTATCATCTATATCTCTTTTTTTTGTAAAACTGTTTTAAAGTAAGTTTCATTATATACTTTTGAAGCGATGCCGCCATACTCTAAGCGACCTAACTGATGCATGATAAGTTCTATTGCATTTACAACCCATATAGACTCATAAGGCTCTATCAAGCCCATCTGGTTTATACGAAATATCTTGCCCTTAAGATGGTCTTGACCTCCTGCTACATTTACACCGTACTCCTCTTTTAAACTAGAGCGAATTTTTGTGGCATCTTTGTCATCAATAGTTGTCATACTTTTTGCAGAAACTTTTGGATATATATGCAGTCCTATCGCTTGAAGTGCTGCTTTTGTAGCCTTTGCTCTTCTAGCAGTATTACAATAAAGAGAGCCTATACCACCCTGCTTTTGTATAGTTTGTAGAACTTCTAAAAGTCCTATGATTAGAGTAGTTGGAGCTGTGTAGGCAGTTGTGTTTTGTCTTTGTTTTTTTATCTCAGATGCGAGGTTTAAGTAGTAGCCCTCTCCTGCTCCTATCTTTTTAATAGATGCATTACTTAAACCTAGTATAGATAAACCAGGAGGAAGCATAAGTGCTTTTTGGCTACCAGCTAGAAGAGCATCTATGTTTGTCACATCTATCCTCTCAACACCGACAGCGGTAATACCATCAGCTATTATCATGATGTCTGGGTTTATCTCTTTAACTGCCTTTGCTATCTCTTCAACTGGATGGCGAAGACCACCTGCGGACTCACTTATCTGAACTGCTAATGCATCTATATCGGGGTTGTTTTTAAGAGCATCTACAACTGCATCTACACTAACAGGAGTGTCCCACTCATTTTTAATCTCTATGTTTTTAAGACCGTGAGCTAGAGCGATTTTGCCAAATCTCTCTCCAAATTTTCCAGAGTTTATACTCAAAAGTGTATTTTTACAGAGGTTTGTAACTGCTGCTTCCATAGCACCTGTGCCACTAGATGCTAGTATAACAACCTCATCGGTACCAAAAAGATCAAAAAGATGATTTCTAGTTTCTTCAAAGATAGCTTCAAATTCGGGGGTACGATGATGCATAGTTTCATCACTCATTGCATTTCTAACATTTTGAGGTACTGGAGTTGGTCCAGGAGTAAAAAGTAACATCTAAAATCCTATGAGGTAATATTTAATATTTAAAACCTTGTATTATATCGAAAAAACTTTAAAGGGCTTAAGTATATAGATATTTTGACTAAGATGTTAGATACAAAGCTCGGGTATTTTTAGTTATTTACCCCAAAAGTCAAGTGGTTCTGGGTATAAAAAAGTATAGTTGATTTTTTTTACGATGGCATCTGAGCTAATTATTTTAGATGTTTTGCCCTCAAAACTCCCTAGCTTTATCCCAAGTCTTTGAGTGTTTTTTTTGTGTACTTTAGAGCGAAGCGGATGCTTTGGTGCTACAAGGTTGTAGATGCCATCTCTCACATCATTTTTAAGTAGCTCTTTTATGATACAGATAACATCATCACGATGGATATAGTTTACAAAACCATCTTTAAAAGTAGATACTTTTTTCCATCTTCCTGCAACTCTATCACTGCCCATCAAGCCACCAAGTCGTAAAATCAGAAGATGTTCTCTTAAGTTTTGCATCAACTCTTCTGCTTCTTTTTGCAGAGTTTTTTGTGTTATAGATATATCCTCATCTATGGTTTTGTTAAACTCTTTATATACAGAGATAGAGCTAAGCAGTATAATATTTGAAGATAAAGAACTAAACTTTGCTATTTTTTGTAGTGTGTTGATATAGTTGTCTTTTGTATTTATGGCGATTATGATTGTTTTACTTTGCCAAAAAGAGGAACGCTCTTTTGTTGTTTTTCTATCATAACACTCTACATCATACTCTTTTGATAGGCTCTTGGCTAGTGGCTTACCCAACCAGCCACAACCAACAATAGAGATACTTTTAGAGTGCATTATTTTTTAGGGTTGTTTTTGATATAGCTTTTTTTGATGAGTAAAAACTCATATAAAGATATCTCTTTACCAGCATCTAGTATAAATTTATCAGTATCTTCAAACTGACCTTGCATCTTTTTAACATCATCATAAGCATTTGCTTTTACTTCATTCATAGCAACACTGATAGAACCTGCCCACATCAAAACTATCATCACCCAAACGGTCTTTTTTGCACCAGCATAAACACCCATAAAATGAAAAGCTATGCTTAAAACAACACCGACTATAAGTATAATATTTAAACTCATCTGCTTATCTCCTCTCCTCTTGGTTTCATCTCTTCACCTATATCATTTAGCATACTATTTCCTAGACTCGTTACCCCGATGGTGCTAAGGAGCATCAAGGCAAATATGATAAAAAGAAAGGTAAATGCCATAGAGTAACGCTTTAGGACTAAGAGCATCTACTTAGGTACTATCCCATCAAACTCGATGCATCTTGAAGTATGAAAGTCACGCTCATAATCATCGTTTTTAAACTTATCGCCATCTAGTCTCCAGCCTAACTCTTTAGACAATAAAACTGATCTTGAAATAGTTCTACGCATCTTATTTTCACAAATAACAGTTTCTCCATTGTTAAAAATATCTTTAACACCTTGCATCCTTGTCGTTGTCATAACATAATGAAAACCAATCATAAAGATTATAAATCCGCCAATACCTAGCATCCCTCTTTTGAAGGCAACTTTTGGCATAAACTCTCTGGTTGTCACAAAAGCTGTAACACTTAGTATAAAAGCACCTATAACAATATATACTATCTCCAATTCAAAAAAAGTTCCATTTATGCTTCCTTGATATTGTATTTTGTTTCCCAAGCTTTTATGTCTGGGGTAAAATACTCTATGCGTATCTTTTTAAACTCTCTTGAGCTATAAAGTGGCATGTGAGTTTTAGAGTCTATCTCTTGTGCCATCTCTGCAATTATAGCATCTGTTTCCTCTTTTGTCTTTCCGTGAACCATTGTAAAAAGGTTGTATTGCCAGTTTGTGTATTTAGGTCTAAGATAACAGTGACTAACTGCACTAAATGCAGCAGCCCTAGCTCCTATCTCTTCGCCCTTTTCTCCCTCTTGCACATCCCAAACAACCATGGCATTTGCGTTGAAACCTGCTTTTCTATGGTTTAGTATAGATGCAAACCTTCTCATTATACCAGCATCTTGAAGTTCTTTTAAAATAAAAAAGAATTTATCATAACCGATACCAAGCTCATCGACAATCTTCTTAAATGGCTCACTAACCATCTCTATATCATACTGAGCTGTTCTAACTATTGCATTGTGAAGCGGTGTCATCTCTATCTCAGAGTGAACAACTTTTTTTACCTCTTCTTTTTTCTCATCTTTACCAGTTGTATTTAGCTTAACATTTATTTTAAATAGTTTAAGAGTTGGAAGCATGATATACTCATCTGCTTTGGTAAGTTTTGCAAGTATTTCAACTGTTTTATCAAGTCCTAGTATAGAGTCAGGTGCAACCCCAAGAGTAAACCATATATTGAAATCATGATTTCTTTCATAGTTGTGAGAGATACCTGGATGCGAGTTGATAATCTTAACTGCATCATCTATCTTGTCTTTTGCAACTTTAAATGCAACAAGAGATGACTTATAACCTAGTCTTTTAGTATCAAATATCGCAGAAGTTTGACGAATAATACCCCTACTCTTTTCCTCTTGTAAAATACTCAAGACCTCATTTTCGCTCATGTCTAGCTCATCGGCAATAGCCTCAAATGGCTTAGAAACTAAAGGAAACTTCTTTTGTATTCTTGATAATATTTCATCTTTCATGTTTATAATCTTTATGCTTAGTTTAGTGTTTGGGATTTTAGCTTATTTATATTAATCTTAGTTGATGTAGTCATTCTAATTTTCGTGTAATTTCTTTTAGAGTAAATCTTATTTTTCTAAAGTTTACAGCTCGAATTTATTGTGGTTTAAAAAAAGTTTAATATTGTGTTGTAGTTATTTTACGACAAGCAGAGAATAATGCACCAACAAAATATCTAAATCTATCTTAAAGCTTAAAATATCAGAAAGTTTTTTTAAGTATGTGCAAATACTCATAAGTCTTATCTGCTTTATGCTTTCTACTCTGTGTTTTGTCAGCTTTAAATCTTTTGTACTCTTTAGTTTCTAAGCTATACACTCCATATTTTGACATAATAGTTTTAACATCATCTTTACTCATAAGCCCCTCGTTGTTATAGCTTAAAAAGATATATATAAATTTTGCATTTTTGATTAGATCTTCAAAGCTACTATGAACTTCACCTTTTTTACAGTAGTTTGAACGAGTGTATTGTCTTAATCCTGTTTTGCCATTTGGCGTAAAACTATCATACTTAGTGATCGTATTTAATATATGATAGTTGGCACTATATTGCCTTTGGTTATATGGTGGGTCTAAATATAAAATATCACCACTTATCTCTTTTATCAACTCATTGCTGTCCATGTTAAAAACTTTATGAGTATTATCACTTTTTATAAAATTAGCAGATTGTAAAACTAGCTCTTTTGAAGCCGACTTTTTGATATGTTTTAAAAATGCACCATAAACAGAAGCAGTATTTGCCACTTTATCTGCACTTTCAAGAAGTGAGGTCAATAAAAAATAATACAAACTAGAGTTTATTTTATTCTTCTCTTTCCACTCTTTGATTTTAGTTCTAATAGTGTCTATTTTTTTACCATTATCATCACTAAAATATTGTCGCTCGCTTCCACTGCCCATGCAATAGTTTTGATATACAAATCCATTATCTAGCAAAGGTAGATCGTCAAGCTCTTTTATATACTTTTCTTTATCTTCTATCTCTTGATGATTTTCAATATAGTTTTTATTTAACACAAAACTATAATGTTCTAAGTCATTACTGACAATTTGTTTAACTTCTTTTTTAAAAGTTCTCCCAACTATGCCAGTTCCAGCAAACATATCGCAAAATACTTTTTGAGAAAGGTCCCTGCCAACTACTTTTTTAACCTCCTCTTTTATCCAAGAAGATAGTTTAGATTTTGAGCCTATGTAGTTCATTGTTCTTCCTCAAATAATATTAGAAAAACATCCCCATCTATAAGATGAAATTTTGTGTTTTTGTAAGTTGCTACTTTTTAAAAGAGAAGACCCTACTCCTCATCTTCTAAAAATTCCTCTGGGTCATCAAGGCAATCCATTCCATCTGAGTGTTTTAAAACATGAGAACCATAAGTATAGGTCAAATCTCCACCCATTTTTCCTTGATATAAAACTCCACCGCTTATAAAAGCAACTAAAACAACTGCAAGCAGTTCTGCTTTAAAGGTTTTTGTAATACAGCCGTAAAGCTTAACTAGAGCAACCGCCCCCATAGCTATAGCTAAGTAAAGACCTAGTTGTTTATGTTCTATGAGTAGTTTTTGTCCTTCACCTGATATAAACATATAAACTTCACCGCCATCATTTTTGCCTGTAAAAAAAGCAATAATTATAAAGATAGCAGATGCTAGCATGAAGCGTGTTGAAAGTTTAGACATAACTTCGCTCGGTTTTACTAAATAGGCTAAGCCTATTATTAAAGAGATAACTGGAAGCACTATTGCAAAATGTGCTGTTGCTGGGTGTAACATTTTTTATCCTTTTTTTTTGATACTTTTATGATTTAACTTAAACGAACTCGAACTGACTGTTCATGTGCTGTTAAGCCCTCTGTATTTGCGATAAGTGCGCACTCTTCTCCTACTTCATCTATGCCTTTTTTAGAAAAAGAGATGATAGAAGTTTTTTTCATAAAGTTTTCTACTCCAAGTGGGGAAAAAAACTTTGCCGTTCCTCCTGTTGGTAGGGTATGGTTTGGACCTGCAATATAGTCACCAATAGCCTCAGGTGTATTGTGTCCCAAAAATATTGCTCCTGCATGTTTTATGAGTGGTAAAAACTCAAAAGCATTATCAGTAGCAACCTCTAGATGCTCAGGGGCTATCTCGTTCATAAGGTCTATAGCTTCATCCATATCTTTTGTTACTATTATAGCACCTCTATCTTCTATGGACTTTCTTGCAATCTCTTCACGAGGAAGTTTTTTAAGCCAGTTTTGTATCTCGATAGCGACCTCATCGGCTAACTTTTTACAAGGAGTTATAAGTATAGAGCTTGCCATCTCATCATGCTCTGCTTGAGATAGTAGGTCGATAGCAAGATGCAAAGGGTTTGCACTATCATCTGCTAAAATCCCTATCTCACTAGGTCCTGCTATCATATCTATATTTACATCGCCATAAACCATTTTTTTAGCAGTTGCAACAAAGATGTTTCCTGGTCCAGTTATAACATCAACTTTTGGTATGCTCTGCGTTCCATAGGCCATCGCTCCGATGGCACTCGCTCCACCAACTTTATAAACCTCACTAACTCCACATAGATGACAAGCTGCAAGCAAAAGCTCGTTTACTTCGTTTTGTGGAGTTGGTGTACAGATGACAATATTTTTTACTCCTGCAACTTGAGCAGGGATAACATTCATCAAAAGTGAAGATGGGTAAGCTGCTTTTCCACCAGGTATATAAAGCCCTGCACTATCAACAGGTGTAACTTTTTGTCCTAGTATTGTTCCGTTTTCCTCTGTATCAAACCATGACTTAGGTTTTTGTTTTTCATGATATGACTTGATCCTATCATAGGCTAGATGCAAAGCACTTTTGAGCTTGATATCTATCTTCTCATAAGCTCTTATCATAGCATCTTTAGATATTTTCAAGTCTTCATCACTTGAGGGTATCCAGTTGTCAAACTTTTCTATATGTTTTTTTAAAGCTTCGTTTTTATCACTTTTTATCTCATATAAAAGATTTCCAACTATTGAACTCACCTCATCAATATCCATCTTCCCTCTTAAAAGAAGTTCCTCAAAACTACTTTTAAAATCTTTATCATTTGTATCTATAAATATCATATCTTTTTTACCTTCTTTAGTAGTTCTCTTGAACACTCTTCAATAGTTTTTTTTGTAACATCTATAACTATATCTGCTAGTGCTAGATACTCAGGGCGACGCAGATCATAAAGTTTTTTTGCTTCTTCTAAGTCTTGTAGCAATGGTCTTTTTTTAAGTTTTCTAATAGCATTTGGATGATTTTTTATTCTTTTTATTATCCTATCGAAGGGTGCATCTAGTAAAACAACAGTACCTATCTTTTTTAGATTTTTTTGCTTATAAAAACCTCCCCCTGTTGAAATAAGAGTATTTTTCACATTTAGCTCTAGCCAAGCGGAGAGATCTTTTTCAAGACCTCTAAAATACTGCTCTCCATTATCTGTAAATATCTCTTTTATCTTTTTGTTTTCCATACTCTCTATAAGGTCATCTGTGTCTATTGCCATATAGTTAGAGTTTTTTATGACCTCTCTAGCCACACTACCCTTCCCTACTCCCATAAAGCCTATTAAAATTATATTGTTCATATCTATATCCTATGTTGTTGCAAAAGCACTCATATCAAAATCAGGTTTTGTTTTTTTAATCTTTATATATATTAGCATCGGTGCTATGACATTATATTGTAAAATCATCATACTTATTATAAAACTAAGAGATGCTACCTGTAGAGATATAGGTATATAAAAAGCAAGCACAAAACCCACTAAAGAGATCATAAAAAGAAAAAACTGTATCTTAGAAAGCCTCTTATCTATCATCTCATTCATTGTTGGTATAGTCATATAACCCATAGCATTTAGGTGAAACCAGACTAAAAATGGAACTATTTTATAAAGCATACCTGTCATTATACTAAGTATAAAACCTCCAAACATTACCGAAACCATGACAACATACTCATGACTAAAATACTCATCAAATATCCAAACAAAAGAACCTATAGTTAGCAATACACTAGCACTCCGCCAATACCAAACTGTAACATCGCTGATAGGTCGTTTACGACGAGTAAGCTTTATCCAAACTGTTGTGGCAAATGCCCAGAAAAAGAGCGAAACCCAGCCCTTTGCAACTATGCTAAGTGGCTCATAAAATATAGTTGTAAAAAGCCATAAAAAAAGACCAAAACTTATAAGCCAAACTACTTTCTTTTTACAAAACTGCTTAAACTTTGGAGCTACATAAAACATGGGTAATACTTGAAAAGTTACTCCGATGATCAAGATACCAGCAAAACCAAAAATACCCCAAACACTATGAATATTTGATATTATATATCTGTATTGGGCTATATCATCATCTATATAAGTATAGAGTAAAAAGATACCCATTAAAATAGTAAAAATTGCAAAAAACAGACTCACACTCATAGCTTTTACAGTTGCATTAAAGTTTTTAACCCTTATAACTGCCATAACAATTACACTTATAATCATACTAAACCCAACACCAAGAAGTAGCATGGCTAAAGTGTTTGCATCTGTATTTTGGCTGTGAAGACCATATATCATGGAGATAAGACCTGCGACTAAAAGTATATGTGCGATCTTTGAAACTTTATCTACTTTTGGAATAACTACACCTGCTAAAACGGGTAGCATCTGTGTTAATGACCCTAGCATTATAAAAGATAAAAAACCTATAGTTAGGGTATGAGTGATAACAATAGTATCAAGTGAGTACCTACTACTTAGAGTAGAGGCATCACTAAAAAACATAAAAAAACCAGCCAATATTGCAAAGAGTGGTGCTGTTAGATAAAACCTAACTGGTGCTGATATAGGAGGAGCTTGATCTATCGATAAGCCATTAAGCTCCATAGAAAAATCCTAAATTTCTACTCAACAATCATCGACTCCATCATCTCTACAACTCTATCCGAGTCAGCATTTAAATGTTGTTGTGCCATAGTGTAGAGCATCTGTTCTTCTTTCATGTTATGTTGTTGCATCAAAATCATAAGAGTTTCACTAAGTCCAAAAAACCTATCTTTGTTTTCATCTGCTATGGCTTCGCCCATCTGAGATACTAGAGATCGCATCTGTGTATGCTCTTGTCGCATCATCGCTGTTGGACCCTGAGTCATCCCTGTTTTTGCTTCAAACTCTAAAAACATAACTTTTTCTTCCATCTGAAAATGTCTTTCACTAGAACTTGCAAATATATCATAAGATGCCTTAGCATCTTTGATGGACCTGCTTGCACTATCTTCCATAGATGCAAACAAGTCATCACATCTTGCATGGTCTGCTGTTAAATACTCTTTTATTGTACTCATTTTACATCCCTTTTATTATATATGTTGTTAAAAAAGCAAGTGCTGATGCTCCGATATAAGGAACTCCATAAAGAAAAGTTGCAAATACTTTTATCAATAAACTTCTCTGTATTTTCATAACAAAAATTATTATTGAACCTGAAAAAGCTGTTGTAAATATATATGCAATTGCCTCTATAAGACCATAGTGTTCATTATGACCTAAGATTGAGATTATCAATGTAATAACATAACTAGCTATGAAAAAAAACACTACATTTCTAGATGTGTTGTAATGTTTAAAACTTTCACTCAAAGAGCTACTTTCTTCTTTAGTAATTCTATGTGCCTTTAAAGATAAACTCTCAAAGTATAAAAAAGCTCCCAAAGACAATACAGCTCCTACTAATATATATAACGATAATGATTCCATGACTCTACTCCTTTTTATTTCACTTAATATATTAGTATAAGTGTAACCAAAACTATACTTTAAAAGATGAAACGAAAAATAAGTTTGTTATTTAAACAGCTTTTAAATATAATATCCTTCTTTAAAATACTCA
>JAERRX010000111.1 GCA_016735225.1 Sulfurimonas sp. | reverse complement strand
AGAGGTGTTCCGCTAAAGTTAAAAGCTTCTCTTAGCTTGTTGGTCAAGTATCTTCTGTATGTAAAGTGAAGACCACTCGGTTTGTTCATGATGATAGCAATCTTTGGCGGTCTTGTTTCATACTGTGTGGCATAGTAGATGCGGATAACCTGTCCACTAACACTTGGTAAAGTATGTCTTCTTAAGGCTCTTTCTATAACCTCATTTACTTTTGAGGTAGGGATGCGTTGAGAATAGTTTTCATTTATCTCCAATATCATCTCATGAAGTTTATCAACTCTTTGATGAGAAAGTGCAGATAAAGTGATGATAGGAGCATAGGCTAAAAACTTAAACCTATCTCTTATCTCTTTTATGATTTTATCATGATCTTCTCTTTTTGAGATATCCCATTTGTTTAAAACGATGATAGATGCTAGTTTGTTACTATCAACTAAGCCTGCTATCTTCTCATCTAAGTCTAAAAAAGGTTCACTTGCATCTAAGACTATTAAAGCCATGTTTGCATTTTCTAGCATCTCTGTTGTTCGCATAAGAGCATATTTTTCTATGCCCAGTATTTTGCCTCTTCTTCTTAACCCAGCTGTATCGACAAAGGTTATTTGCTTATCTTTATACTCAACAGTTTCATCAATTGGGTCTATCGTTGTTCCAGCAACACTACTTACGACTGAACGCTCCTCACCCAAAAGAGCATTTAGAAGGGAGCTTTTTCCAACATTTGTACGACCAATTATTGCTATTTTGATGTGATTTACATCATTTTCATCAAACTCTTTTATCAAGTCATTGTTTGCAAAGATAGAGTTGTCTTCCTCATCATCTTCATGCCAATAGGTAAAGCCATCATCTTCATCATCGTGAGAGTATTGAGAGAAAAAATCATCATCAGTTACAGCTTCTTCTTTTTCTTGAGGTATCTCCTCATCTTCATCATCTTCTTTTACTATATCACTATCGGGAACTTTTGAAGCTATCCATTCTAGTAGTTCTACTGTGTTTCTATTGTGTGAGACCGATATACCAAAGATAGCATCTGTCCCAAACTCATAGTAGTCCCATAGTTTTTCTTTCATCTTATCATTGTCAATCTTGTTGACAACAAGAGCCATCTCTTTGCCCATACTTTGAAGCTCATAAAAAAGTTTTTTGTCTTCATCTTCGGGGATGCCCTTACCATCTACCATATATAAGATGATATCTGCTTTATAGGCGGCTTTTAAAGACATCTCTTTTATCTTATCAAAAAGTTCACAACCCTTATCTAGTCCACCTGTATCAAGAAGCTCTACTTGCTTGTTGATGATGATAGTGTTTTTTCTTTTAACATCTCTTGTTGTTCCCGCTTGTTCTGATGTTATAGCATCTCTTTTTTTGATAAGACGGTTAAAGAGTGAGCTTTTTCCAACATTTGGACGACCGATAATTGCTATTTTTTTCATGAGTTAGTGCCTTGTAGTAATAGAAGTAGAAATATTTGTGAAAGTATATCTAAAAAGTGGGAGCATAGTGTGAGTATTGTACCACTTGATCTGTTTGAAGCAGGTTGAGAGCTACAACCTACTAAAACAAAAAAAGCGACAACAATAAAGAACTCAATAACTTAACTATTACTCAGGTGGAAATTCTTTAGCTAAGTTATCCATAGCTTGTTTAGACTGAAACTGTTGCCATAAAACTTCATCATTTTTTCCATTTGTACTGGCAGGTTTTTTAACTTCGGCATTTACAGTAGTTTCAGGTTTTGCTTCTGGTGTAGAACCACCGCATCCCGTAATTGTTACAGCCGCTAAACCTGCTAGTGCCATTGACGATAATGTTTTGATCATCTGATCTCCTTTTTTAGTTATTTTAATTATACAATGAGTAGTCTTAAAGTATATATCTCTATATCGTTCCAAATCGTCTATTGAATGTTTCATCACTCATAGTAAGCAAGAGTATAGACTCTATAAATGCAACTATTGCTGGAATAAGGGTCCAACAAAAAAGAAGATATAAGATCCCAAAGCCGATCTGTCCTAGGTAAAATTTATGCACCCCAAAGCCTCCTAAGAAAAATGCCAGTAAAGCTGCTGCTATTTTGCTTTTACCGTTTGGTGCAGTCGCTCCCAAAAGGTTTTGCGGCGACATTTGTCTTACTCCACATTTAGGGCATATCTCAGCCTTAGCATTTATTAGTTCACCACATTCTCTGCAAAATTTATCTTCTGATGTTTTTTCGGAGTATTCTTCCATTTCAATCCTTTATAATTATTTATATATAGTATCTTAATAGTTCCTTTTCTGTCAAGACTAAAACAAACTTTTTTTGCTAGTAAAACATCACAATAGCAAAAATTGTATTTAAGCAATAGAGTAAAATCAACTGAACTGCTCCCATGTGATAAAATATCCACTTATTTTAAATAAGAAATCGCTAAAAGCTCTTTAGCTTTCTTGGGGTAGTATAATATCAGTAGTTCTAGGACCAAGAGATCTCTTAGAGGGGAAATTTTATACTCCTGCTGGGGTTTAGGGCTGAGTGCTTATGAAGAATAGTAGGTAATTAAAGTTTTTTTATGCTTAGACTTTAAGTAAGTTAGGATAAAATCCTAGTAATGTAAAAAGTAAGAGATAAAGAGTTTTAAAAGAAATATGACAAATTGCAATACTTCTAGTAAAGTTTAGTAAATTTGAATATAATTACTCTAAATTAAAATAAGTGAGCTACAAAATGGATGCAAACAAACAAAAATCATTAGACTTAGCGATGAAACAGATAGATAAAGCATTTGGAAAGGGTGCTTTGATGAGACTAGGTGATAAAAATATTGAACCTATAAAGTCAATAAGTACAGGTTCTATAGGGCTTGACTTAGCTCTTGGTATTGGTGGTATTCCTCAAGGACGAGTGACTGAGATATATGGACCAGAGAGTTCAGGGAAAACAACTCTAGCACTACAGATAACAGCAGAGTGTCAAAAAGCTGATGGTGTTTGTGCCTTTATAGATGCTGAACATGCCCTAGATGTTGTTTATGCTAAAAACCTTGGTGTTGATGTTGAAAACCTTTTAGTTTCTCAACCTGACTATGGAGAGCAAGCCCTAGATATAGTAGAAACTATCGCTAGAAGTGGTGCTGTTGATCTTATAGTTATCGACTCAGTTGCTGCACTAACTCCAAAGGTAGAGCTTGAGGGCGAGATGACCGATCAGCAAGTTGGTGTTCAAGCTAGACTTATGTCAAAAGCACTTCGTAAACTAACAGGTGTACTTTCTAAAATGAACTGTACAGTTATCTTTATAAACCAGCTTCGTATGAAAATCGGGATGATGGGCTACGGCTCTCCAGAGACCACAACAGGTGGTAATGCTCTAAAATTTTATGCTTCTGTTCGTATAGATGTTAGAAGAATAGCATCCCTAAAACAGGGTGAAAGTCAGATAGGAAACCGTGTAAAAGCAAAAGTCATTAAAAACAAAGTTGCTCCTCCCTTTCGACAAGCAGAGTTTGATATTATGTTTGGAGAGGGCATATCCAAAGAGGGTGAGCTTGTTGACTATGGTGTTAAGCTCGATATAGTTGATAAAGCTGGGGCTTGGTTTTCTTATGAAGAAACAAAACTAGGTCAAGGTCGAGAAAATGTTAAGCTTAAGTTTAAAGATGAGCCAAAACTAGCCGCAGAGATAGAAGAAAAGATAAAAGTAGCAATGGGTGTTAGTGAAGTAATGGTTATGGACACTAGCGAGATAGATGATGCAGAGGCAGATAGTAGTAAACAATAAACTATCTCTTAGCTAATTTTAGATAAAATATCAACAAGCAACAATGAAAAACTTCTTATTATCTAAAAAATTATATTTTTTGTAGTTTTAAGAGGTTGCGGGGAGGTTTATCCCTACTATTAAAATGAGTTTTACTCATTTTAATATAAATTAGGTATTAAAGGTAAAAAGATGTTTATAGACAGTATTAGTGCGATTGAAGTAATGGACTCTCGTGGAAACCCAACAGTAAAAGCGACAGTAGAGTTAAGTGATGGAACCATAGAGAGTGCGATAGTTCCATCGGGAGCAAGCACAGGAAAACGAGAAGCCCTAGAGCTTCGTGATGGCGGTGAGCGTTTTATGGGCAAGGGTGTTTTAAAAGCCATCTCTCATGTAAACAATGAAATATCAGATGCTCTCATAGGACAGTCTCCTTTTAACCAAGCGATGATAGATGCTCTTATGAAAGAGCTTGATGGCACTCAAAACTATGGCAAACTGGGAGCAAATGCTGTTCTTGGTGTTTCTATGGCTGTTGCTAGAGCGGCTGCATCTAGTCTAGGTATGCCTCTTTATCGTTATCTAGGTGGGGCAAATGCTATGACTATTCCTACTCCTATGTTAAACATCATAAATGGTGGCTCTCATGCTGATAACTCTGTTGATTTTCAAGAGTATATGATAGTTCCTGTGGGATTTGAAGATTTTACAGAAGCTCTTCGTGCATCTGCTGAAGTTTATCATAACTTAAAGTCTATCTTAAAAGATAAAAAACACAATACTGCTTTAGGAGATGAGGGCGGATTTGCTCCTGACCTTTCTTCAAATGAAGAGCCTATTCAGATTGTTTTAGAAGCTATCAAAAAAGCTGGATATAAGGCAGGCGAAGAGATTGCAATAGCTTTAGATGTTGCTGCATCTGAGCTTGTTGTAGATGGTGGATATAGACTTGAGTCTGAAAACCGTACAGTATCTTCTGCTGAGTTAGTTGAGTATTATGTTGATCTATGTGCTAAGTATCCTGTAGTTTCTATAGAAGATGGTCTTAGTGAAGATGACTGGGATGGCTTTAAACTTATGACAGAAAAACTAGGTGATAAGATTCAAATAGTAGGCGATGACCTTTTTGTAACAAATGTAAACATTTTAAACGAGGGCATAAACAAAAACATAGCAAACTCTATCTTGATAAAACCAAACCAGATAGGCACGGTAAGTGAAACAATGCTAACAGTGCGTCTTGCTCAAAGAAATGGCTACACATGTGTTATGAGTCATCGTTCTGGTGAAAGTGAAGATGCTTTTATAGCCGACTTTGCAGTTGCTCTAAACTGCGGTCAGATCAAAACAGGTTCTACTGCTCGTGGCGAGAGAACTGCTAAATACAACCGTATTTTAGAGATAGAAAATGAAGTTATGTATGGCGAGTATTTAGGTTCACGGATCTTTAACTAAGTTTTACTATGCGAAATGAAGAACTTTACCAAGATATAGACAGCTCACAAAGCATAACAGAGAGATATCTAGGTCTCTCTCTTGAAAAATTCTTTTTCTTGTTCCTGATTGTTCTAGGAGTTGGCATCTATATAGGTATATTACTTTATGGAACAAACTCTTTGGAGGTTCTTTTTGAGCTTCAAGACTATGAAGACTATCTTCAAACAGAGGTCTCTAGGCTGAAAAATGAAAATTCGGAACTCCAAAGAGAGTATTTTGAACTAAAAGAAATATCTGCACAATAGCTTGATATAATACAAAACAAAATTTAGGGGTAGGTTTGATTAGAGTTTTATTTTTTTCTTCTTTAGCTCTACTTTCTTTAGAAGCTAGAGAAAATCCATTTTTTCCCTCAAAAGGTGAAAAAGATATTGCCTATACTTCAAACAGTGTAAAAACAATAGCACCATTAAAACACTCATCTATTGGTCTTCCATCTTCTGCAAGAATAATCAAAAAAGTAACCATAGAATATGAAAATCTAGATGCATCTGTAGAAACAAAATCGATAAAACTTAACAATAGTGTTGATTGGCATCTACCCATATTTATAACTCAAAGCTATGATAGATCAAAACCAAGAACAAAACAGATAAAGAAAAGAAACTACAAAGAGATAGCATCTATCAAGTATGCAAAGTTTTTCTCTTATGAAAATACTCTAAAAATCATAACAAAAGACAAAATCATTAGAAATTTTATACTTCCTGAACCACATAGAATCGTTATAGATTTTAAAAAAGATGCAAGTTTAAAGAGTTATTCTAAAGAGAACAAGAAAGGAATTTTTTGCAAGGTAAGAGTTGGCAATCATGAGGGTTACTATAGAGCAGTTATTGAGCTAGATGGAAAATACAGGTACGAAATGCAAAAGATACCCAATGGATACCTATTTACATTAAGATAGCTTAGTTTAAATCCCCATCTTTCCAGTACTTAGTTCCCTGTATAGTAGCTTGGATGGCGATTCCATTTTCAGTAAGCTTGTAGAGTCTTATACCGGGGGCAACGGTAATAGCTGCACTTAAAGCTCCACCACTCTTTCCTGCTTTTGCAGCAGCATCTGCTTGTGCATTTGCTTCCCAACCTGAGTTTACAAAACTGTCAAAAACTTTTTTGTTTTTAAACAGAAAAATTGCTCGAAAATCTTTAACACCTAGTCCAAATCCTAAACCGCCTGAACCCATATTCATATAGGTATTTTTACCAGTCTTGTTGTTGTGTGCCATACCAGAACCACCTTCTGCTGACAATATTATAAGGTTTACACCTACATTTGTAAAAGTTGCATAACCATACGAACGAGCAAGCATCTGCCTAGATTTTGGTGCATGTTTATATAACTTTTTCAAAGTTTCATTACTTGTTTTTACTCTCTCTTTTCTTGCTTTGTTATTTTCTTCTTTTATATCTTGTTCGCTCTTTGCAGACCAAAAACCCGATAATAATATAACTGCAAGAAAAAGACCTAAACTTAGTTTCATCTTTTTCATCTTTTTCCTTTACTTCTAGTATCTTTTGATACCTTTTAGTGTTTTGATATGATCGTTTAAGACTTAAACTCTATATAACTCCGATCTATTCTCCAAGTTTTTAAGTAAAGCTTTGACCCCCTTGACACACCACATCATTTTATCTAAAATAAACTAATTTTCTGATACAATTTAACATATAATATAAAGGTTAAAGTGGAGAGGGAAGAGAAACTTAGACTGCTCCATATACTTCTTATATTTAATTTTATGGTGAAATATTCGACTATAGTGTTTGTTTAGGGAGTATATAATAGATTATGTTTAAATTTATAGAAACCATTGGTGATAAAACTATTAAATCTTTTCAGTCATTATTTGAAGCTTTAAAGTTTACATCTATCTGCCTTTTTCATATTGTGCAATTAAAAAGCTATAACCCTGCCATGCGGATGGTTTTAACAAAACAGATCTACTTTACAGCAGTTGGGATTATACCTCTCTTTACGATGATGGCTGCTATTTTTGGTTCTGTGATTATTGGTGTTGTTATCGCTCTTGCTACACAGTATGGACTCGCTGATAAGATAGGCTCTATTATTATCACCTTTGTTATAGATGAGTTTGCTCCTTTTTTTACAGCCATTTTGATATCTCTTCGTTCAGGTACAGCGGTAAACACTGAGATAGCGGTAATGAAAGTAAACCAAGAGCTAAACACCCTTAAAGAGTATAAGATAGATATTATTGACTATCTTTTTTTACCTAGAATTATTAGCGGAATGATAAGTGTAACTTCATTATCAATTCTTTTTGCAATAATTATGCTTAGTAGTGGCTATATATTTACTCTTTTTTATATGAATATGGACTTTCATACTTATAGACAACTGCTTATTAGCAGTATAGAAATAAGTGATTTGGCTATACTTCTTATAAAAAGTATGGCTTTTGGATTTGTCACGATGCTTATTCCCATATATAGTGGTTTAAACACTGCACCTAGCTATACAGCAATTCCTATCTCTGTTTTAAATGGTATGGTTAAACTATTTATCGCTTTATTTTTTATCGAGGTGTTATCATTACTTGCTCAATTGATATAAAACTATTTCACAACCACAAAGAGATTGACGAGTATCTAAAAGATGTGAGTGAGTATGCACTAGTTTCTAAAGATACTCCTCTTATCTCAAACTTAAATATACTAGAAAATATTGCCCTCATAAAAGAGGTGCATCAATTTTTAAAAACCTCTAAGGCTCAAGAAGAGGCATTGAGCTACTTAAAAAAAATAAACTTGCAAGATATTTCTAAAAATAGACCTACGCAATGTACATCTTTAGAGATTTTTTACATATCTTTTATTCGTGCATTAATGACTAAAGATATGAATGTTATAATTCTAACGCCATTTTATCTAATAGATAATTTAAGAGATATAGAAACTATACTATCAACTATTAAAAAACTATATATTATGAAAAATATTTTAATATTAGACACTTTTTCAAACGAAGTACACTATAAAGGATGTTCATGCAATATGATAAGATGAAGTTTAGTGTTGGTATTTTTGTATTGACTTTTTTTATAACAATAGGTACACTTCTTTATACTGTTTTAGATACAAAAGGTACATTTGATAAGAGGTATAGCTATCGCTTTAGCGCCCAAAGTGCAACATCTTTAAATGTTGGTATGCCACTTAAGTTTTCAGGCTTTGACATCGGTGTCATAGATGAAATGAAACTAAAAGATGATGGAACTGTAAGTGTGGTATTTTCAGTCAATCAAGAAAACAGAAAGTGGATAACCAAAGGCAGTGCCTTAGTAACTACTAAACCTTTGATCGGCTCGCCCCACATAGATATATACCCTATAATTGGCAATAAAGTTTTAGAACCAAATGCAGAAATTATTATGACAGAGAGTGATGATATTAACGATATGATCTCTAAGCTTGAGCCTGCTGTAGATAAAATCCTAAAAACCATAAACAATATAGATGCTATCACTGCTAGCATAGCAAAAAAAGACTCAAACCTTATGCTTTCACTGCAAAATGTTAAAAATTTTACAAAAAAATTATCTGATAATGATTCTCTTTTAACAAGCATCACTGGGGATAAAAACTCAACAAATGACTTCATATCTTCACTAAAAAGTTTAGAGATTATTATGAAAGATATAAATAAAATTACCTCTTCTTTAGACAAAGATTTGATACAACCATCAGCATCTAGTGTTAAAGAACTTGACAACATTATGAAAGATATAAAGCAAAAGCTAGATGCCCTAGACTCAACCGTAAAGGTAGTTGGAGAGTATGATAAAGATCTGCTAGATATAAAAGAACAGATATCTGTAGGAGTACAAAAATCAAACCAACTTATGGATAAGATAGATACGATAATGCAAGATGATACAAAATCAGAGGTGGTTTTACCATGATAAAAATTTTTCTAATTACTTTTAGTTTACTAATATTTAGTGCTTGTTCTTTTAAAGCCCCGCCAAACCAATGGCAATATCAAGGTGCATCTGCTTTTGAGTCCTACACAAAAAACTTTCTTAATTCAAATGAAACCTTAGCAAAAAATGATCTAAGTCGTTGTGTAAAACATGCAAAGAAAAGTGCAGACCTATCTATGCTTGGACGGATATACCTAGGAGAGTGTGCTTTAAATATTAGTGTTGGCATAAAAGACAGATGCCAAAAATATACTAGCATTTCTGATATAGTTGATGATAAAAAACTAGATGCTTACTATAATTTTATAACACTTCAAAACACAAAACCTAAATACCTAGATGCTAAGTACAAAAAATTTGCATCTTTTTTAAATGCATCTAGCTTTAAAGAGGCCGAGAATGAACTCAAAAATATTACAAACACAAACACAAAACTACTCTGTGCATCACTCATCAAAGAACACCTAAGCTCTAGCTCAAGAGATGACATGATAAAAATAGCTTCATTTCATGGCTATAAAAAAAGTGTACTTTTTTGGCTAGATGAAGAAAAAAATGCAACAAAAGATATGAAAAAGAAAGAGATCTTGTCAAAAAAGATAAAAATTTTAAGATCAAAAAGTTAAACTATAGGTCTGAGTGCCATAATGTAGCGAAACTAGACACCACATAATAAAAAATATATAGATATTATATCACAAAGAAATTTCAAGCTAAGAGATTTAAGCTATAATTTCAATATAGATAATTTTAAAATATATGGATATTGGTATTGGATAGAATAACTGCAACAAAAACAAAAAGATTAGCTGAGGAGTGTCATCAAAATTTTTCTTTAAGCGATGATGTAAAAAATGCAATTGCTTCAACAGATAGAGAAAAGTTTGTACCCTCGGGGTTTAAACATAATGCCTATAAACTAGATGCTTTGCCTATAGGTGCGGCACAATATATAAGCTCTCCTTTAACAGTAGCAAAAATGACTCAATATTTAGAGCCAAAGGGTGCCGATAGAGTTTTAGAAGTTGGTTGTGGTAGTGGCTATCAAGCGGCAGTTTTGTCACATCTCTTTCGTGGGGTCTTTAGCATAGAACGCATTGAGTCCTTGATGATAGAAGCAAAAAAACGCTTTAGAGACTTAAGCATAAACAATATTCACACAAGAACAGATGATGGACAAAATGGCTGGATACAGTATGCTCCCTATGATAGGATTCTTTTTTCAGCATCTACAAAAAAGGTTCCAAAGAAGTTGTTTGATCAGTTAGCAGATGGTGGAGTTTTGGTGGCTCCCATCGAAAAAGCAAACAAACAAGTTATAACAAGTTTTAAAAAAGTTGGCAACTCTATAAAAGTCAGTGAGCTTGAGGCATGTTTGTTTGTGCCTATTTTAGATGGAATTCAAAAGTAGGTTTTAGTGTGAAAACATTAGCCCTATTAACCATACTAGTTACTCTTCTTTTTTCCTCATCTGTTAAGTTTGAAGAGGCTTATCTACTTTATAAAAACGGTGAATTTGACAAATCCTTTGCAATGTTTGACACTTTAGCAAATCGTGGAGATTCAGATGCTGCCTACCTATTGGCTTATATGTATGAAAATGGCGAGGGTTGTAAACAAGATAAGGAACTCTCTGCTTTTTGGTATAAAACCTCCTCAAAAAACTATTACAATCAAGTAAAACATAGCAGATCAAGAGATATAGACAAAGAACAACGAGAGCTATATAAAGGTATAGAAAGATCTAAAAACCCGCAAACACAAGACACCATAAGACAATACACCCAGTCACTTTACAACATAAAAGCCCACAAAGCAAA
Organism: Sulfurimonas sp.; assembly: GCA_016735225.1. GTDB lineage: Bacteria > Campylobacterota > Campylobacteria > Campylobacterales > Sulfurimonadaceae > Sulfurimonas. The sequence goes on along the minus strand of JAERRX010000111.1, from coordinate 10,236 downwards.
CTATTTTCTGCCCATTAGTTATTTGGCAAATGGAGATTATGCAGACACAAATGGACATAAGGCAAAAGATGTTGAAACAGAGTTTCAAGTAAGTATAAAGTTTGACTTTACCTCTGATCTGCTTGGGTTTGGTGAGATATATTCTGTTGCATATACTCAGCTGGCTTTTTGGCAACTCTATACAGACTCGGCTTACTTTAGAGAAACTAACTATAACCCAGAGCTATATGTTGTGTTTCCTACATCTACACTTGATGATGAGAAGTTTTTAAAAGCTGTCAAATTAGCTATAGAACATGAGTCAAATGGTCGAGGCGGAAGAGATGAACGGTCGTGGAATTTTTTAAGCAGTAGTATTTATTTTCAGTATAAATACTTATTTGGTGAGATGAAACTATGGTACAGACTTCCCGACCACATAAACTACAATCCAGAACTTTTAGACTACCTAGGACATGGGCATCTAAAGTTTATGTTTCCATATAAAAAACATCTAACAGAAGTAAAGCTAAGACACAGCTTTTACAATCATAGTGCAGTAGAGATACACTATAGCTACCCAATATTTAGTAGAAAAGATCTGTTTTTTTATATGAAAGGTTTCACTGGCTATGGTGAAAGTTTGATAAACTACAACAGTAGAGTAGATAAAATTGGCTTTGGTTTTAGTATATCAAGGTAATAATATACAAGCCCCAAAGCCCAATAGCCATCTACTTTTAACTACTTAATTTCCAATATTTTATTTTTACTTTTGATGTGATCTATTGTTTTAATTGGTTTCTTCTTACAGGTAACTAAGCCACCAATCTTTTCGCTTTTTTTTAAGATCTGCAAACCATCTGCTCGGGTAGTATAGCAAGACAAGAGCAAGTACCCAAGCTATATAGGTTGGTGCTAGTTGGCTTGCATAGCTAAAACCTTCTGGACTATGCCCAAGTGGTACCCCAAAGAGCCAGCTAGCATCTCCAAACACTAGTGTAGCTAGGGCGATTCCACCAAGATGTAAAAGCGGTATATGAATCACATAAAAGAAAAAAGGCACCTGTCCAAAATCTCTCAATGGGTTTGACCAACTCCCCAAATCCCTATCAAATAGAGAGATTAAAATCATAGCAATACCTATAAAAACACTCAGGTAAATAAGAGATGGAGGGTATTTTGTAAAGTTTAAAAAGCTCATCATCGTAGAGCTAAATGTAGCATATTCTCTCCAAAGTGCTGGGTCTCCATAGATATTTGTATAGCGAAGAACTAAACCAAAAGCAAGAAGAGCTAAGCCAGTATATAAGAAGATTTTTTTGCGTTTTTCTCTTGACATTTTTGTAACTGGTCCAAATAAAAAACCAAGTGCCATCACACCTATCCACGGTATAAAAGGGTAAACTACTTTTACTTCTATATCTCCAATATAAAAGCTACCAGGTGAATGTAGTAGGTTCCAAACCCAAGAGTATGAGCCAAAAGACTCGGCGGAGATAGGGTCTAGTAGGTTATGCCCAAACACTAAAGTAAGGGCTATAATAGCTATGAGGTATTTTGGAAGATAGATTAAAAAACCCATAAAAATCATTGAAATACCGATAGCAAAGAGAACTGCTACTTTTGGATGATAGATAAATTCTGGAGAAAATGCCCAAAAAAAGCCAACTAGTGTTAGCTCTAAAAATATCAACCAAACCCCACGACTTATGGCTAAATAAGCTAGTTCATTTTTGCTTCTTCTACCCGAAGCAAAAAAAAGACCAATACCAGCTAAAAACATAAATACAGGTGCAGCAAAGTGAGTGATCCATCTTGTAAAAAAGACTCCTAAGTTTGTCAGGTCTATATCTGTGGGAGCATAATAAACAAAACCAAGAGCAAAAAAATCACGAGAGTGGTCAAGTGCCATGATAACCATAGTTAAACCGCGTAAAACATCTAAGGCTACAAACCTTTCTTTTTTTATTTCCATAACGGCATTATACATAAATCTTATCATAAATCAAAAAAGACAGAGTGTTAAAACTGTATAATTAAAAAACTACTATTAGGATAAAAATATTGAATCACTTTGCAAATTTAGCACAAGGGCATCCATGTCGTGTGTATTTAGAAGAAAACCAACTCATAAGAGGTTTGATAGCAAGTATCAACTCCATAGATATACAAAATAACAATGAAGAGTTTAAAGAAAAGTTTTCTCGACTTTGTAGGATTGAGAAACATTTTGCAAGAAAAGAAAACCAACTTTTTCCCTATTTAGAAAAATATGGATGGAGATCTCCATCTCAAAACATGTGGGCGATGCATGATGATATTCGTGCTACCATAAAAGACTCAAGAAGCTTAGTAGATTCTGATGATATCGAGTCACTAAGTATTGTTTTACAAAATCTTTTTTCTTACCTAGAGCATCTTATGCAAGTAGAAGAGCAAAGACTTTTGCCAAATGCGATGCAACTTATACAAGAAGATGACTGGATGGAGATGCGGAAGGGAGATGAGGAGATAGGTTGGATGTTTGATGAGGCACCAACTCCCTACCCAGCTCATAGTGAAGAGGAGTATATTCATCCATCAAAAGACACAAAAAAAAGAAAGCTTCCATTTTCTTTAGAGGATCGGCTTGATTTAGAAGAGGGCTACATGCTTCCAGAGCAGATCAACTGGCTTTTAAAATTTATGCCTGTTGATATTACTTATGTTGATGAAAATGATATAGTTATTTTTTATAACCGTGGCGAAGATAGAGTTTTCCCAAGAAGTGCAGGAATCATAGGTCGTGAAGTTAAGTTTTGTCATCCTCCAAAGTCAGTAGATCAGGTACTATTGATCTTGCGAGAGTTTAAAGCAGGAAGAAGAGAGGAAGCAGAATTTTGGATAAAATTTAAAGAGAAATTTATCCATATTCGATATTTTGCTATTCATAATGACGATGGTGAGTACAAGGGTGTTATAGAAGTTTCTCAAGATGTCACCCATATACGAGAACTTGAAGGTCAGCAAAGACTACTAGACTGGGAGTGAAACTTCAGGAGGTTTTTAAACCCCTGGAGTTCTTTCTGTTGGTCCTGTATAAAGTTGTCTAGGACGAGCGATTTTAACAGCTTTTTGCTTACTTAGTTCACTCCATTGAGCGATCCAACCAGGAGTTCTACCGATAACAAATATAACAGCAAACATCTCTTTTGGAATCTTAAGTGCTTGAAGGATCAAGCCTGAGTAAAAGTCAATATTTGGATAAAGACCACGCTTAACAAAATACTCATCATTTAAAGCGATGCTTTCTATTTTGTTTGCTACTTCAACAAGTTCACTACTAATACCAAGTTCATTCATAAGCTCATTTCTAATCTCTTTAAGAACTGTTGCACGAGGGTCAAAGTTTTTATAAACTCTATGACCGAAGCCCATAAGTCTAAATGGATCATTTTTATCTTTCGCTTTTGCTACAAACTCATCAACTCTATCAACTGTGCCAATCATCTCTAACTGACGAATAACACCCTCGTTTGCTCCACCATGACTTCTACCCCACAATGCACCAATACCAGCAGCGATAGCAGCATAAGGATGTGCCATAGTAGATGCTAGGTTTCTTACAGCAGTTGTAGATGCATTTTGCTCATGGTCAGCATGTAGAGTAAAGATAGTATCAAGTGCTTTTACTTCTATAGGCTTTAGGTCCACATAGTTATGAGGATAAGCTCTAAGCATATTTAAAAAGTTTTCTGTAAAACCTTTTGTAACATCTGGGTAGATGATAGGTAAACCATTTGAATATCTATATGAAAAAGCAGCTAAAGTAGGAATCTTTGCTACGATTCTATTTGCCATCTCTTTGTATTCATCTTTGTCATCTATCTCTAAATGGTCAAAGTAAAATGTAGAAAGAGCAGATACACCAGCAGATAAAATAGCCATAGGGTGTGCTTGGTCAGGGAATGAATCAAATAACTTTTTAACACCTTCGTTTACAAAAGAGCGTTTTGTGATCTCTTCTTCAAATGCTTTTAGTTCATCTTGCGTAGGCAAATCTTTATTTAAAAGAAGGTACGCAGTATCTAAAAATGTTTTTTCTTTTGCTAGGTATGCGATATCGTAACCACGATACATAAGTTTACCAGAAGCTCCATCTATATATGTTATTTTAGATTGACAGGAAGCAGTAGATGTGTAGCCCTCATCATAGGTAAACATATCTGTTTCTTTATAAAATGTAGATATATCAACTACTGATGGTCCTACGCTTGCATCTAGTATTGGAAATTCATAACTTTTGTTGTCTCTGTTGTCCGTTATGGTGATTGTGTCTTTACTCATCTTTGTCCTTTTTGTTTAAAAATTTAATACATTATAACCAAAAATATATGATATTTCTTTTGTTACAATTTTATTTATCTATATTTCTTTAAAGAGTGGCATTTTTACAAGATTTTTATTAAATACCTTTCGTTTTGAATGATTTTATGCTTTGACTAATTCCAAGATCAGTATGATTTTTCTCTTTTAAAATTGCTTGTGCAATTTTATGGTTATCATTATTTATAATAATAGGAGCAAGAAAATTTATAGTAGAATCTTCCATTGGACTTTTAACAACTACTATATTGTAGGCACTTACATTAGACTCTTCATGTATTTCTAAGAGAATTTTTACATCTGATGGCATATCAAAAGAGTATTCTCTAAGCATGTAAGGATTTACTATGGTAAATGAAATATCTTTGTTATCGACATCTTGCATAGTTGAAAACAGCTCATCAATTTTGTGTATCTGAATAGTTTTGGTATTGTCAAAACCATAGATAGTTCCTTTTACTTCATATTTTTGCATTTTTTATTCCTTTTTTGTTAGTTTATTAAAATAAATCTTCTTCATACTTAATACTAGAAGACACTATATAAAAAATATCATTTTTTATATTTTCTAAGTTATTATAGTTATTTATACTTAAAGCAAAACAATTATCTTGATAAAAAAATGTTATTCCTTCACTCATATCAACCAAAGAGAGCTTTGAACTCTCTATGAGCTTAGCATCTATAATACTAGAAAACTCTACATTTATAGTTATCCAGTCAAAACCCCTGGCACTATCTTGAGTAGCTATAAGAACTCTTATGATATTAGACGACACAGGTTCAATAGAACGAATCTCCGCATCTACAAAATTACCAAATCTTTTTAGAAAGCTTCCTATATCTGTTTTAAGCAAGGGTTTCATTTTATTGGCAACCTACACATTCCATACTTCTATCTTCAACATCATTTCCAACTTCTGGTGACTGTGAGCGAAGATAGTAGGTTGATTTAAGACCTAATTTCCATGCTAGCATATATATCTCATTTAGATATTTACCATTAGCTTTATCAAGAGTTATAAAGATGTTTAAGCTTTGACCTTGATCTATCCACTTTTGTCTAATAGCTGCTGCTTTTATAAGTAGTGTTTGGCTTAAGTCATAAGCAGGTGTATAGTAAGACCAAGTTTCAGGAGAAAGGTTGGGAGCAACTACAGGTATAAAACCGCTCAAGTTTTCTTCAAACCATTTTCTTTTAAAGACAGGTTCTACAGATTGAGTGGTTCCTGTTAAAATAGATATAGAACTAGTGGGAGCTATAGCCATTAGGTAACCATTTCTCATTCCTTGACTTTTTACTTTTGTGCGCAACTCATTCCACTCATAGCCAGATGCAAACAGCCCACCTCTATCAACAAGGTTTAGTACTTGAGCATTTGCATGATCCATCGGCATGACACCTTTACTCCAAAGAGACCCTTCAAACTCAGGGTAGGCTCCCTTCTCTTTTGCCAAATCAGAAGAGGCGGAAATAGCATTATAACTAACAGCCTCCATAACTTCATCGACCCTATCAAAGTGTTCTTGACTTCCCCAAGATATGCCTTGCTCTGCTAGCATTTGAGCTTCACCCATGACACCAAGACCGATGGAGCGACTTTTCATGTTGGTTCTTTTTACCTTCTCGACAGGGTAAAAGTTTAGGTCTATAACATTATCTAAACATCTTACAGCAGTAGGCACAATCGCATCTATATCTTCTTTTGTATTTACACGAGAAAGGTTTAGAGATGCTAGGTTGCATACGGCAGTATCTCCATCTATCTTTTCTTTCTCTACAACATAGACAGCTTGACCACCTAGAGAGTCAAGTGCGGTTACTTTTTTTGCAGGTTTTTCTATGCCACTATCCACTTTTACTATCTCATCTTCTTCATAAGAGATGCTTTGTCCATCTTCAAAAATAAACTTTATTTTATAGTGGTTTGGTTTTGTATTTTGAAAAATCTCTGTACATAGGTTTGAACTTCTTATAACACCTGTATGCCCATTCGGGTTTGCTCTATTAGCATTGTCTTTAAAACATAAAAATGGAGAGCCTGTTTCAAAGTAAGATGTTAGTATTTTTTTCCATAAATCTTTTGCTTTTACTTTTTCTCTTATGATACTCTCATCTTCTTCTAGTTCTATATACCGTTTACTAAACTCTTCACCAAAAAGTGTAGCTAACTCTGCAACATCGTAGGGGTCAAAAAGAGTCCAAATCTCATCATCTGCTACTCGTTGCATAAAGATGTCGTTTAACCACATCGCAGGAAAGAGGTCATGTGCACGGCGACGCTCCTCTCCAGCATTTTTCTTTAGGTCTAAGAAGTCATTTATATCTATGTGCCACGGCTCCATATAAACGGCAATAGCACCCTTTCTTGTTCCTAGTTGATCAACTGCTATGGCGATATCATTTGTGATCTTTAAAAATGGAACTGTTCCTCCAGCCGCATTTTCATGCCCATCTATAAATGAACCCATAGAACGGATGCCAGTCCAGTCCCAGCCAATTCCCCCACCAAACTTAGATAGCATTGCCATCTCTTGATAAGAGTCAAATATGCCTTCAATATTATCAGGAGTTGAACCTATATAGCAAGAGGATAGTTGATGCCTAGTTGTTCTTGCATTTGAGAGTGTTGGAGTTGCTAACATCACTTCAAACTTACTTATCATGTTGTAAAATTTTATAGCCCATTCATGTTTGTTTTCTTCACGCTGTGCTAAAAACATAGATATTGCCATAAACATGTGCTGAGGAAGCTCTATAGGGTTAGAGTCTTTATCTTTTATGATATATCTATCATAAAGAGTTTTGACACCAAGATAGTTAAAAAGCATATCTCTGTCGGGTTCTATATGTTTATCTAGTCTATCAAGGTCATACATATCTCCAAGACCTTGAAGAAGTCTGCCTTTTTTTTCTCCCAGTTTAAAATACTTTTTAAGGTGAGTGTATCCTGAAAAACCATTTACCTGATGGTATAGGTTGAACATAAACAACCTAGATGCAACAAAGGTCCAGTTAGGAGAATCAATATCTATCTTATCAACAGCAGTTTTGATAAGTGTTTGTTGAATCTCTTTAGATGTAATTCCATCACGAAAAAGTATCTGTGCATCTACTTCAAGCTCACTTTGACTAACATTACTTAAGTCTTTTGTAGCAGCAGAAGTGTATTTTTGAATCTTGCTAATATCAAGTGGTTCTGTTCTTCCGTTTCTTTTTATAATTGTTATCATCTATACCTCCAAAACTATTTAAATACTCTGTTAAAAATTGCATCTACATTTTTAGTATAGTAGTCATAGTTAAAACAATCACGAATCTGTTTTTCACTTAGTTTGCTTCTTAATTCATCATCGGCTAGTAGATGTGCTAAGTACAAAGACTCACCATTTTCATCTAAACTTGGCTTACCTTGACCTATCTCTTCCCAAACTTTCATGGCATTTCTTTGGACAATTTTATAAGCATCTTCACGGTTAACACCTTGAAGAGGAAGCTCAAGAAGAACTCGTTGAGAGAAAACAAGACCGCCTGTAAGGTTTAGGTTTCTCATCATATTTTGAGGCATTATAGTTAAGTTAGCTATGACATTATTCATCCTATGAAGCATAAAGTCAGTTGTTATAAAAGCATCTGGTAGCCAAAATCGTTCAGTCGAAGAGTGAGATATATCTCGCTCATGCCATAGGGCAACATTTTCCATAGCAGGGTTCGCATAAGCTCTTATCATACGAGCAAGACCAGTGATGTTTTCTGTTAAGATAGGGTTTCGCTTGTGTGGCATCGCCGATGAACCTTTTTGCCCCTTTGCAAAATACTCTTCAGCTTCATAGACTTCTGTTCTTTGAAGATGTCTAACTTGTACAGCAAACTTCTCTACACTAGATGCAAGAAGTGCTAGGGTTGTGGCAAGTCTCGCATATCTATCACGGTGAACAACTTGGTTTGAGCATGGTTCTGCTTTTAGACCGAGTTCTTCCATAGCTAGCTCTTCAAGCTCAAGTGGTGCATGTGCAAAGTTGCCCATCGCTCCAGATATTTGACCCACTGAGATAACTTTCATAGTCTGCTCTAGGTTTTCTAAGTGCCTACTCATCTCGTCATACCAAACTGCTAAAGTTAGCCCAAATGTTATAGGTTCTCCATGAATACCGTGACTTCTGCCAACCATTAGAGTCATTTTATGCTCATAAGCTCTTGTCTTTATAGACTCCATCAACATCTTAACATCATCAATAACAATAGTTAAAGAGTCTCTCATCTGAAGTGCTACACCAGTATCAACAGCATCAGAAGATGTCATACCATAGTGAAACCATCTCGATTCATCGCCAAGCGACTCCGAAACACTCGTGTTAAATGCTATAAGGTCATGCTTAGTTACAGCTTCTATCTCCTCTATACGTTCTACTGAAAAAGTTGCATTTTTTACTATCTTGTCCGCATCATCTTGTGGAATCTTTCCAAGTTTTGCCCAAGCTTTAACAGCTGCTTTTTCAACTTCTAGCCATGCAGCATATCTTGCATGTTGCGTCCAATTTTTACTCATCTCTTTTCTTGAGTATCTCTCGATCATTATTATAAACCTTATGATATTTTCTTCTTGTTTTATGGTATTATTTGCATAAATTAAGTCATATATTTTACATAATTATTGGTAAATATTTGATTAAAAAGGATTTAAATTTTGCCATTTGTTCGTAAAAAAATGTTTAGCTCAGTTAAACAAAAAGCTTTTTTATTTCTTATAAAAGAGTTAGACTATACACAAAAAGAAGCTCAAAGGCTTATAGCAAAAGGAAGACTATTTGTAGATAATATTCCTATGACAAGAACAGCGGGAGAGATAGAGGGTGAGTTTGAGTTTATATATTTTGAGCCGATCACTAAAGGCTTAGAAGCTACAGCTATATATGATGAGTTTGTTGTTTTTGATAAGCCAAGTGGGGTTCTCATTCACCCGCAAAACAGAAATACGCCCTACTCGCTTATCGATGAACTTAAGTATCAGTTTGGAAGAGATGCTAATATCGCACATCGCATAGACCAAGAAACAAGCGGACTTGTCTTGTGTGCTAGAAATAAGCAGAGCGAGAGAGATATAAAGATGATGTTTGAGCTTAGAGATATGAAGAAAAAATACCTTGCCCTTGTTCATGGTGAAGTAAAAGAAAGCTTATCAATAGAAGAGCCTCTACTTAGAAGAGAGGATAAAAGTGCATTAGTTAGAATGGTAGTTAAAGTCGATAAAGATGGGAAAGCATCAAAAACAGAGATATATCCTCTAAAGTATTTTGCAGATAAAAATATGACTCTTGTAGAGTGTGTCCCATATACAGGAAGACAACATCAGATAAGAGTGCATTTGTTTCATGTGAAACATACTATAGTTGGCGACCCAATCTATGGGCAAAGTGAAGAAAATATCATAAAATTTTTAGACAAAGAACTAGATGCAAAAGAGAGAATAGAGCTTAGTGGTGCTTCAAGACTACTTCTTCATGCAAACGAATTAGAGTTTGAACTATATCAAAAAGCATATCATATACAAAGCAAGGTGGCTTTCGAGGAGATTTGTTTTACTAAACTACTAAGCTCTGATAAATGATAGGATCATCTAGGCTCTAAACTTCGTAAAAGTCTTACAAAATCCTAGTATTTAAATAGTTTCTTGCACTTATAAGCATAGTAATTCACAGGCTCAAAATAAGGCTATGTGAATAAGATTTTTAGATAATTAAAATAGGTCTATATATAAATATATATAGTTTGTAGTAAAAGCCAACAAATCCCATTATATAGGTATTTAAGCAAGGAAGATGACTTTGTATTTCAGCAAAAATTTATATAAAATTTTTCTTAAATTTAGAAAGAATAGATAAATTTAT
>JAERRX010000105.1 GCA_016735225.1 Sulfurimonas sp. | reverse complement strand
ATCTTAAGTTTTAAGATATATGTAGCTATATCATAAGTGATAGCTTTTATAGTCTCTTTTGAGGTTATATCTTTTTTCATGCTTTTATTATAGCAAAGATATTGATAGATTTGGAAATTTATAAATATAATACTATGTTTTCTTCCCTAAATGGGATCTACTCCACACTTTTAGTAATTTTTTATCTGTTATTTTTTCTATTTTATTGGTATTAACTTCTGCTTGGGAGTGAGAGAAATTAATTTTTTCTATTTATAAAAAGACTATTATCTCTAATTCTACTGATGACAAATCTGCCAAAATTGTAATCTTTAACAATATGCGATATTTTTTCTCCATTGTTTAATCTTTCGGCTATCTCATATTCTTGCTTATAATTAGTTTTCTTATGAGCACAACTTCTACAAGAGTTTGTTTGAGTACTTTTTAAGTTTGGAGATATAACATAGAAGGTCTCATTGCATATCATACACAGACATTTCCATTGAGCATGAGTATTCATTTGCTTGTGAAAACTCAATACTAAAACATCTCCAAAAATCATATTTTGTAAGTCCTTTCGTGCACTCAAATCAGCTCCTTTTATTTGTTAAAATTATTTGCATTGCTTGCTCTGCTATACGAGTTTTGTTTCTTCATAAGAGTATTATAGCTAAAACAGGGCTATTTTCATACATGCTATCTCAATATAGAATTTTACCTCATTTTTAAAGTTTAATAAGAGTCAATATTCTAAAAGTTACTAAAGTGTTAACTATATCTAATATACTTTTAGGTAAGATTACTAACAAAAAGGAAAAAAAATGCTCAAATGCAATACATTGGAAGAAGTTAGAGTTCAGATAGATGAACTTGATGACAAACTAGTTGAACTCATATCTCAAAGAGCTCATATCATAAGTCAAGCAGTTGCATTTAAAAATAGTGTTGAAGAGGTAAAGGCGGACGATAGAGTGGAGTTTATTTTACAAAAAGTTCGTAAAAAAGCGATAGAGTTAGATGTCTCTCCAAATATGATTTCAGAACTTTTTACTATAATGATAAACGAGATGGTAGAAACAGAGATATCAGAATTTAGAAATAAACAAGCATTTTAGTCAAAAATATGAAATATATTTTACTCTTAACTCTGGGTTTTTTTAGCCTTAGTGCATCTCAAGCCTTTATAACTACAGGTGAACTAAAAAAAAACTTTAATGAAAAAAACCTTATACTCATAGATATTGCTGAGTATAGCATATATGAAAAAAGTCATATCAAAGGTGCGATACACTCAGATATATCAAAGTTTATAGAAAAAGAAAGTAAGAAAAATAAGCTAATCTCAAATAAACTCATACAAGAAGAGATAGAAGATTTAGGTATAAATACTAACTCAAAAGTTGTAATCTACTCTCATAATAAAGCAGAGGGTATATTAAATGCTAGCTACCTTGCTTTTATCCTTGTTTACTCTGGGTTTGAAAATGTAAGCATTTTAGATGGTGGCTATCTTTCTTGGGTATTTGAAAATGAACTTTTTATTAGCTCATTGCCAGAAGATGATATACAAGAGGGTAATTTTACTATATCTATACAAGAGCATCTTATTTCAGATGCTATATCTATACAAAACAATCTCAATTCATTAGCTATCATAGATGCAAGGTCGCCAGAGCTATACTATGGGATAAAACGCTCAAAAAACACCACAAGAGCTGGGCATATCAAATATGCAAAAAGTGCTTTTTACAACTATAACTTTTTAACAGATACAACTCTTAGGGAAAAAAATGAGCTTGATATGATATATATTGATGGTCACAAATTAAAAAAAGATGATGAGATTGTAGTTTATTCAGATAGCATATTTTCAGCTTCGATGCAATGGTATATCTTATATAAAGAGATGGGATTTAAAAATACTAAGATTTACTATAACTCTATTGGAGAATGGGCAAAAGATACAAATCTATCGATGAGAAGGTTTAAGTGGGAGTAGAAGAAGTTCTGGCAATAAGCCAGAATATCTTTTATTTGTAACGATAAGTAATTCGCCCTTTATCAAGACTATATGGAGTTAGCTCCAGTTTAACTGTATCGCCAGGTAGTATTTTAATATAGTGCATACGCATCTTACCAGCTATATGACATAAAATAATATGTCCATTTTCTAATTCAACACGAAAAGTTGCATTTGGTAATGCTTCAATAATCTTGCCGTCAACTTCTATAACATCAGCTTTAGCCATTTATAAGTCCTTTTTTCACTCTTAAGCAAGAGATAATATTTCAGCTTTACCATTGATAATTGCAACAGTATGCTCATAGTGTGAACCGCGTAAATTATCGGTACTAATAACATCCCAGTTATTGTCTAAGATGATGGGCATTGATTCTTTTTGACAAATCATAGGCTCAAGACAAAAAACCATTCCATTTTTCATCTTTGGACCAGCCTTAGGATTTTTTCCCTCAAGATAGTTTGGTATCTCTGGGGCTTCATGAGGTTTTTTACCTATTCCATGGCCACAATAATTATATAAAGGAAAATAACCTCTATCTCTAATATAGTTTTCCATCAAAAAAGATAACTCTTTAAACCTCATACCGACTTTAATCTCATCTATTGCATGATAAAGAGTATCTTTAGCACATGCTATCAAATCTTCATCTTGCTTAGTTATCTCTCCTACAGGTACAGTTATAGCTGCATCTCCAAACCAACCATCAAGCTCAGTTCCAATATCATAACCGATGATATCTCCCTCTTGGAGTTTATAATCTGTTGGGATACCATGAATGATGACTTGATTTAGGGAGGTGCAAACTGCACTTGGGAAGCCATAAAGACCTTTAAAAGAGGGCTTTGCACCATGACTGCGGATATAATCCTCAGCCATTGCATCAAGCTCTGTTAAAGATGCTCCTACCTTTGTGTGTGTTCTTAAGAGTTCTAAAGCTCCGCCGACTATTTTGTTGGCAGAGCGAAGTTTTTCTATCTCATGTGGCTTTCTTAGAGCTATTGCCATGACTTATAGACCTACTGCACTTAGTGTTTCGTATTTACTCATATATACTTGAGCCTCTATCTTTCTCATAGTATCAAGTGCAACTTGAACTACGATCAAAACTGCTGTTCCACCAAAAAAGAAAGGAACGCCCATCCCTTTAATAATCATAAATGGCAAAGTTGCCACAAGACCAAGATATAATGCACCCGTAAAAGTCAATCTTGAAGCAGTTTCTGTTAAGAACTCTACCGTAGAATTACCAGTACGAATACCAGGGATAAACCCACCTTGTCTTTTTAAGTTATCAGCAATATCTTTTGCATTAAATGTTATCGAAGCATAAAAGAATGCAAAGAAAATCACAAGAGCAAAAGTTAAAAAGTTAAAAAAGTAACTATTTGGGTTTAGTATATCAGCAATAGCTTGAACAGTAGGGTTGGTACTACTAGATAAAACTGTCATAGGAAACATCAATATCGCAGATGCAAAGATAACAGGAATAACACCAGCTAAATTGACTTTGATAGGAATGTAATTCATAACTCTTTTGTTTTGGTTTTGCATCATAACTTTTTTAGCATAAGTTATAGGAACACGGCGTTCACCTAGTTCTACATATATGATAATTGCTACAGTTCCTAGTATTAGAACTAAGATTGCTATAACAGTTAAAAAACTCATAGCACCTGTATTTACCATAGTAATAGTTTGACCTATTGCAGATGGGATCGCCGAAACTATACCTGAAAATATAATAAGTGAGATACCATTACCAATACCACTTTGAGTGATTTGCTCACCTATCCACATCAGTAGCATAGTTCCTGCTAACATTGAAACAGCAGAAATAACTATAAATGTATTGTGATCAGCTAAGATAGCACTATTGCCATTTGGACCTGTTAAGCTTTGAAGACCGACACTAATACCGATCGCTTGAATCATTGTAATAGCTATAGTAGCATAACGAATAATTTGCATATACTTTACCATACCATCTCTTTCTTTTTTCATTTGACCTAAAGGAGCAAAAGTAGCAGCTAAAAGTTCCATGATGATTGAAGCGGTGATATAGGGCATAATACCAAGAGCAATGATAGACATTCTCTCGACAGCATTTCCACTAAACATATTAAATAAACCCAATGCATCAGCTTGATGTGAATCGAAAAAAGATGCTATAACAGCAGTATCTACACCCGGAACTGGCACATAAGCCAGTAGGCGGTAGATAAATAAAAACCCGATAGTAATAAGTATCTTATTTACTAGATTTTTATTCACGACTATTTACCTGTAGTAGTAATGTTATCGTCTTTAATTTTTGATGCTAAATCTTTAGCAGATGCACCAACCAATTTAATCTTAGAAACAGAGCTAGCTACCTTATGAACACCACGAATAGACTCCATAGTGATCTCAGCTAGTCCAGCAACTGCTTTTATTTTTTCAACATTAATAACATAAGGTTTTACATTATTTACATGAAATCCAATCTTAGGAAGACGCTTTGCAAGTTGCATTTGTCCACCCTCAAAGTTTCTTTTTCTTTTATAACCTGAACGAGATTTCTGACCTTTTTGACCACGAGCAGCAGTCTTTCCAGTTCCAGAACCTTGTCCACGACCAACTCTTTTACGGTTACTTGTTGAACCCTCTGCTGGTAATAAGTTTTCTATACCCATGATCTATCCTTTTATACGAGTTAGTGCTTCAACTGTAGCACGAACTAGTGTTCCTGGATTGTTTGAGCCTATACTTTTTGTAAGTATATCTTGAATACCTGCAAGCTCTAAAACAGGACGAGCTGCTCCACCTGCGATAACACCTGTACCTTCAGATGCTGGCTTTAACAAGATACGACTTGCATTGTATTTATGCTCAATATCATGTGCTATTGTTGTACCTTTGATACTTACAGTAGTTAAGTTTTTAAAAGCATTATCTACAGCTTTACGGATAGCATCTGGAACTTCTTTTGCTTTTCCCATACCATATCCAACAGTACCTTTTTTGTCACCAACAACTATAAGTGCAGTAAAACGAAATCTTCTACCACCCTTAACAACTTTAGTAACACGACCGATATTTACGATTGATTCTTCAAAATCTTCTCTATTAATTTCCATCATATCCCCTCTAGAACTTAATTTCGTTTGCACGAAGTGCATCACCAAATGCAGCTATAACACCGTGATATTGGTAACCATTACGATCAAATACAACTTCAGAAATATTAGCTTCTTTCAATGCCGCAGCAAATGCCGCACCAAATGCAGATGCACCCTCTTTGTTTGCTTTATGAGTAGTTTCTTTTGAGTTAAGTCCGCATAAAGTTGTTGCTGTTGTATCATCAATAGCTTGTGCACTTAAATAACGGTTTGATCTAAATACAGAAACACGAGGAAGTGAAGCACAACCAGATATTTTTGCACGAATACGCTTTTTACGCTTATTGCGATTTGCTACTTTGTTTTTTAATACTTTTGCATTCATTATTTAATATCCTCCCTTACTTCTTAGCAGTTTTACCGGCTTTACGCACGATATGCTCTTCCATGTATTTAACACCTTTGCCTTTATATGGCTCTGGTGGACGGAAACTTCTTACTTCTGCAGCAACTTGACCAAGCTTTTGCTTGTCGTAGCTCTTTAGAGTAATAACATTTTTCTCAACACTAGCTTGTAGTGCATCTGGTAAATCATAATTAATATCATGAGAATGACCAAGTTGTAAGTTAAGAACTCTACCTTTTACAGCAGCTCTATAACCAACACCATTTATCTCCAATTGTTTAGTATAACCTACAGTTAAACCAACAACGATATTTTGAGCTAATGCTCTATATGTTCCCCAAAAAGCTCTATGCTCTTTTTCATCTGATTTTGTTGTAAAAGTTAAAATATTACCATCGATTGCGAAGTCAACATTTCCTTTTGTATCTAAATCAACACTATTTTTGCCTTTAACAAAAGTTAAAATATCTCCATTTGAGCTAACTTTAACATCAGCACCAAAATCTACAGGTTTTTTACCAATTCTTGACATCTTATCTCCCTACCAAATCGTACACATAATTTCACCACCAATACCAAGCTCGTAAGCTTTGTCATTTGGTAGAACGCCATGAGATGTACTAACAATAATAGTTCCATAACCATTTTTGAAACGCTTGATATCTTCTTTGCCCTTATAAACACGACGACCAGGTTTAGAGATTCTTTTCATTTCATTGATTACGATATTACCTTCTTCATTGTACTTAAGTACAACTTTGATAGTTTTTTTAACGCCATTTTCAATAACATTACAACTTTCAACATAACCTTTATCAACTAAAATATTTGCTACAGCTTCAACACTCTTAGAGTGAACTAAAGTTGTAACTGGCAATCTTCTCATACCAGCATTACGAACACGAGTTAACGCATCTGAAATTAGATCATTAATCATTCATTATTTCCTTTGTTTGCGAACTATTATTATGCACTAACACTAAGTTCTCTTCAACAGAGAACTCATATATAGTGAAGCATACTTAATAATCAGTTGCTAATTATTAGGAGTTTCTACTTGGTGGCTAATGCCTACCAAGAAGACTTTCTAACACCTGGGATCAATCCCTCGTTTGCCATTTTTCTAAAACAAACACGACAAATTCCAAAGTCACGAAGAACAGAGTGTGGACGACCACAAATCTGACATCTTGTGTAACCACGAACCTTAAACTTTGGAGTTCTTGCTGCTTTAGCGATCATTGATTTTTTAGCCATTAGTTACTCACTTTTGTAAAAGGCATACCCATTTTCTCTAAAAGAGCAAATCCTGCCTTATCTGAATCAGCAGTTGTAACAACTGTGATATTCATACCATGAATTTGCATGATAGAATCATAGCTAATCTCTGGGAAAATTAGTTGTTCTTGAAGACCGAAGTTATAGTTACCACGACCATCAAAACCATTTCGTGGAACACCACGGAAATCTTTTACACGAGGAAGTGCAATAGCAACCAAGCGATCTAAAAAGTTATACATATTTTCACCACGAAGTGTAACACGGATACCAACAGGCATACCTTCACGAACTTTAAAACCAGCAACTGATTTTTTAGCTATTACTGTTGTTGCTTTTTGACCAGCAATTTTAGTAATTGTGTCTTCAATGTTTTTGATAAGCTTGTTGTCTTTCATTGCAAAACCAGCACCAACAGAGATAATTATCTTATCTACAGATGGAACTTGCATGGTGTTAGCAATACCTAAATCAGCTTGTAACTCAGACTTTAAACCTAAATATTTTTCTTTTAAACGAGCCATCTATTATGCCTCCACTTTACGAACATTTGAAACATCTATTGGCATCTCTTTATTGATATGTCCGCCTTTAGTGTTGTCTTCAGTTGGTTTGATAGCTTTCTTAGCTACTTTACAACCCTCAACAATTACCTTATTTTTCTTAGGCATTACTTCAAGTACAGTAGCTTTAGTTCCTCTATCATCACCAGCGATAATTTCTACAGTTTCGCCTTTTTTGAAATTAAACTTTGCCATTAAACAACCTCCGGAGCAAGAGATACAATTTTCATAAATCCAGCATAACGAACTTCACGACCAACAGGTCCAAAAATACGAGTACCAATTGGCTCTCTTTTATCATCAAGTATTACAGCTGCATTGTCATCAAAACGAATAAGAGAACCATTTTCACGCTGAATCTCTTTTGCAGTTCTTACAATTACAGCTTTTACTACTTTACCTTTTTTAACTTTTGCAGTTGGAGTCGCTTTTTTAACAGAAGCAACTATAACATCACCTACTGTTGCATAACGACGCTTAGAACCACCAAGTACCTTAATACACATAATCTCTTTTGCACCTGTATTATCAGCTACAACTAAACGAGTAAAACCTTGGATCATTACTTAGCTCCTGATACTACTGTTTTAAGTCTAAAAGATTTAGTCTTAGAAAGTGGACGACATTCACTTGCGATAATCTCATCACCAACTTTTACTTCATTACGCTCATCATGTACTAAGTACTTTTTGAAGCGTTTTACAACTTTATGGTAACGAGGATGCATTACACGGCGTTCAACAATAATACTAACTGTTTTGTCACCTGCAATTTTTACTACTTTACCTTGAATTTCACGCTTATGTGTCATTGCTAAGCCCCTTTGCCACTGCTGTTATAGCAGTGTTGATTTTAGCAATATCTTTTTTAGCAACACGAAGTTCACTAGTGTTATTTAATTGCATCATCTTTTGTTTAATCTTTAAAGTGAAAAGCTCTGTCTTTTTCTCTTTAAGCATAGTTTTAAGTTCTGTTGAACTTTTATCTGCTAAATCAGAATATTTCATTACTCATCTCCTCTGTAATTATTTTACATTTAAATGGAAGTTTGTGCATAGCAAGAATAAGTGCTTCACGAGCAATATCTTCTGGAACACCACCCATTTCAAAAATTATTCGACCTGGTTTAATATTCATTACCCATTGATCAACTGCTCCCTTACCTTTACCCATACGAGTTTCAAGAGGTTTTGCAGTTAATGGCTTAGCAGGAAATACTCTAATCCAAATCTTACCATTACGCTTAATGTGACGAGTTGCAGAGATACGAGCAGCTTCAATCTGACGAGAGTTAATACGACCAGCTTCTACAGCTTTAAAAGCGATGTCACCAAACGCTAACTTATAACCTGAACGAGCATAACCACGGTTACGACCCTTCATTACCTTACGGTATTTTGTTCTTTTTGGCATCAACATAACTATTCAGCCTTTTCACGTCTAGGAGCTCTCTTACGAGGACGCTCTTTCTTTTCTTCTGCTACTTCAACAGGAACGCCTTTAGTAAGAACTTCCCCTTTGAATATCCATACTTTAACACCTATAATTCCATAAGTTGTATGAGATTCAGCAAAACCATAATCAATTTTAGCACGCAATGTATGAAGTGGAACACGTCCCTCTAAATACCACTCAGTACGAGCCATTTCAGCTCCACCAAGACGACCAGCAACTGCTACTTTGATACCTTTAGCACCAGAGCGTTGAGCACCTTGCATAACTTTTTTCATAGCTCTTCTAAAAGCTACACGACGCTCAAGTTGAGTTGCAACATTTTCAGCTACTAGTTGAGCGGAAGTTTGTGCTTTTTTCTCTTCTTTGATGTTTACAGATATTGTTTTACCAATAAGTTTTTGAAGATTTGTCTTAAGCTTCTCAATGTCCGCACCCTTTTTACCAATAATGATACCAGGACGAGCTGCAACGATAGTTACACGAAGTCTTTTAATTGTTCTTTCTATAATGATGTTCGCAACACCAGCATAGTAAAGTTCTTTCTTCAAAAATGTACGAATCTTGTGATCTTCACCTAAAGCTGCTGATGCAGTTTTAAAATTAGGGAACCAACGGCTCTCCCAGTTACGATTGATACCAAGACGTAAACCAATAGGATTGACTTTATGACCCATATTATTTACCCTCTACTTCTACTAAAATATGTGCAGTAGGCTTTCTGATTCCAGATGCCATACCACGAGCTCGTGGGCGAAATCGCTTCAAAACTGGACCATTATCAACACGACATGATGTGATGGTACAATCTTCAGCTTCACTACCGCTATTTGCAACTGCAGATGCAACTACTTTAGAGATAATTTTTGCCGCTTTGTTTGGTGTGAATTCTAAAGATGCCAATGCAAGTTCTGCATTCATACCTTGAATCTCTCTTGCAATAAGGCGAGATTTGATTGGTGAAACACGGATAAACTTTAATAATGCTCTAGCCATAATTACACCTTCTTCTGAACAGAGCCCTTATGGCCCTTAAATGTACGAGTTGGTGCAAATTCACCAAGTTTATAACCAATATGGTTTTCTGAAATAAATACAGGAACAAATTGACGTCCATTATGAACATTCATTGTTAATCCAACCATATCAGGTAGAACCATTGATCTTCTTGACCATGTTTTTATAGGTTTTTTGTTCCCCTCAGCCTTAGCTTTAAGAACTTTTTTCATTAAATGATCATCAATGAATGGACCTTTTTTTACTGAACGAGCCATATTATCCTACCCTTTTAGCATTTGGTTTACGGCGAGTAATAATTAGTTTATCACTTGCTTTCTTACGACGAGTTTTAGCACCCTTAGTTGGTTTACCCCATGGAGTAACTGGATGTCGACCTGAGTTCGTTTTACCTTCACCACCACCATGCGGGTGATCGATTGGATTCATTGCTGAACCACGAGTTTGAGGACGAATTCCTAAATGTCTTTGCCTACCAGCTTTTGCGATAACTATGTTAGCAAACTCTTCGTTTCCAACTTCACCAATAGTAGCTAAACACTCACCTAAGACTAAACGCATCTCAGTTGAAGGCATACGAAGTGAAACATACTTGCCATCACGACCCATGATCTGAGCAGAAGTTCCAGCAGAACGACACATTTGTCCGCCCTTACCAGTTTTAAGCTCAATATTGTGAATCAGTGTACCGACAGGTATATTTTTTAACTTCATAGTATTGCCAGCTTTTACATCTAAACCATCATCAGAAGAAGAGATAATATCGCCTACAACTAAACCTCTTGGTTGAAGAATATATTTCTTTTCACCATCAGCATAAGTAACAAGAGCGATACGACAGTTTCTATACGGATCATACTCAATAGCACTTACAGTTGCAGGAATATCAAATTTATTTCTTTTGAAATCGATGATACGGTAAAGCTTTTTAGCACCAGCTTGACGATGACGAGATGTTATACGACCATTAGAGTTGCGACCTGCATGAGTAGGAAGCTTCTTTAGTAATGAACGAACACTTGCTTTAGCAGTGATATCACTACTATCAACATTTGTGTAAAAACGACGCGATGGAGTTATCGGTCTATATGTTTTTATTGCCATCTTATACCGCCAAACTTTCTATTTGTGCACCCTCTGGTAACTTAACATAAAACTTTTTAAAGTCATTTTGTTTACCAGCAACACCACGGAACTTTTTAACTTTTCCGTTTTGATTTAGTGAGTTTACTTTTAATGGAACGATTCCAAAGTACTCACGAAAAACCTCTCTAAGACCACTTTTAGTCATTCTAGGAGATGTTTGTACAACGATTACATTATCTTCTTGAAGTCCAAGTGTCTTCTCTGTATATAGTATAGATCTAATATCTGTAATATCTGCCATTATTTAGCCTCACCTACAAGATTTTCCCATACCGCTTTTTCGATCACTATTGAACGATAATTAGCAGCTAAATAAGCATTTAATTCATTTGATTCAATTACATAAGTACTTGAAAGATTTTCAAATGCTAAAAAAGTTTTTTCATCTAAAAGAGACTTAACTATTAGTACATCTCTTTGGTTTAGTGCTTTAAACATTGCATTTGCATCTTTAGTTTTACCAGATGCTACTTCAATACTATCAACTATGAAAAGACTACCATTTTGTGCATGCTCATTAAGAGCGAAGTTAAGAGCAAGTTTCTTTTGCTTTCTATTAACTTTAAGGTCATAATTACGATTGTTTTTAGAACCAAATGCTTTACCACCACCCACAAAGATAGGAGAACGACGTGAACCAGCACGAGCGCGACCGCCACCTTTTTGAGCCCATGGTTTCTTACCACCACCACTTACTTCACTTCTACCTTTAGTAGTTGCTGTATTTGCACGAACGGCAGCTTGAGCAGACTTAACATATAGATATAAGTTATGTGGGTTTATACCAGAAAAACTCTCTGGTAGTGCTAACTCAGATGCTTTTTCCATTTCATCATTTAAAACGATTGCGCTCATTATTTAGCTACCTTTACACGACCTAATGAACCATTTGCTCCACTTACTGAACCAGACACCGCAATGATGTTGTTTTCAGCATCGTAAGAAACGATTTCATTTTTTACACTGTTTTTTGTGTTTCCGTAATGTCCTGGCATTTTTTTACCTTTCATTACACGACCTGGCCACTCTGCATTACCGATAGAACCTGTTCTACGACCAAATCTATGACCGTGAGATGCAGGACCACCAGAGAAGTTCCATCTTTTCATTGCACCAGCAAAACCACGACCTTTAGTTGTAAAAGAAG
Organism: Sulfurimonas sp.; assembly: GCA_016735225.1. Classification (GTDB taxonomy): domain Bacteria; phylum Campylobacterota; class Campylobacteria; order Campylobacterales; family Sulfurimonadaceae; genus Sulfurimonas. The sequence continues at coordinate 4,102 of JAERRX010000105.1, read as the reverse complement.
ACTTTAAAACTTTAGCATCTGCTAAAGGAGTTAAATCTAAATCTCCAGCTTCAGTATTTGCTACTTCAAGAGTAACAAAGCGATTAAACTCAGATGAAAGACTATATTTCTTTTGCTGACCTTCAATTGACTTATTCATTTTTTTACCACTATTGTAAGAAACTATAGCGATACCTTCATTTACTTCACATACTTTAACATCTAAAACTCTTAGTAGAGTAACAGCTTGACTTGGTACTGTGACCGTACGGCTCATTCCGATTTTTTCAACAATATATTCCACGACCTACTCCTACTTATCCATAGAGCGAACTTCAACGTCCACTTCAGGTGCAAGATCTAGCTTCATGAGAGAGTCAACAGTTTCTGGTGTAGCAGAAACAATATCAATAACTCTAGCGTGAATACGGATTTCAAATTGCTCACGTGCTTTTTTATTAACATGCGGAGATTTAAGAACAGTATATTTACGAATCTTTGTTGGTAAAGGGATCGGACCACGAATTTGTGCACCTGTACGCTTTACAGCCTCAACTATTGACGCTACTGATCTATCTAATACACGATGATCGTAAGCTTTCAATTTTAAACGAATTTTTTCCATGTTTTTCCTTCTAAAGAACTCGTCAGGTCTTGCCTAACTATTTTAAGGGAGTGGAATTTTAGCAAAATAAGTTCTTTTATTCAAGTATTTTGGGGCTATTAAGTAAAATATGCAAAAATTTACTTCCTTTAAGAAAGGAAATGTTAAAATACTCTTATGCAAAATTTACTTCAAGAACTATACAAAACTGATATTCATTTAGAAAAATTTCATTTTAGAAAAGTATTTTTAGAGGATAAAAGTTATCAAATCAATGGAATTTCTCAATGTGGAAAAAGTAATTTGGTAAAAAACTATCTCTTGGGTCTTAAAAAAAGTTCTTATCTTTATATAGATTGCAATGATATAAGGATAGATATAGATGCTTTAAACATAGAACTTAACAAATTCTGCAATAAAAATAAGATAGATACTTTAGTTTTAAATAACTACAAAAAAGAGATAAAAATTGTAAATGTCTCTCAGCTTATCATCTGTTGTGAAACTCATATAAAACTCGATTGTTTACAAACCATAAAACTTTACCCCCTAGATTATGAAGAATTTTTAGCTTATGAACACAAATATGACTCAACTGCACTAAATCACTTTTTTCAACTTGGTGGATTTGTATCTATGCATAAGCTTCATAATGATGAAAGAAATTTATATATTCAAAAAACACTCAAACTTTCTTTAGATGCTGTGGAGTTTGATATACTTGTACTTTGTGCAAAAATGATGGCTCAAAAACTTTCTCCTTTTTCTATATATGAGCGACTAAAACAAAGTAGAAAAATATCTAAAGACAAACTATATAAGTCATTTGATAGCTTAAGCCAAAAAAATTATATTCATCTTTTAGAAAAGATAAACCACCCTAAAGCTACTAAAAAAATTTATTTGTGCGATATTTCTTTAAAATCTGCTCTTAGTCTTGATAAGCACTTTGGAAAACTTTTTGAAAATATGATCTATTTAGAACTACTAAAATCAGGAGTAAGCTCTTTTTATGAAGATGGCATAGACTTCTATCTTCCATCTAGCGATGAAGTAATACTAGGGATGCCATTTGCCGATGAGAGAACTCTTTTTAAAAAGATAGAAGCCATAGAAGCTTTTATATTTTCATACGGCATAAAAAAAGTAACCGCAGTTACTATGAACACAGAAGGAGGTGTCAATCACCCTTTTTCAAAGGTTGAGATGCTACCATTTGATATATGGGCATTAGGAGATTAGATGTTGTGTGGCATAGATGAAGCTGGTCGTGGACCAATCGCTGGTGATCTAGTTATAGCGGGGTGTATTTTAAACGCACCTGTTGAAGGTTTAAATGATTCTAAAAAATTGACTGAAAAAAAAAGAGAGGCTCTTTTTGAGCTAATCATAAAAGATTCTACCTATCATATAGTAAAGTTTTCATCACAAAACATAGATGCTGATGGCATCTCAAAGTGTTTGGCATCTGGACTAAGAGAGATCATGAAAAACTTAGAGTGTAAAGAGTATCTATTTGATGGAAATACAACTTTTGGAGTAAGTGGCTTAAAAACGATGATAAAAGCAGATGGAAAAATAGCAGAGGTTAGTGCCGCATCTATACTTGCCAAAGTAACACACGATAGAGATATTTTAAAAGAAGCTTTAAAATACCCACAGTATCAGTTTGAAAAACATAAAGGCTATGGAACTAAACTACATATAGAGATGATAAAAAAACATGGATATTGTCAAATTCACAGAAGAAGCTACAAGATAAAAGCATTGCAAAAAACTCTTTTTAGCTAAGTGTCCCTGCACATACTCAATCATATCTACTCTTAAGTTTATTGTTGGAGTATTTTTATTTTATCTATATCTTCTCCCACTCAAACCGACTTATATTTCGCTCATTCTCATCAAAGTTTATGCCTACTAAATATATATCTCGCTTTAAGCTTAGGTATTTTTTAGCATAGTTTTTCTCTTTAATTTGCCCCATAGCATCTCCATCACCCATCTTAAACTCTAAGATATAGATAATATTGTTGAGTTTTATGCTTAGGTCCATTCTGCCTTTGTTTGTAATATCTTCAGCAACTATATCGCATCCTAGACTTTGAAAGTAGGCAAATATTACACTTGCATAGTATCCCTCAAAATGTGGTAAGTTGTTGTTTGTAAAGTTGTTGTTGGGGATCGACTCAAACATTGATGTGAGATATAGTTCTAGGTCATCAAGCTCGGCATCCATTAAGGCATCATAAATATCGTTTTGAAATTGTAGTTTCTCTGTGGGTTGAGATGTCATAAAGTCTAAGATCACATCAAAGAGTGATGCTCTGACCTCTTCATTTGGAAGTTTTAGTTTGTATTGTGTCTGTCCTCTTCTAGTTGTGATCACTTTGTCGATGGTTAAGTAACCTGCTTGATATAAAACTACTTCAAAGTCTAGGTTTTCTATATCGAAACTATCTAAAAGCTTTTCTCCTACGGTTAAGTTTGCTAATTTTGGTAAAAAGTAATTGTTTTTTTCTATCAGTTTTATTAAAAATGATGGTGTTCCTGTTTTGAACCAGTAGTTTTTATATGTTTTATGATTTTTTATAAATAGCAAAATATCAAAGGGATTATAGACATCATCTTTTAAGAAGTTGTAGCCGTTGTACCAAAGTTTAAGTTGCTTTAAATCCACACCCTCTAAATAGGGGAGAAATTCATTCTCTATATTTTCTTGAGTATAGCCACAAATATTTCCATATTGTGGGTCTAAACTAATATCATCTAACATATTTAAGCCACTAAAGATAGAAGCTTTTGAAAACTTACTTACCCCTGTGAGCATTGTAAACTTTATATACTCATCAGCATTTTTTATCTCTGTGTAGAGCCTACTTAAAATATCTCTCATCTCTTTGGCAACTTCTATATTATCAATATTGTCTAAGATGGGTTTATCGTATTCATCTATTAGAACTACTACTTTTTGGTCGTATTTTTCGTAAGCTTTTCGTATTAACTCCTTAAAGCAAATAGCATAATCTTCTATATTTTTACACTCTAAACCTAATCTTTCTCCATTTACTTCAAGTGTATCTATGATGGTAGTTTCTAGTTGTCTTGGATTTAGAATCTTTCCAAATACTATCTTAATAACTGGATACTTAACATCCCAATCCCACTTATCATAGATAGTCAAACCCTCAAAGAGTTCTTTATTTCCTTGAAATATCTCCTGCACCGTATCCATAAATAAAGATTTCCCAAATCTTCGTGGTCTTGATAGAAATATATATTTACTGCAATTGAGTAGCTCATAAGCAATATCTGTTTTATCAATATATAAATAGTTTTCTTTTTTATCTCTAATCTCACTAAAGGTTTGTATTCCAATTGGTAGTTTTGCTAGTTTCATATTAGTTTCTCCCACTCAAACCGACTCACATTTTTCTTTTTCTCATCAAAGTTAATGCCCACTAAATAAATATCTTGTTTTAAGCTTAGATATTTGTCCGCATAGTTTTTCTCTTTTATCTG
>JAERRX010000096.1 GCA_016735225.1 Sulfurimonas sp. | reverse complement strand
TCTAATGCTACCAATAGTTCAACAAAAAAAAGTTTTAACACAAACTTTGCAAGATTTAACATACCTAAAAGACAACCTACCATCACCAAACCAACCATGTGCAATCTCAAAATACTGAGAAGATGTCAAGTAGTTAAAATTGAAGATAAAGATATTCGTTTATGATGCGAATCTGCCTGTTACTACTTAAGGTTTCTTCTAAAAATGCGGGTACTCCTACATCTGAAGTTATTATTGACTAACAAAAGTATAATTTAAAAGATAGCTAACAATCTAATAAACTTGTTTTTTATAGATATAAAGGGTTGTAAGGAGTTGAAGTTTATCTAGTTAAAATACCCTTCTCCAGATACCTGCGGCACATAACACTTAAAGGTGTGCTGCTGTATTCCTACCCTGACACATTGTCTTAAAACATCATTGCACAGGTCTAAAGAAGAGCGGTGAAAGTATATCTAATTTTTTAAAAATTACCAAACTTTTTACGAGATAGTAGATACTGCTTTTTTTATTGCATCTAAAAATACCTGATATTCAAACTCTTCATTGGCATCTCTAGCAGACAATTCTACCTCACTTGACATCTCATACACTTCGTTAAAGCGAAGGTTTCCTGCACTTCCTTTAATAGAGTGAGCTTGTGAAGAAATTTCTTTATAATCTTTAGCATCTATTGCGATTTGTAATTTTTCTAAAATTGAGATAGATTCTTTTAAGAAAGTAGATATCAAAGCAGGTATATGCTTAGTTCTAATACCTATTTTTTCTGCCATTTCATCATGATTTATGTTTGCATAATCTGCTATTTGTATTGCCATTATCTTATTTTCCTATATAATTTTGTATAATTGTATGATGTTATATATCATCTGTGCTTTAAAGTCAGAAGCTCAAGCTTTTGTCGATAAATATAAACTTCCAAAATCAAAACAAAACACTATGCTCACTGTCGTTGTGAGTGGCATCGGTAAAGCAAATATGTTTAGTGCCACTCAAAAAATTGTACAAAAAATGAGCAAAGATGATATTATAGTAAATATCGGTATATGTGGTGCCAACCATACTTATAAAATAGGAGAAATTATAGATGGGTTTAAAGAAGATTTAACTTGTGTTGATGAAGCTGTATCTCAAGATAGCATCTATACTCTTGTAGATATGGAGTCTTGCGGTTTTATAGATGCTAGCAAAGAGGTCAAAAATAGATATATTTTTAAGGTTGTTTCAGATCATTTTGAGCCACAAAATATTACAAAAGAGAAAACAAAGCAACTTATTTTCAATGCAATTGACAATATAAATAAGATGTTTACTATATCTACTTAGGTATTGGGTATTATTCGCCAAAACTTATGATGATATATTTTAAAACATCATCGATTGGATAAAGAAAAATGAAAAAAGCACTACTATTTTTACTACTAGCATCTATGCTAAATGCAGACCACACAAACTATACAAACTGTGAATTTCAAAACAAAGACTATGAAGATATTTGTAAAAAAGTTGTTAAAAGTGGAGTTTCATATAGCTATGCAAACAAGTTCTTGCTCTCCTACTTTAAAACTAAAAAGTACGATGAGATTAGCTGGAAATACCTACAGCCTCGTCATATAAAAACTCACAAAAACAATGAGAAAAAAGCAAATAAAGTTTTAGTAAACCATGTTGAAAAAATAGTTCAACACTTGAAAAAATATAAAGAAGTTTATGACTTTAGTGAAAAAACTTATGGAGTAAACCGAGAGATCATTGCGGCAATCTTAATGAAAGAAACAAAACTAGGCGATATCAAACCAACACACGATGCTTTTATAGTTTTTAACACCATAGTTGTAAGAACAAAAGGCAAAACAAAAAGAGAAAAGTGGCTCCTAAAGATGGGAAAAACAAATATGGCATCCATTATAAAGCACTGTTATAAAAAAGGTGTAACTCCTAGGCAGTGCAACCTACCAAGCTCTTATGCTGGTGCCGTTGGCATACCACAGTTTATGCCAAATAGTTTCATATACACAAAGGGCTATAAAACAAAAGTTGCTGACTTGAGCAAGATGGAAGATGCTATCGTATCGGCTAGTAGGTTTCTTCATAAAAAAGCAAACTACTCAACACTTATAGATTGGGACAAGATGCCTGATATAAAAAAGGTAGAATCTGCATGGTATAAGTATGAAGCAAAACATGAAAATGCCTCTTTGGTTTATGCTAAAGGTAGAGGTTCAAAAAGATACAGTTGCTTTACTTGCGAAAAAGATGAGCTTAGCTACTTTAAAGAGTATGTAAAAAAAATTATGCGATATAACAACTCTTCAAACTATGCTATTGGTGTTATGAGGTTAGCTTATGACTCTCACAAGCAGAGCGGTATATATTAGAGGCTTAAATGATGAGCAGTAAAATAGCAGTGATAACAGGGGCAAGCAGTGGTATAGGCAAGGAGATAAGTCTTAGACTTTTAAAGCTTGGATACAGAGTTATCGGAGTTAGTAGAACTATAAAAGATGAGTATTTTCATACTTGTAACTTTAGCTCACTTCAAGCCGATTTATCAGATGAAAAAAGCACTTTTAAACTTTGCGAGCTGCTAAAAAAAGAGGATGCATCTATACTCATAAACTCTGCTGGTTTTGGAAGGTTTGAGCCTCATGAAGAGTTAAGTGCTAAAACTATAAAAGATATGACTTTTTTAAACCTTACCGCACCGATGCTACTTTGCAATGCTCTTCTTCGTAACTTAAAGAAAAACAATGGCTATCTTATAAATATAAACAGCATTGAAGCCATTCAAGCTAGCAAGTTTGCGGGTGTTTACTCCGCAACAAAAGCTGGTTTAAAAGCCTTTGGCGACTCACTTTTTATAGAGAGTAGAAAAAGTGGACTTAGTGTAACAAACATTAACCCTGATATGACACAAACTAACTTTTATGATGAGCTTAGGTTTGATGTCAGTAAAAAAGAGGATGAGAAACTTTTTTGCAGTGACATAGCAGATGCTGTTGAGCATATTTTAACTATGAGAAAGGGTGCTGTTGTTAGTGACTACACTATAAGAAGTTTGAAGTTTGGCATCTCTAAAAAGTAGGTGCTGGGTTGATCTGTTGTCGCTCTTCTTAGCAAGCAATCAAAGTGCTTTTCACAATTACTTTTATCTAATCACAAAAACCTAGATATTTTTCCTATCTTTTAAGCTTATTTTAGTTATTGACCTTGATTTAGATCTAGGTTTTGAAAAATTATATATCTTGTTTTGACTATCTTAATGACATAAACTACGACAATAAGTCTAGCTTATTTACGGGATGTTGCTGTGTTGATTCTAAAAACTTTAGGTTTTTCTTCATCTTGTTCATAATGATTTTTGTTTCATCTTTAAGTGTGTAGATTAACTCATTGGCTTCTCTTAAAAGATATGAAGCCGTTTTCATATCTTTTACATCTGAAAATGTTGGCATATTGTCTAAAAGTTTATCAAGATTATCTGTATTTTTTTCAACCAATGCTATCTGAAAGTCAGTTAGCCACATTTGTGCTTTCTCTCCAAGCTTCAAGCAAACCCTTAAAAACATTACTACATTCGTTGAGTTTGTCTATATCTTTATTTATAGATGCATCTGTAAGAAGTTGTATTTCATAATTGTAAAGTCCTTCTAGGTATGAAGAGATCTCTCCCCCGCTTTTATCAAGTGTGACTATCAGCTCTGTTATGATGGCAATAGAGCGATTTATCCAATAAACTTTTTTTTCTACATCTCCATCTTTTATGGATTTCTTTGCTTGTGCATTAAAACGAAGTACACCTTCATAAAGCATCTCTATAAGCTTTACTGGAGATTCTATGCCTACATTGTTTTGTGCATAAATATTATGAGCTAAATTACTATACATTTTAAATCCTTTATCATCATCGTTGGTTTCTTATATTGGATATATCGGCACAAAATTTATTTTCTTTAGAACTACTTGCAAATTCGATCGCAAATAGATGAATATATGAGCTTAAACTCTATGGATATGCAGATACTTTAGCAAAGCAAGTGAGAAAATAGGAAAAGTTGCAACACTTATGAGTAAGGTTTTTATACAAGAAAATGGTACAATAAAAATAGCATTAAAAACCTTTAAAAAACATATAGGTAAAAAGAAAACTATTTATATATTGACAAGACAGATATAGCTTATGAGTTGTTAGATAGTAGCAAATATATCTTTCTATCAAGACCTAGAAGATTTGGAAGGTCTCTTTTTATGGACACAGTCCAAGAGATATTTCATAGATTTGCTGAATACTACAAAAGGTATTTTTTATGAAAACGAATGAATATTATCCAGAGAAGGAAAATGAGTATGTTTAAAATAATAATGAGTGTAGCACTGCTCTCGACCCTGCTACTTGCAGATACAGATAGAAGTGTACGGCTGAAAAAAATGAAAGAGGAGAACAGGGTTGCATTGGTGATCGGAAACACACACTACACACACCTCAAAAAACTCCAAAATCCAGTAAATGATGCACGACTAATGAGGTCTATTTTGGAAAAAAGAGGCTTTGATGTACTTTATAAAGAAAATGCCACCAAGCGAGATATGAAAAAACTCATGAAAAAGTTCTCTCATAAACTCACCAATGGTGGGGTAGGACTCTATTATTTTGCAGGACACGGTGTCAATGTAGATGGACATAATTACCTTGTGGGGACAAATTCACAAATGGATGATCGGGATGAAGTGGAGTTTGAGACTCTCTCTCTTAATTTCATCACAAAAAAAATGAAATCAGCAGGAAATAGACTCAATATTGTGATTTTAGATGCTTGTAGAAACAACCCATTTGGGCGAAGTGGTGGAGGTGGTCTTGCTCCAGTTTCCAATGCCAAAGGGATGTTTATCGCCTATGCAACAGAAGCAGGTTCGGTCGCAAGTGATGGAAAAAAAGGTTCAAATGGTGTTTTTACAAAATATTTAGTAGAAAACATACAGGAGAAAGGGGCAACAATTGAGAGTGTTTTTAAAAACACACGGGGCGATGTGTATGAAGCAACCAATGGACAACAAAGCCCTGGAGTCTATAATCAAATACGGGGAGATTTTTATTTTACCCTCCCAAATAGCGATACAGTTAGCACTCAAAAAGTGATAAAACACTCCTCTTTTAGTTTTACAAATGAGATACCAGCAAGCTTTTCTCTAAATATAAACACACACCCATACAATGCAAAAGTTCAAATAACAAACATAGAGCCTAAATATAGAGATGGCATAAAACTCAAAAAAGGTAACTACAACATAAGAGTATCAAAAGCAGGATACATAACAAAAAGAGGAGAGATAAACCTTCAAACAGATATGAACATAGAGATAAACCTAGAGAGAACAGCAAGCAAAGCAAACTCAAAAGCACCAAAAAACTTCGTTCTCATAAAAGCAGGCTCTTTTATGATGGGGAGTAACAGTGGCAAAAGTGATGAAAAACCTATCCATAAAGTAAGCATAAAAAAAGACTTTTATATAGGGAAATATGAGGTAACAAACAAAGAGTTTGTAAAATTTTTAAATAATTCAAATATAAACTCAAATTGGCTAGAAGACAGATCTCAAGATAGTGATAGTCGTATTATAAAAAGTAGCAACAGCTATAGTGTGGAAGCTGGTTATGAAAACCATCCAGTAGTTGAAGTTTCTTGGTATGGTGCAAAAGCCTACACTAAATGGCTCAGTAAAAAAACAGGAAAAACATATAGACTGCCAACAGAAGCAGAGTGGGAATATGTAGCAAGAGCAGGAACCACCACAAAATACTCTTTTGGAGATAGTAGCAATAGCTTAGGCTCTTATGTTTGGTATGCCTCAAACGGCAACTTTAAAACCCACCAAATAGGACTAAAAAAACCAAACCCTTGGGGGATATATGATATATATGGTAATGTTTGGGAGTGGTGTGAAGATTGGTATATAAATAACTACAAAAATACACCTCGTAATGGAAGTTCCTATAATAATAAAAAAAGTAAAAAAGTGGTTCGTGGTGGTTCGTGGGTCAATTCTTCTGACCTCCTTCGCTCGGCGAATCGCAACTGGGTCAATCCTGATGCCATGCACTACAGTATTGGGTTTCGCTTGCTTCGGGAACTTTAAACTGGGAGTTTAGCATTTTTTGGTTTTGAGGTGGTATAATTTTGAAAAATAAAGAAAGACTTCGGAGCCTTAACTTCAGTCAAGAAAAATATAATGAAAAAGGAAAATTATGAAACTAAAAAAATTACCAATAGGGATACAAACCTTTAGCGAAATTAGAGATAAAAAAGAAAATTATTTATATATAGATAAAACTGATATTGCTTATGAGTTGCTAGATAGTAGTAAATATATCTTTCTCTCACGACCACGAAGATTTGGAAAGTCTTTATTTATGGATACGGTGCAAGAGATATTTCAAGGAAATAAAGCATTATTTGAGGGGCTTTATATTTATGATAAATGGGATTGGGAAGTGAAATATCCTGTGATAAAAATAAGTTGGGAAGGGAATATGCGAAATCTCAAAGAGATAGAAGATGTTGCATTACGAAATCTTCAAAAGAATAAAATAAGACTAGGGCTAGAGTGTGAAAATCATAGTAATATCTCTATCTGTTTAGATGAACTTATCCAAAAATCTTATGAAAAATATAGTCAAAAAGTGGTTGTTTTGATAGATGAATATGATAAGCCAATTTTGGACAATATTGAACAAGCAAAGCTTAACAGAGAATTTATTAAGGGTATTTATAGCATCTTAAAAGGGTGTGACCAGTATTTGAAATTCACAATGCTCACAGGGGTTTCAAAATTTTCAAGAGCTTCTATTTTTAGTGGTTTAAATATGCTAGAAGATATTAGTTTAACTCCTAAATATGGAAATATTTGTGGCTATACTCAAGAGAACATTGAAAATGAATTTTTACCTTATTTGGAAGATGTGAATTTGAAGAAATTGAAGACTTGGTACAACGGCTATAATTTTCTAAAAGATGATGTTTATAATCCGTTTGATATTTTATTTTTTATACAAAATAATAAAGTTTTTGATAATTATTGGTTTGAAACAGGAACACCTAGTTTTTTAATAAAATTGATAGAAAAAAACAATTATTTTTTACCAAAATTATCTAATTTAACCGTAGGAAAAAAGTTGCTTAATAGCTTTGATATTGAGAATTTAGATTTTGAAGTGGTGCTGTATCAAGCTGGATATTTGACAATTGATGAAGTTATCACGACACGAAGAGGGCAAATAGAATATAAACTCAAACTCCCAAATGAAGAGGTCAGAGCATCGCTTTTTGATGTAATTTTGGATTTTATGACCTCGCAACCGACGGAGAAACTCAAGCATCAAAATGATATTTATGACGCTTTAATGGATGCCCAGTTAGATGATTTAGAACTTTATCTAACCTCTATGTTTGGATCAATTCCCT
>JAERRX010000012.1 GCA_016735225.1 Sulfurimonas sp. | reverse complement strand
CATCGTCTACAGTCTCAAATGACTCTTCTTTTGTAATCTGTGCAAATCTCATACTATCTCTTACCTCAATATATAATCTAAATCTGTAGATGTCAGTTGTTTCAAACCACCCTCATCGCCACTTATAATCATGTCAGTCATATCTTGTTTTTGCATCTGCAACTCCAGAATTTTTTCCTCTATGGTATCTTTTGTTATCATCTTGTAAGCAAATACTCTGTTTTTCTGCCCCATTCTGTGAGCTCTATCTATCGCTTGATTTTCAGCCGCCCTATTCCACCAAGGGTCAAATATAAAAACATAGTCTGCTTTAGTAAGGTTCAGCCCAACACCGCCTACTTTGAGGGTCATTATCATCATCTTGTATTTGTCATCTTTTTGAAACTTATCTACTAACTCTTGCCTGTTTCTTGTGCTTCCTGTCATGGTTAGATGTGCGATACCAAGCTCTTCAGCCCTGTTTGAGATAGTATCAATAGAGCCTAAAAAGTTGGCAAATATCAACACTTTATGATGGTTTGCCACGATATCTTCAAGCAACTCAAACATACTATCTATCTTTGAAGCTGGTATATCCTCTTCGCTTTTAAGGTTCGGTACAGATGCTATCTGCCTTAGTTCGTTAAAAGCTTGGAGGATTACAAATCTTGATTTTTCTATGCCATTTGCTGCTATTTGTTGGTCAAGTATCTGTTTGTAGTAGTTTTTCTTCTCTTCATAAAACTTTTTATGCGACTCCTCCATATCTACATACAAGACCTGTTCTTGCTTAGCTGGCAGGTCTTTGAGTACATCGCCTTTAAGCCGTCTTAGCAAAAATGGAGTGATTTTCGCTTTTAAAACTTTGGCAACATCTTCATTGGCTTGGTTCTGTATAGGGAGAACAAAATCCCTTTTAAAATCACCAATACTCCCAAACATGCCGTTGTTTATAAACCTAAAAAGCGAATACAGCTCAAAAAGTGAATTCTCTATAGGTGTCCCACTCAGAGCAAACTTATGTTTAGACTCAAGCAACATCACAGCACGGCTTGTTTTTGATTCTGTATTTTTGATATTTTGTGACTCATCTATGATGATTGTGTCGAACTTTATATCTTTTAGTTTCTCTATATCGTTTCTTGCTATTGCATAACTTGTGAGTATGAGATTGTGTTTGCTTATCTGGGTTATATCTCTCTCGTTTCCATAGTATGGATAAAAAGTTATATCTTTGTTGAACTTTTTAAGCTCATTTTGCCAGTTGGTTATCAAGCTTTTTGGCATTATTATAAGTGACGGTGTTTTAGATTTTGGGTAGATAAAAGAGAGTAGCGTTATGGCTTGAAGTGTTTTTCCTAGCCCCATATCGTCGGCTAGACAACCACCAAAGTTGTTATCATAGAGATACTTTAGCCATCTTACACCCTCTTTTTGATACTCCCTTAGTTTTACCTCTTCGAGTTTTGGTAGTCGTGTTTTACTCTTTGCGAGCTTGTTAAATCCATCATAAAACTCACGGCTACTTTTGAAGACTTTCTGCTCTTTTTTAGCGATAAGCTCCTCTATCTCAGGCAAATCAAAAAAGGAGACTTTGATTTTATCTTTTCCATCTTTTTTAAATATCCGCTCAAGTTTTGAGATATAAGATTTATCAATGATAGATTTTTCGCCATTGCTTAGTGGTATATAAGAGTGCTTTTTATAGAGCTTTATCATGTCTAGCACATTGAACTCATCTTCCCCAATACTAACCGTCGCATCTCCTGTATCTAAAAAATCAATCTTATCTTTAAAGGCTACATGTAGAGTTGGTTTAGCGGCATTGTAGTTGTAAGCTTTTAGTTTTTCACTCCCAAAAAGTTCACATTTGTCTAGTAGATTGTGTAGATTGTTCAAGATAAACTCTTTAGCTATCGGCTCATCTATGATAAAAAGTCCATCTTCTTCGTTGAAACTTGCCTTTTTTATGCCTCGTTTTAAAGTAGTTAGATTTTTAAATATCTCAGAATAGACCTCAAAAACATCACTAAAATCACACTCATAAATCGAGATAGTGGAGTCAAGTCTATTGATAAGAACCAGTTTTGTGATGTTAAATGAGTTGAAAAACTCAGGGCTAAGGTTACCAATCGTTGCAGATGTTCGTAAAACTAGCTCATTATCAGGGGTTATGGTCTCAAATATCACAGCAGAACTGACTATCTTTTTTTCGTTCTGCTCTACAATGCTAAAGTTTTCGTATCTTATGTTCATGTTCTCAAAATGAGTAACAAATATAGTCAAAAACTCCTCAAGTTTTTGCTCATCTAGGCTGGTGTTAAAATTGGAAAGTTTATTGAAATTTTCACCGATATTGTAGATAGGCTGAATGGTATTTTTGTACAAAACATAGCTAGAGGTCAAAAACTCAAACTCATCTACCTCACCAATCACCGCACAAGAGACTATCCCACTCTCTTTTTTAGTGAGTTGTAAATCTAGCTTTTGCATATCGACATTAAAAGTGACAAGGTTTTTATCGTGATAAAGCTTGTCACTATATCGTAAAAGTTCTACTATCTTCGTATGGTTATGCAGATAGACATGGTCACTCTGCTTGTCCCAACTGATGTTAAAATCATCATCATGCCTACACTCATCTAAAAGCTGAAGTATCTCTCTATCGATTCCGTTATAGACACGATAATCTATACTAGAAAGTGCCATATTCTTACTATCGACCACTTCAACAAAACAACCAATCTCATCAAAACTAATAAGATACCTAAAACTACTCTTCTCTTTAGCTCGTGTTAAAAAACTCTTATCTTTTTTAAATACATTTAACATCTATATCTATTCCTACTCTTTTAGCTTTATGACTAAAATATTTTGAGCATTATAGCATAAATTACTTTAGTATCTCTAGCACTATTTTTGGTCTCATTATAAATAAAAGAGAAAACTTAAATTAATTAGCCCACTTATAAAACGGTATGCATTTAACTCTAATGTTATCTTGTACAATCTCATCTTCTGTATCATAAGTGATCACAAAACCCTCTTTTAAACTGAAATTTTTACAAGCATTAATGAGACCTTTTATCTCTCTATTTTTTGTATCTTCGCTACTCACATCATAAGTAACTTGAATAGCTTGTGTTATCTTGTTTTTTTCATTCACTATAAAATCGCATTCGCTATTAGAATCTCTATAATAAAACAGTTCTTTACAATCTCTTTTAAGCTCAAGAAATACAGCATTTTCCAAAGACTTACCGATGTTATCAGAAAATCTAAACTCCGTCGCATTATTTAATCCTATGTCTATACTATAAATCTTTCG
>JAERRX010000089.1 GCA_016735225.1 Sulfurimonas sp. | reverse complement strand
ACTATAGCTTATTTTATAAACCTTATCTGAAAAAATCATAGATTCTGAATATTTTATAAATATATTTTTGTAATCATCTATGGGCTTGAGGGAGTTGTTGTACTCATTTACAGTTACTAAAAATGTTTCAAAACTTCTTTCCATTAAGATGATTGAAATTTGCATCTGAACTATTAATATTTCTAGTCTATCGCTCTTGTCATGAGCTTTTTTCAATTTTTTTAAATTTTGTACAAATAGCTCTTCTCTATTGTTTTGACTAAGTGCTGCAAAGTCGCCACGATCTAGTTTCTCTAAAAAGTAGTTTATTAGCTCTATTTTTTCTAACTTTAAACGATCTTTTGTAGATGCATCAGAGCTATTTTTCTCCTCTTCATTTAACATATTTATTTTATTGAGTATTTTTATGTTAAAAGTTTCTGCCCTAGGTTGAATCTGAAAAGATAGTAGAGATGTTATAAAAAGAGATAAAAATAAGATAAGTTTCAAGTGTCTGTTCCTTTAATAGTGGTTAAAAAGATATTATATATAAAAATGGTATTACCATAAAAAAGAACTCATCTTTTTTTCAAGAATCACTCCATCAAAAACCAGCTTAGCAGGGGAGCTACAAAAGCCATAGCAAACAAGCAGTGGCAACAAATGCTCCTCTCTGGGGTGGCAGTATTTAGCAAATGGTGCATCGCTCCATTTTTGAAGTTTTTCCTTTCTTTCTGCAGGAGAGATGTTTTCGCTCGTACATGTTTGAATGAGCCAATCTTCAAAGAGTTTATTTTTCTCATCAGAACTCTCTGAAAAAAAAGCTCTCATGTTGTGGAAAGAGGAACCAGAACCAATTATCAAAATATTTTCATCTCTCAAACTAGATAGTGCCTTACCTATCTCTATATGAGATGCAGGGTCTAAACTTTTCAAAAGAGACAGCTGAACACAAGGTATATCTGCTTTAGGGTACATTATTTTCAATGGAACAAACATTCCATGATCAAACCCACGACTGCTATCAAGCTTTGCATCTATGCCACTCTCTTGGAGTAGGTTAAAAATCTTTTTTGCAAGAAGTGGGTCGCCTTGTGCTGGGTATTTTATGTTGTATGATTCTTCACTAAAACCATAATAGTCATAGATAAGAGGAGGCATCTTAGCACTTGAGATAGTCGCTACCTCCTCTTCCCAGTGCGCACTTATCATAACTATGGCAGAGGGTTTACTTAGAGTTGGAGTGATTCTTTTTAGAAACTCTAGCATCTCTTGATGGTTTTTATCTCCAAGTAATGGCAAGGGTCCACCACCATGTGGAATAAACAATACATTGCTTAGTTTTTTATTTTTCATCGAGCAAACATGTCTATAGGTAGTCTATTTAACTTCATTTTAGAGTTCCTTGATATTATTAGAGTATTATAGCAAAAAATTAAGCTGAGACCTTAGTTGAATCTGCTAATCCAAAATATTGTTTTGCATCTCTAAAATTAAACTCTATCTGAAATCGTAAAGAGTAATAATCTATAATTTTTTGAAAGTTTTGTTTGAGGTCTGTTGAAAATAAAATAGTATGAGTTCTTTTGTTGTTTTTCAATTTACTAATTTTACCTCTAGCCAATCTATTTTTTATCAAAAAATCTTTCTATTGTTTTATAGCTATATCTGTCACCCCATCTGGAGACCCCTAGCATCTTGACTCTCTCTGTCATACTCATTATTGCTATTGTGATTATTTCTAATTGTTGTAGAGTTCTTTTATCTACTATTTTACTTAATTTGGATAATATTTGCTTATGTAATTTTTTCATGATAGAAAGATATTACTATAACTTTGCTTTAGCTAATTTTTTTTGGCTAAGGTATTGATTGATAATAATAGAAGGAAATAGATTGCAAACTTTAAATGTTTTTACAAATCTTCCAGACTCTCTTCCAGAGGGCAAAGCGGACTTTTTACTAGCTGCTAGTGTGACAAAAACTTGTGAGATAGAGGGCTTAACTCAAGCAGGCATCCCTGGGAAGATCCCACTTACCCCAACACTAGATGCTGAGTATATCACAAATGGAAAGGTTTTTTCTATGCCAGAGCTAGCCGAAACTCCTACTGGTGTGCCAACTCCTGCACTTATAACAAGAGCGGTTCACAACCTTGTAGGCTTTTCACACATAGAGGTACTAAACCTTGGGCTTGACCCCTTGCCTCAAAACACTCCACTTGCAAGTTTTGGCATCTGTGCATCTGAGTCCATTACAAAAGGTGCAAACATAGATGCTAAAGAGATCTTTAAAAAAGGTATGACAGCTGGTAAAAACTATGAACTTAAGGGAAACTATCTTATATTAGGAGAAAGTACCCCAGCAGGCACAACAACAGCCACTGCAACTGCTCTAGCCTTAGGTTATGACCTTAGAGATGATTTTTCTTCAAGCTTTTCAAATGCTCCTAGCGATATAAAAAACCAAACTATCGATAAGGCTCTTTCTCTTATAAACGATGATATGAGTAACTTTGAAAAGTTATCTATTGTTAGTGACAATATGCTTATTTTTTGTGCTGGTTTTATAGTAGAAGCTTCAAGAAGATTTCATATAGTTTTAGCAGGAGGTACACAGATGGCATCTTGTTTTTTAATGGCAGATAAACTAAAAGAAGATACTCTCATGAGAGTACAATGCGATAACATTACCCTTGCTACAACAGCTTGGGTAGCAAGAGATGAGCATTCTAACATTAAAAATATACTCTCAAAACTAAGCTTCACCCCTCATGCTGTTTATACATCATTTTCTTTTGCTAAAACACAGATACCTGTTTTGAAAAAGTATGATGATGGCGAGGCAAAAGAGGGTGTAGGTGCTGGAGCATCTCTAGGTTTTGCAAACACTAACAATATAACAAGCCAAGAACTTTTAGAAGCCATAGAGCATCTAATCTATAGTATGTGATGATGAAGGCTCTTTTTATAGGTGGCATCAAAAGTGGTAAAAGTATAAATGCTCAAAACTATATACTAAAACTCTCAGCTACTAAACCTATATACTTAGCAACGACAGAGTTTTTAGATGATGGTATGAAAGAGAGGGTAAAAGAGCATAAAAAAAGCAGAGGAGATGAGTTTTATACTGTAGAAGAGAGCTTAAAGATATATGAAAGTATAAAATATACTAACTCCTCCGTGTTAGTAGAGTGTGTTAGTGTTTGGATAAACAATATGTTTTATCATGGTTTTAATCTAGATGCTATGAAAAAAGAACTCACAAAAGTTTTAAAACTAGACAAAACCATAGTTTTTGTTTTTAATGATGTTGGCACTGGAGTTATTGCAGATAACAAACTAGCAAGGGACTTTGTAGATGCTAGCGGTATTTTATCACAGCTTATTGCTCAAAATTGTGATGAGGTTTATCATAACATCGCTGGAATTTCTACGAGAATAAAATGAAAAAAGCTCTAAAGGGCTTTGCTCTATCTATCAATATGCTAACTATCATACCTTTTTTTAAAGTTCATGATTTTTATAAGGGTATAAACGCTTATGCGGTTTTGTTTTACCCTTTAGTAGGGTATTTACTCGGTCTTTTACTATACTTTACACACTATTTACTTAGTGACTTTTTTTCAGGCTCACACCTAGGTATCATCATCTTTGCACTCTTAGTTGTCTTAACTGGTGCTTTGCATCTCGATGGCTTTAGCGATACGATAGATGGGCTTTTTGTTAGTAAGCAAAAGGCTCTAAAGGTTATGAAAGACCCTCATGCAGGTGGTATGGGGATGGTATTTAGCATAGTTTTTTTACTTTTAAAAGCATCTACTTTTATGGTTTTTGAGGTCTTTTACCTACTTCCTATCGTTCTTATGTTTTCTCGCTTTAATATTGTACTAGCGATATACTTTTTTCCATATATCTCTAAAAATGGCATGGGTACCTTAGCCAAAGAGGAGCTTCATGGTTCTCATGTTTTTATAGCTTTTTGCTATGTAATGGTTTTGAGTCTTTTTAGTTTTTGGCTTTTTGTTTTAAGTATAGCTGTTTTATATCTTTTAAAAACATTTTTTATAAAAAGATATGGTGGTTTTAGTGGTGATATCTATGGTTTTAGCATAGAGCTTACGGAGTTAGTCTTGCTAAATGCTATCTTGCTTGGGGTAGGTGTATGAAGATACCTCTCCTTCGCCATGCTAGGGTAGAAGAAAAATATCTAAACTGCTACAAT
>JAERRX010000017.1 GCA_016735225.1 Sulfurimonas sp. | reverse complement strand
ACCGACCACGGGAAGCAGCCCATTAGCAGAGCGATCACGTAGTAGAAGATCGGTCCGTATACTCAATAGTATCTCTAAGGAGTTCAATATCTTCTATTAGGAGTGATACCATTTTTGATTTTTTGCATTGGTTATTATTATAATTTTTCGCCATTTTCATCAAACTATACTACTTACAACTACTTTTCTTAAGATGCCTCTTCAAAGATGGCATCTAGTAAGCCATCTACAAACTCATACTTATCAAATGCAACTAGGTCTTTAGGCTGTTCTCCAGTTCCTACATAAACTATAGGAAGTTCAAGAGCATAGGCTATGGAAAAGATAGAGCCACCCTTTGCGGTTCCATCTAGTTTTGTGATGATGATACCATCTATACCTATCATATCATCAAAAGCTTTTGCTTGAGCGATAGCTGAGTTTCCTTGAGTGCCGTCTATAACTAAGAGAGTTCTGTGAGGTGAGCCTTTGTGAGCTTTTTCGCAGATGCGGTTGATCTTCTTGAGTTCGTTTGCTAGGTTTGTTTGGGTGTGAAGTCGCCCTGCTGTGTCTATGATGACATTGTCAAAGCCTTTTGATTTTGCTGAGTCTATAGTGTCATAAGCAACCGCTGAGGAGTCATGTCCTTGAGAAGATGCAACTATGGGGATATCTAGCTTTTTAGACCAAAGTGTGAGTTGCTCTATGGCTGCTGCACGAAAAGTATCTCCTGCACCTAGTATGACCTTTTTGCCTTCATCTTTATACTTTTGAGCAAGCTTTGAAACTGTTGTTGTTTTTCCTGCTCCATTTACCCCAACTATAAGCTCTACAAAAGGAGCTTCATATTCTGGTTCTTTATAGCTAGTATATGCTAGAGTCGCTAAAAGTTTAGAGCGTAAAATATCTCTAGTTATCTTAGTTTGGTAGGTCTGCTCGATGATAATTTCTACTAGTTCATACTCTACATCTGCTTCTAGTAGTATCTCTTCAAGTTCATCTTTTGTGAAGATTATCTTCTTTTTTGGTACAACACTTTTTATAGCATCTGCTGTTTTTGATAATGATTTTTTAATAAAGCCTAGCATATATTAAAACCTATCTACCTAAAGCTATTTTGATATCGCTTTCTATCAACTCTTCTTCTGTCGCACCTATAAAATGGTTTATATATTTGCCATCTTTATAAACTGCCATTATAGGTATAGGGTATCTTTCTCCTAGATCTAGTTCACTAACTATGGCATCTGCTAGAGTGCGGTTTGTTTTAGAGTTTACAAGCATATATGTTGCATCGTACCTTCTTCTAAAGTCTTGAAGTTTAGCATCTAAGATATTGTTTTCGATGCTAATCCCTATGATAATCAAGTCATCTTTATACTTTTCTTGAAGTGAGCTTAGATGAGTAGCTTCTCCACGACATGGCGGACACCAAGTTGCAAATATATCAAATATCACAACTTTACCCTCTGCCCCTTTTAGCAAAAATCCTGAATCCTCTTTTTTTACGGTATATTGTTTTTTCTCAAGTGAGGTTAATATATATTCGTCTTTAGAGATCATACTGTTAGCATCTTCGATTTTGTCATTGCTACAAGCTAAAAAGAGAAATGTGGATGCTAAAACGAGTGAAAGTGTAAAGTTTTTAAACATAGAGTGCCTTTGTTTTGTTTTTTATAGTAAAATAATACGAAATTATAACGGAAAGTTTTTATATGCCTCTTACAAAATCAATATTTAGAAAAAATTGTCTAAAAAAGATGAAAAATGCTCCAAAAGAGAGCAGGTTTTATCGTAATGCTATGATAAATAAGCAATTGATGTTAGAATTAAATAATGTTAAAAATGCAAGAATTTTGTTTTATTATCCTCTGCCATTTGAAGCAGACATAAGAAAAACACTCAACAAGATGCGTAAAAATTGTGAAATACTAATACCATTTATGCAAGATTCAAGCTTTAAGATAGTACCATTTAGACTGCCGCTTAAAAAAAAGAATTTTGGAATTTATGAAGCGGGAAACACTATAAGAAATATAAATAAAATAGATATAGCCATAGTGCCTGCGGTTGGTATTGCAACTACTAAGATGCAAAGAGTAGGTTTTGGAAAAGGGATGTATGATCGTTTCTTTTCCAAGTTAAAAAAGAGACCATATACGATTTTTGTACAGGCTCAAACCTGTTTTACAAAAGAAAATATTTGTGACTCTTATGATATCAAATGTGATCTACTTTTAACACCAAAAAATGCCATTGAACCTAAAGAGTACAATAGGCTTAAAATAGGAAAAAAATGATAAATGAAGTTCTACTAGGTGGCGGTTTAGCTACTGTAAGTGGGCTTGTCGGATTTTTAATCTCTAAAAAAATTACAAATGCTAATTTTGATATATATGTAGAAAAGGCAAAGGCAAAAGCAAGTGTTATAGAAAATGAAGCACAACACCTTTTGCACAAATCAAACCTCAAATCAAAAGAGATTGAGCTTGAAGCTACAAAATATTATGAGAGTGCAAAAGACAGAGCCAAGGCGGATCTACATCAACGAGAAGATGATATGATCAGAAAAGAAAATAGTTTTAAACGCTATAAACAGGGTGAAGAAAAAAGAATAAACAACGAAGCTAAAGCTATGCAGGTAAAAAAGATTGATATACAAAGAAATGAAAAATCAATAATATCTTTAAAAGAAAGTTATGAAAAAAAGATTGATGAGGCTTTGCATGCTATAGAGCATAGTGCAGGTATGACCCAAGATGAAGCTAAAGGTGTTTTACTAAAAAATATAGAAGAAAAAGCACGAGGAGATATAGCACATATAGTTAGGCGTTATGAAAATGAAGCGAAAAAAGAGGCGAAGAAAAAAGCCAACTACATCATAAGTGTTGCTACAAGTCGTTTTGCTGGTGACTTTGCATCTGAGAGATTGACCTCTCTTGTGCATCTAAACAATGATGAGCTAAAGGGTAGAATCATTGGAAAAGAGGGCAGAAATATCAAAGCTTTAGAAACTTTGATGGGTGTTGATATTATTATTGATGATACTCCAAATGCCATACTTATAAGTAGTTTTAACCTTTATCGTAGAGCTATCGCTACTAAAACTTTAGAGCTTCTTATAGAAGATGGGCGAATACAACCTGCAAGAATAGAAGAGATATTTACTAAGGTAAAAGATGAGTTTGAAGCTGCTATCTTGAGTGAAGGCGAAGAGATAGTAGCAGATATGGATGTTGGAGTGATGCATCCAGAACTGATGAAGCTTATAGGTAAACTTAGATACCGTGCTAGTTATGGTCAAAATGCCTTAGCTCATACACTTGAAGTTTCTCATCTTGCTGGGCTTATGACAGCTGAGATGGATGGAGATGTGAGGCTAGCAAAAAGAGCGGGGCTTCTTCACGACATAGGAAAATCTTTAACTCACGAACATGATGGAAACCATATAGACCTAGGTGCTTCTTTGTGTAAGCGTTATGATGAAGATAAAATCATCATAAATGCTATATATGCCCATCATGGACATGAAGAGATAAACTCCATAGAGTGTGCGGCAGTATGTGCAGCAGATGCCCTGTCCGCTGCAAGGCCCGGAGCAAGGCGTGAAGTCTTAGAAAGCTTCTTAAAAAGAGTGACACAGATAGAAGAGATAGCATCTAAACACAATGGAGTAAGACAGGCTTATGCTATAAATGCAGGTCGAGAAGTTAGAGTAATAGTTAATGCTAGTTTGATAAATGATGACGAATCAGTTTTGATGTCAAACGAGATAGCAAAAGAGATAGAAGAAAAGGTTCAATACCCCGGTGAAATAAAAGTAAATGTTATACGAGAGAGTAGAGCTATCCAATATGCAAAATAGTTAAAATACTTGATATTTTAGAAAAATAAGGAAATAGATTGTCAAAAAGAAAACCAGCAAACAATATTCATAAGCCAAAAAAAAGTACAAAAGTTGTAGATACTATGGTGGATTTTCTCATCATAGTTGGTGTTAGTCTAACTCTTTATTTTGGTGCAAATCTTTTAGGAGCTCCTATCTGGCTAAGCTTAGGAATAGTCGCTGTATGGGGTGGATATACAGGGTATAAACCTGAAATAGTCAGGATACCCTTTGGTTTTATGTATAAAAAAGATGAAGATTTGAAGTAAGTAGATATATTTAAAACATATAAAAAGATAGTACATATCGTAGATAGAGAATATGACAGCAACAAAAATCATAAACAGTATTGCACAGTTATATCCGAACTTGCTTAGATACATAAAGGTCTAAAAGATTACGAATCATTTTTTGATATTGAGTATGATGTTTTTTTTGCTTCATCTTTAAAAAAATCAACGGTTTCTGTTGTTAGAGAGATAGTAATCTTTGTATTTTCTTCTTTAAATACCAATTCTTGAGGAGACGGTAAGAAATCTTCAATAATATGTATATTTCCAATTTCTCCATCTGTATATTTAATTGTTTTTTTCATAAAATATTATATCAAATATATGGGTAAAAGAAATATAAAAATATGTAAACAGAGTTTATTTTAAACTATATCATAATCTATGCAATCAATTGATATTTCAAGTTTTTCAGATATCTCTTCTATGACTTCTTTTATGTCATCATGATGTTCACCAACATCAATAAGGTTTGTAAAGTCTTTATTTGTTTCACTATTCTCTATTGAAGCAATTTGAAACATTTCGCCTGTTCCTGCTTTTCCATAATCTAAATGAATATTCAAAGATATATTTTTAATCATTATAAAGTCTCTCTTGATTCAATTTTTTTGCCATTATAATAAAAAGTTACAGTTGTAGTAACCCACCCTGTTTTGTTAAACTGCTAACTCGTTTCGTGGTACAAATGTAGCTTGATGTATGAAGTTTTGTAATTTTTCTATCTCTTGAAGAATTGTTTTTTTTGCATCATTATTTTCAATATGTTTTTTTACTCTTTCTAGTTCCCATTCAATATCAACCTGTTGTGTTATTTCATTGTAGCTTTGAGTAAATTCTGTATTGTGTTTTTGTTGTTCAAAATATTTATCTGCATTATTCATTTTTGTATGCCTCCATTATTTTTATAGCTTTTAGTATCTCTTTTGATGGTGCTTTTTGAGTTTTTTTCATAAAAATATAGACTTCTTGAAGTTGTATTTTGTAAATCAACTTTTAATTCAAAAATACCATCTCGCAAATGTTTTGTAAATTTATCTGATAAGTTGAAATTATTATTTTTATACTCAACAAGCTTTTGCATATTCTTATATATTAAGGCTCTTTCTTTTATTGATAGGGTTTCTAAAAAGTCTATCATAGGAATAGAATCGTTAAGTTTAGCAAAATCAAATTTGAAATCTTTTATAAGCAATTATAGCAGATAAATATTTATATGCGAGTTTAACGGTCGAGTACAAAAATATGTTCCCTTGTTCTCAAACTCTTGTATATTTGATATGATAACAAAGTTTTCAAACAAGTTGATGTTTTTTCGGCTAAGGGAACATATTTTCTTGCTATGTTTTGTTAGGTTTATGCTTCTTTAATATTAATGTTTTCCTACTTCTTCTTGAATAATTTTCTTTAATTTTTCTGTTAAAATATTGTCTTGTTCAGTTTTTGAATAGAGTGTAACTAGGTATAAAGTATCATCAGTTTTATAGTAAGTGATTATTCTAAATCCTCCACTTTTTCCTGTTGGAATTGAGGAGTTTTGGAATCTTACTTTAAAAATATTTTCTCCTAAACCTGTTCCAAATTCTGGGTTCAATGACAACTCATTTATAAGTTGAGATAGGTCATTTTTTATTTTAGGAAATTTTTTCCTTAGTTTTTTAACATCTTTTTCAAATCTAGGAATCGTTTCAA
Organism: Sulfurimonas sp.; assembly: GCA_016735225.1. GTDB lineage: Bacteria > Campylobacterota > Campylobacteria > Campylobacterales > Sulfurimonadaceae > Sulfurimonas. Next base: position 249 of record JAERRX010000017.1, on the reverse strand, counting down.
TTTTAAAGCTCATTCAAAAACTCTTGAACTGGTCTTGAAGTTAATGTCCCTTTCTTTATAAGGTTTAGTTCATTTAGTCCATCTTTGAAGTTATTTATTATTTCATCATCTGCACTGTCTAGTTTTATAACTTCTACACCATCATTTTTAAAATGTTCTAGCATCCATAAAACTTTTTGTGCTATTGTCTCATTTTGAATATTTACTGCTATTTGCATAACTAATTCTCCTATGTATACTTTAGAATAT
>JAERRX010000066.1 GCA_016735225.1 Sulfurimonas sp. | reverse complement strand
GTAGTGTTCTAGTATGATTTTGGCTTTAAGGGCATTATCTACTGACTCTTTTCCATGTTTTAGCTCATAAAATATCCATGGATTTCCAATCGCACCTCGCCCTATCATAAGAGAGTCACAACCAGTTATCTTTTTTACTTCCATCGCTTTTTCATAGCTAGTTATGTCACCATTGGCTAAAACTGGTATGTTTACACTCTGCTGGATAATGCCAATCGCTTCATAATCTACAGCAGCCTTGTATGCTCCTGCACGAGTTCTACCATGCACGCTCATAAAATCTACCCCACTCCCCTCAACTGCTTTTGCAATCTCTTTGGGGATTTTTTCGCTAAAACCAAGCCTCACTTTTGCACTTGTGTATCGCTTGTTTGAATACTTTTTGATAGTCTCAACTGTTTTTGCCAAGCGAGGTAAGTCTAAAAGCAGAGATGAACCAGAGCTTTGAGAGACTACTTTTGGCACAGGACAACCGCAGTTGAGGTCAATCCCATCTATGCCTTCAATATCATTTAAAATCTCGACCGCATCACGAATAGCAACCAAATCACTTCCTGCAATCTGCACTATGTAGGGGGTTTCAAGTGGGGATTTTTCGAGCATTTTAAATGTTTTCTTAGAGTTATGTTGGAGAGCATTGGAGCTTATCATCTCTGAAAAAGTCAAGTCTGCTCCAAACTTTTTGACAACACTACGAAAAGGGAGGTCGGTGTATCCTGCGAGTGGGGCAAGGGCGATTATGCCCTTTTTAAAGTCGATTGTTTTCAAAGTCTATAGTCTTAGAAAGATTCCACTATCAACATTTCTGCCATTGTCTCTTAGAAAAAGGATTGTTTTCCACTTCACAAACTCATCTTCATCAGTATTTTCTAGTATCTCTCTTATCTTGTCTATCATCTGTAGCTCATAAAGAACATACAAATAAGCATCAAATGCTTCAGGATGCTCCTCAGAGTTATAGAGTTTTTCAAAAAGCTCTATAAGAGAATCTGGCTCAAGTTTTGTTTTTATCTCACAAGCGAGTTCTAAGTAGTCTTCACGATTTGCTTTAAACCTCATAAATAACTCTTGAATCTCATCAAAACTAATCTTAATAGCAACACTCCCCTCCTCCTTAAAGTATCTATCCATCAAGACTCTAAACATCTCTTTTGTTGGAGTAAAATCCAGCTTCTTGATATCGACATAACTAGCATATTGGATATACTCGTTATATGCCTTTTGGCACAGTTCGCTACTGTCATCTTTGCACTCTTTTAGTATCGTTGAAGCATATCTATGATCCTCTTGAAGCTTGTTGAGTTCGTTCTGTTCTAGTAGTCTGTTCTGCGAAGAGAGTCTATACTTCTTGAGTTCTACTATCTTTCCACTATTTAGTTTTTTTATCAATTGACGGCTCTGTTCTACCTTCTCATCTTCACTAACAAAATCATCGATTTCTTTATACTCTAGCATCTTCATGCTCTTGCCTATAAACTGAAAAAATTCTGTCTTATACTGCACAGCACTATCTTCACCCACAACTTTTTCACTAAGTGCAGTTTTAAAGTTATCAAAATCTTTAGTTATAGATCTCTCTTTCCAAAAATCTTTCAAACTATAGTACACCATGTGTGTGATTGAAGCAATAAAAAGCACAATCGTAGGCAAAACAATCCAAAGTGCGATCGGCAATTCCTGCGAAAATGTATAAACACTTAATGTGTACATCTCCCCGTTAAAACTATATACATACAGACCTACAGCCAACATATAAACCACTGTTAAAAGAATATATCGTTTAATCCCCATACTATGCCCCCTTATCTATTTTGTTTTTCTATTATCTCTCTACAAACTATACAATATTTTGCATAAGGTTTTACTTTTAGTCTTTGAAAACTAATATCTTCCTCACACATATCACATACACCATACCCACCACTCTTTATCTTGCTAAGTGAAAAATCAATCTCAACTAGCTCACGAGACTGCTGTGCACTTATGGCTTGTTCTATCATACGGTCATTACTTACAGAAGCATGATCCGCTTCATCGCCAACATCATCGTTTTTCAGTGTTGCTATCTCTCTTGATGCATCATCGATATTTTTCTTTATCTGAACTCTTCTATCTAAGAGTAAACTTTCAAAGTATCTTAAATCACTATCTCTCATCGCTCTTTTTCCTTAGTCGCCTTACTTGTGGTAAGGGTGATTGTTTTTGATGCAAAGCCCTCTGTAAATCTGCTCATACAGAACAGTTTTAGCTATCTTATGGGCATATGTCAATCTGCTTAAACTTATAACTTTTTGAGTTTTATCTAAAAACTCTCTATTAAAACCATAAGCACCGCCAATAAAAAAGTTAATATTTATCTCATTATCAAAGATTTTACTAAACTCAAAACTATCGCACTGTTTTCCTTCGACATCTAAAGCGATACTGTACCCCTTTAGATATGGTTCATAAGTTTTACTGTATGACTCTTTAGCCTCGCTGACCCCTTTTACTTGGGCTTTAGCAATGTTTTTGTTAAAAAGAACAACATCTTCTACAGAAGCACTCTTGGAAATCATCTTCATAAACTCGCTATTAAGTGCATCTATGTAATTATCACCACTCTTCTCTATGCTAAAGACTTTAATATTCATACAAGTCACTTCCTACAACAGCATACATAACACCATCAATCTCATCATCTACTCTAACTCCACCAATCGCACCAACTGGTTTAGAAGAGAGTCTCGCTAAGCTACTTAGACTCTCTTTTAAAACAGTTGCATCAACTTTTGTGCTAGTTGTTCTGTATGCTCCTAGTCCCACATAATCGACATCAAGAGTGTTTGCTTCTAAAATCTCCTCTTTGTTGTGAGTAGAGATTCCTAAAACTTTTTTTCCTATCTTTTCTCTGATTTTCAAAACAGCTTCTTGTTTAGATATAGATAACTTTTCCAAATCCTCTTGCCCTACATGTAAGCCATCACAAAACTCTACCAAATCTACATCATCATTGACCAAAAGAGTTATATCACAAAGCGATTTTATCTCTTTTAGATTCTCTTTTTTTCGCTGATTGTCTCCCTTTTTATCTCTATACTGAATTATCTCTACATGTAGAGCTTCACAAGAGGAGACAAATCTCTCTATCGTCCACTCTTTTTTAAGAAGAGTTTCAAAATCCAAAAGAGCATATAGTTTCATCTTATGAAGCTTTTATCTTCAGCTTATAGTCATCTTTTTTGTAGTTCTTTCCAAAAAAAGTCAGCATATCAGATATACACTTTTTCATATCGCCTCTTTGAACTATCATATCAATCAAACCATGCTCAAGCAAAAACTCCGCTCTTTGAAACCCCTCAGGAAGATCCGCACCTATAGTCTGCTTGATAACTCTCTGCCCTGCAAACCCTATGAGTGACCCAGGTTCAGTTATGATAACATCTCCTAGCCAAGCAAAACTTGCACTAACACCACCCATCGTTGGGTCTGTTAAAACCGAAACAAAAGGAAGCCCAGCATCACTAAGCTTAGTCAAAGCACACGAAGTCTTTGACATCTGAAGCAGTGCAAAAGTACTCTCTTGCATCCTAGCCCCACCACTTGCACTCACGATCACAAGTCCTTCTTTGTTCTTGATAGCACGGCTTATAGCTCTCACTATCTTTTCACCCTCAACTGAACCTAAACTGCCCCCCATAAACTTAAAATCAAATACAACTAGCTGTGCATTGATACCGTCTATAGAGCAGCTTCCGCTTATAACAGAAGACATGCGACCAGTTTTTTCATGTGCTTCAGCGATACGCTTTTTGTATGATTTTTTATCGACAAATTTTAGAGGATCAACTGGAGCTAGAGATGTATCAAACTCAGTAAAAGTACCCTCGTCGCATATCAGATCTACTCTTTGTTGTGCTGTTATTCGCATATGATGTCCACATTTTGGGCAGACATTAAACAGATGCTCAATCTCTTTGAAGTACATTAACGATTGACAATCAGGGCATTTTATCCAGTGGCTTGGAGCTTCTTTTGGAGAGGATTGCTTTTTACGAAAGTTACCGAAAAGTTCACTGAAATTCATAATAATATCTCCTTTAAGTTATATAAATTGGAGTATTTTATCAAAAATTTCCTTATTTTGGCTTACAAGCAGTAAATCTTCTGTTTTTTCTACATGCAAATCTTCTCACATGTATAGCCCAGCTGCTATGTCATACTCTCTAATCTTACCCTCAAAAAGAACAAAATCAACATCATGTGCATAAGCCAAAGATAAAGCAAAAGCCCCAGGACTGCGGTACTTCATACCATATTTTCTCATCTTTTCGGAAGTTCCTTTGGAGTCATAAGCTCGCTCAAAAAGTCCAAGTTTTGAGTAGCTATTTTTCTGTACATTTTTAAACTCCATGTTTTTTAAATTTGCTCTTTTAAAAATACTCTCATCTTTTATAAAAATCTCACCATTTGCAAGATTGACAACTACTGCTGCAATACACTTCCCATCTCTTTTCAAAGCAACAGAAGTCCCATAATACGGCAAATTTGAAGCAAAATTATCACTCCCATCGATAGGGTCTATCACTATCTCATCACTCTTTTGATTATCTATAAACCCACACTCTTCAGAGTAGATATTACCAAACTCACTCAAATGCTTTATAAAAATCTCTTCAGCAAGCAAGTCAATCCTACTACTAACATCTCCACCAGCACCCAAAGAGATACTCTGGTGAAACTCTTCGCTAGAGCCATTTTCCAAAAGCTCTATTATCTCTTTGTTTGCCGTTATGACAACATTTATAAAGTTATTAAATTGATTTTTTGGTAGGTTCATTTTTTATCTTCAAATCTATTTTTCAACTCTTCTTCTATCATCTCAATAGTTGGCAAACTTGATTCAAACTCTTTTGGTAAAACTTCTGTAAGCTCTCTTTCTCTAATATGTGTCCAAGGAGTTTGTGCCACTAATGGTGGCATTTTTTCATTGCTTAATTGTGCCGCCGCTGGTGGCACTTTTATGTATTCTTTGTAAAATCGTACCATTCTTTTTATATTTCTAGTCGAAAATCCATCTAATTGAGGAAATGAAACTTTTATATCATGACTTAGATTATCTATAACTTTTGCACCCCAGCCAAGTTTTTCTTGCTTAACAGATATGATTTTACCTATATTGAAATACATCATTATGAGCTCTTGATTTACTTTAGTTATAGCTTTTGTTTGAGATATTTCTATCTGTTTTTTGATATCTATTATAAAACTTTCATACTCTTTTGTAGTGTTAAGGTTTAGTTTTTTCATTTTAAGCCACCATCGAAACTATATGATTAACAACAGTTTTCCCCATTAAAGAGATAATTCCACCTTGTCCGATGTACATATCATTTGTGAGTGTATCCCACATATCTCTATTTTCATACCCAAGTCTAATCTGTTGCTGTATCTCATTTGGTTCAAACTGTTGTAAAAACATTTCATTGTCTTTATTTTGAACTACTTTAGTTTTTATCTCTTCTTTCTCTGAAACTTCTTCACATATCTCTTTAATGATAATAGCTTCATCTTTATTAATTTGATACTTCTCAATTATATTTTCAAGTGCTGTTTCAATAGTACTTTTTGGAACCTCCCTATTACCTCCACCACCACCTTTTCTTGTGCTAATTTTTTGTCCATTATTTTCAGTATTACCAATGAATTTTACAGCACCTTTTGATAGTTCTACTTTTTGTAAAAATTTTATAAGGTCAGATATTTTCCCTTTACTTAAAAGTAGTTGTCCTATCGTTTCAGCAAATACTACAAAGTTATTTAACTCTTTTCTTAACTCAAAAAATTGTGCTATAAAATAGTAATGTTTGATATATCTATTTAGTAGAGATACATATCCTTTTCTTTCTTCTATATCTGATATTTTTGCTTCAAATTGTGCTTTATACTTTTGGTTAGTATTGCTTAAGTTGGCATCACTTATAGAGTTTCGCTTTCGTGCTTCTGTCTCTGTTTCAATATATTGCTCCACATAATTAGTAATCTCTTCTAGTGTAAATATATTCAAATCATCTATCTCAGTATATAACTTCTCTAGTACTTCAACTTTAGGTTCTTCTTCTGTATATGGTGAGCCTTGTCGATGTTTGTTAAATGAGTTAAATATCTCTTTAGAGTTGTTTGTAAAGTCAACCACTAGAATATCATCTTGTTCTTTATCGGTATGCTTTCTATTTAATCTTGAAACAGTTTGTATAGCATTAACACCATTGACAGATTTGTCTAAAAACATTGCAGATAACAAAGGTTGATTAAATCCAGTTTGAAACTTATTGGCAACAACTAATATACGATACTCATCTAGTTCAAATACATCTTCAATAACTTTATTTTTATGGAGTGTATCAAGCTCATTAATTTTAACTTCTTCTATACTCTCACCACTCATAGGGTCTGAATAATCACTAAATGCAAATAATACTTTATATGGTAATTTTTTCTCTTTAAAAATTGTTTTTAGATTTTGAAAATATTTTAGTCCCGCTGGTCTTGATGAAGCTACTACCATAGCTTTAGCTTTTCCCTTAATACTATTAGCAACTTTCTTCTCAAACATCTTAACTATAACTTCTGATTTGTATTGAATTAAATCATCGTCATTAAATGCTATATTTCTAAGAGCTTTGCT